>JAIOJQ010000205.1 GCA_019911865.1 Thermoanaerobaculia bacterium
GCTCCGGGACGACAATGACGCTCGCGACTACAACGTGAACCGATGTGGTTTTGCGGAGTTCTTCAAGGCACTGGGTGAGCCGGAGCTAGGCGCACTCTTGGTCTGTGATTTTGACTATTACGTCGCCGAGGTTGGAGCGCCCACCGTCGAACTCACGCGGACACAAACCATAATGGAAGGCGCGTCCTACTGTGACTTCCGGTACCGCTTTAAGCGCGGATAGCACGCCAGTATCTGCACGGACCAGCACGCCGGGTACAAGAACGCACAAGGCCAGAGCACGTTTTCTGCCGTCCCACCAGCGCCGACTTTTTTGCCGTGTCGGTTGCCTGTAGCCCGTTGCCCAACCAAGTGGCCCTCTCCTTTACGTTGAAGGCCCGCTTTTCCAAGTAGCTAGCGGCAGCTTCGGGTCGAGGCTGTGTGGAAACACGGGAATTTCAGGGACGGTATGGGAAACGTGACCGAGCAGTTCCACCTATTTGGGGCCAAAGGCAGCCAGAGGCGTCACTCGAAGAAGGGCGAAGAGGGATCTGCTAGCCTGCCATGGCCCTGATCAGGGGCTGCACCCCGAAGATCTTCATCATTCGCTTCAGGTTGTAGGCCAGCACGTGCAAACTCATCTCAGTGCTGACGCGCGGCAGGGTCTTGGTCAGGAAATGGGTTGATCCCATCCAGGCCTTGAGTGTACCAAAGACATGCTCGACGGTTCGGCGGCGAATCCGCGACGCCTCGGGAGTGCGCTTGAGGCGTTCGTTCATCCGATCGAGAATGTGTTCATGCTCCCAACGGGCAATGCGCCGATAAACGCTGGTGGTGCATTGCGGCTTGAGCGCACATTTCGTGCAGGCGGATGACCAATACTTGTGGAGTGTCTGACCCCGCTCGACGCTGCTGAAACGCCAGATTGCACGTTCTCCAGCCGGACAGCGATACTCATCCTGCTCGGCGTCATAGATGAAGTCCTGCTTATCAAAGAACCCCGCCGCCCGATTGCTCGACGTGAGCGGCTTGGGCACCAGCGTTTCGATGCCCTGGTCTTCGCACGCCTTGATTTGCTCGCCGTTGAAATAACCGCGGTCAGCCAGCACAGTAAGGCGGCTCCCGCCCAAGACTTCCTTGGTCGCTTGCGACATGGGCACAAGCTGCGTGCGATCATGACCAAGATTGGTGACCTCGTGGGCCACCAGCAGGTGGTGCTCGGCATCCACGGCTACCTGCACGTTATAGCCGACAATGCCCGTGCCGCGCCCGCTGGTCGCCATGGAGCGGGAATCCGGATCAGTCAGGGAAACCTGGCCATCCGGCGCGGCCTGCATCTCGGCGCCTATCTCCTTGAGGTGCTGCATCTGCTCCTTCAGTCCGCCAATCCGGTCCTTGAGACGGGCAACACGCTCCTCGCTGACCGCCGTGGGTTCGCGATCCGAACGGTCAAGCTCATCCAGGTAGCGTCCGATACTCTCCTCCAGTTGCTCCATCCGTGCCTGCAACTTCCGGTCGGTGAAGTTCTTGTCGCGGTTATTGACCGCCTTGAACTTGCTGCCATCGATCGCCACGATGGCTTCGGAAAAGAGATCGAGATTCCGGCACAGCAGAACAAATTCCCGACATGCCCTCCGGATCGCCGGTCCGTTGCCCTTGCGGAAGTCGGCAATCGTCTTGAAGTCGGGCGCCAAGCGTCCGCTCAGCCAGATCAACTCCAGATTGCGTTGCGCTTCCCGTTCCAGACGACGGCTCGACTGGATGCGGTTGAGATAGCCGTAGATATACAGCTTCAGCAGGACCGCCGGGTGGTAGGCCGGCCTGCCCGTCGACTTGGGTTCCGCTCCCGCAAACCCCAGTTCCTTCAGGTCGAGCAGTTCAACAAATGCATCGATGGCTCTGACCGGATTGTCTTCGCCCACGTAATCATCAAGCCGCTCCGGCAGCAGCGTCCCTTGCGTCCTGTCTTCCCCTTCAACAAACCGCTTCATCACCCGCTCCAGTTAATGCCTAATGCATAGACAAGAATGGGCCGCGATAGTTCACCGGGTTTTCTCACAGCCTCGGTCGATTCCGGACCCGCGCGAATACCCTGAAAAGTCAGTCCCCGCGGGACGGCGGAGGGAGGCCTTTCGAACTGCCCGGCCAATGCCGGCCGGGCAGGAAGGTCGTCACGGTTTACGAGCCGGCACCCGCTTTGCCTTTCGACTGGTAGCGCTTGATCCAGTCCGCAATCTGTTGAGTGACTGTCGCTTCGATGCCGAGAAACTGGTGGTAGCCGGAATGGCAGGGATTGCCGCGGTTTTCGCCGCCCTCGACGGTGATCAGGTCGGCGACCTTGGCCTGCTTCATCGACGCCATCACGCCCGGAATGGCGCTGTAGGGGGTGACATGGCAGGCGTCATCCTTGTGATGCACGAAAAGCGCGGGCAGCGTAATCCGGTCGAGCGCTGCGTCGGTCACGGGATGGGCGGCGGCCACCGGCTTGCCGGTGGTCGATGCCGTCAGCACGATGCCGTCGGGGCCGCGTTCGCCCAGCAGCACGGCGGCCGTGGCGGCGGACAGGGAGCCGTTGCTGGTGCCGATGGCCCACACGGGCAGCCTGTTCTGCTGGCGCAGGAAGGCGATGACCGCCGCCGCATCCTGCGCATGCTCCGGCGTGTGGCGGAAATCGTTCAGGTGGCGACGATCCGACGGGACGTCGACGATGGCGACCGAGATGCCGTTCTGCGTGAAGCGCGCGGCGCCGCCGGAGAGAAAGTTCTCGACGCGCATCGAGCCGTTGGGAAAGATGCCGATGTTGCCGGGACCGCCCTGGAACAGGACGGCGTTGGCGACCGGATTTTCCGCCTTGGCGTAGACGAAGCGGATCTTCACGTCGGGACGGGTCGGCAACTCCTTGACTTCGAGCTGGGCGAACGCGCTCCCGCAAACCAATGCCAATGCAAAGATCAATCCTTGCTTCATCGGAACCTCCCTGTTCGTTCCAGGCGACGAGCCTCCCGGCTCAGCCGACCAGGATTATATGCACCCGATACGGCCCGTGCGCGCCCATGGTGACGGTCTGCTCGATGTCGGCGGTGCGCGAGGGGCCGGAGACGAAGTTCACCGCGCGCGGCGGGCGGCCACGCTCGGCGCGCAGCAGCGCCCAGGCATCCTCCATGAAGGGCACGATGCGCACCGTCTCGACGATGGCGATGTGGGTCTCGGGCAGCAGGCTCGCCGCGGCCGGCGTGTCGGGGCCGGAGAGCAGCATCAGCGTGCCGGTCTCGGCGACGGCGCAATAACAGCCGGTGACGCCGACGAGGTCGTCGCCACGCGCCGGGCGGTCTTCCATGCCAAGGCCGGCGCCGATCCAGTCGAGGCAGCGCAAACTGGGCCAGCAGACGCCGCCGGTGGGCAGGTTGTTGACCACCAGATAACGGGCGACGGCGCCGGGCACGGCGGCGAGGCTCGACATCTTCTCGACGGTGCTGGCGAGGGCCTCGGCGCGGGCGCGGAAGCGCAGCTCCGGCGCCCAGTCGCGCGGCGGCTGCAGACCGACGGGGTGGGCGGCGATATGGGCGTCGATGGCCGCCGTGTCAGGGAGACTGACTTTTCGGTTGAGCGCGGAGCGGACGCGGTTGAGGATGGCGTCGCGGGCGGTCACGCTTCCACCCTCTCCCCGGCCCTCTCCCGCCAGCGGGAGAGGGGGAAAACCGAAAACGGCTTCATCGCTTGCTCCTTTTGTATAGCTCGCGGAAAGTCTTTCCCGCCGGCGCCGGGAAATCGCGGCCATCCGTCCAGCCGGTGGCGAGCGGCAGGCGGTGGATCAGCTTTTCGTCGCCGCCCAGCCACTTCATGAAGCGCGCGGCGATGCGCGTGCCGAAGGCGTAGAGCGCCGGCCGCTGTGCCGCCCAGCCCCACAGGGCGAGGCCTAGACGTTCCTGCCAGGGCTTGAGGCCGCGTTGCATCTGCTCTTCGCGCAGCTTGCGCATCAGGTCGGGCAACGGGATCTTCACCGGGCAGACGACGCCGCACTGGTTGCACATCGTCGCCGCGTTGGGAAGCTGAACGGCGTTCTCCAGGCCGACGTAGGACGGCGTCAGGATGTTGCCCATCGGTCCGGGATAGACCCAGCCGTAGGCGTGGCCGCCGACGGCCTGGTACACCGGGCAGTGGTTCATGCAGGCGCCGCAGCGGATGCAGCGCAGCATCTCGCGCATCTCGCCTGCGAGCAGCTTCGCGCGGCCGTTGTCCACCAGCACGATGTGGAACTGCTGCGGGCCGTCGGATTCCTCGAGGCGCTTCGGCCCGGTGTGCAGCGAGACGTAGTTGGTGATGGCCTGCCCCGTCGCCGAGCGCGGCAGCAGGCGCAGCAGGGTCGTGACGTCCTCCAGCGTCGGCACCACCTTCTCGATGCCGGTGAGGGCGACGTGCAGGCGCGGCAGCGTGGTGCATAGACGCCCATTGCCCTCGTTGGTGACGATCAGCGTCGAGCCGGTCTCGGCGACGAGGAAGTTGGCGCCGGAGACGCCCATGTCGGCCGACATGAACTTCGGCCGCAGGATCTCGCGCGCCTCGCGCGTCAGCGCCGCCGGGTCGGTCTTGCGCGGCGTGCCGTGCTTGGCGTGGAAGAGGTCGGCGACGTCCTCGGCGGTCTTGTGGATCACCGGCATGACGATGTGTGAGGGCGGCTCGGCGTCGTTGATCTGCAGGATGTACTCGCCGAGGTCGGTTTCGATGGGTTCGATGCCGGCCTCGATCAGCGCGTCGTTGAGGCCGACCTCCTCGCTCACCATCGACTTCGACTTGGCGACCGTCTTCACGCCGTTCTGCTTCGCGATGTCGACGACGATGCGGCAGGCCTCGGAGGCGTTCTCCGCCCAGTGCACCACCGCGCCGCGGGCGGTGGCTTCGCGCTCGAAGCACTCGAGATAGAGGTCGAGGTCGGCCAGCGCCCGGTTGCGGATGGCCTTGCCGGCCTCGCGCAGCGATTCGAAGTCGCCGAACTCGGCGACCGCGCCGGCGCGATTCACCACCGCCTTCACCTTGATCAGGCCGAGGCCTTTCTGCAGCTTGGCGTCGCCGAGGTTGGCGGCGGCGCGGGCCTTGAATTCGTTGGAGCGGAGTTCCATCGTCAGTCGCTATCGATATCGCTCCCTCTCCCGCTGGCGGGAGAGGGCCGGGGAGAGGGTGACGGCGGCTTGCCCCTCTCCCTGGCCCTCTTCCCGCATGCGGGGAGAGGGGATGGTTTTGTTAATCGCGCCTCCCCGCCAGCACCTCGGCGATGTGCAGCACCTGCGTCTTCAGGTCGCCGCGCCGGCGCAGCCGCCCCTCGATGTTGAGCAGGCAGCCGAGGTCGCCGCCGACGATGGCGTCCGCGCCGGTGGCGCAGGCGTGGCCGCACTTGTTGTCGGCGAGCTGCGTCGACACCTCGCCGAACTTCAGCGAGAAGGTGCCGCCGAAGCCGCAGCAGGTCTCGGCCTCGTTCATTTCGGTCAGCGTCACGCCGGGCAGCTTGGCCAGCAGGGCGCGCGGCTGCGCCTTGACGCCGAGTTCGCGCAGGCCGGAGCAGGAATCGTGGTAGGTCACCGTGCCCTTGAAGTCGCCGGGCACGCTGTCGAGCTTGAGGACGTTCACCAGGAAGTCGGTCAGCTCGTAGGTGCGGGAGGCGAGCCCCTCGATGCGCTTGAGCGTCGCAGGATCGTCGCGGAACAGCTCGGGGTAATGGGCGCGGATCATGCCGCCGCAGGAGCCGGAGGGGGCGACGACGTAGTCGAAGCTCTCGAATTCCGCCAGGGTCTTTTTCGCCAGGGCGAGGGCGGTGGCGCGGTCGCCCGAGTTGTAGGCCGGCTGGCCGCAGCAGGTCTGCGTCTGCGGCACCTCGACGGTGCAACCGCCGTGCTCGAGCAGGCGGATGGCGGCAAAGGCGACGCCGGGCTTCATAAGATCGGCGAGACAGGTGACGAAGAGGGCGACGCGCACGTGAAACTCCTTCATGCGTTACCCCCTCCCCCGCTCGCGGGAGAGGGCTGGGGAGAGGGTAGGCCGGCTTGCCCCTCTTCCTGGCCCTCTCCCCGCAAGCGGGGAGAGGGAATGAGTGCGGAATTTACCGCTTGTTCGACTGAAAGGCCATTGGGGTTTACCGCGCCGTCCAGCCCAGGTCCATGGTCAGCGCCGAGCCGGTGATGACGCCGGCGGCGGGCGAGCACAGATAGGCGACGAAGTCGGCCACCTCGGCCGGCTCGATCAGGCGCTTGATGGCGGCCGGTTCCAGCATGACCTTCTCGATCACCTCGGCCTCGGGGATGCCGCGCGTCTTCGCCTGGTCGGCGATCTGGTTGTCTACCAGCGGCGTGCGCACGTAGGCCGGGCAGATGGCGTTGGCGGTGATGCCGCAGGCGCCGCCTTCGAGCGCCGCCGTCTTGGTCAGGCCGACCAGGCCGTGCTTGGCGGCGATGTAGCCGGCCTTGTTGGGCGAGGCGATGAGGCCGTGGATGGACGAGATGTTCACGATGCGCCCCCATTGCTGCTTTTTCATCGCCGGCCAGCAGTAGCGCGTGAGCAGGAAAGGCGCGGTGAGCATCACCGCCTGCATCTTCTCCCACATGTCCTCGGGGAAGTCCTCGATGGTCGAGACGTGCTGGAAGCCGGCGTTGTTCACCAGGATGTGCACCGTGCCGTATTTCGCCAGCGCGGCGTCGACCAGCGCCTTGCAGTCGGCGCGCTGCGCCGAATCGCCCTTGACGAAATGCCCGCCGATGGCCTGCGCCACCTCGGCGCCCTTGTCGCTGATGTCGCCCACCACCACGCTGGCGCCGTCGGCGGCCAGCCGCTCGGCGATGGCGCGGCCGAGTCCGCTGGCGGCACCGGTCACGATGGCGACTTTTCCGGAAAGATTCTTCTGCGTCACTGTGTTGCTCCTTGCTGTCATGGTCGGGTCGATATCACCGCCTGCACCAGTTCGGCCACCGAGCGCACCGCCATCTTGTCCATGATGCGGGCGCGGTGCACTTCCACCGTCTTGATGCTGATGTTGAGGACGTCGGCGATCTGCTTGTTGAGCTTGCCGGCGAGGACGAGGTCCATCACCTCGCGCTCGCGCTCGGTCAGGCTGGCGAGCCGCAGCGCCGCATCGGTCCCGCGCCGGCGCTGCTCGCGCGTGGCGCGCTCGCGCTCGAGGCACTGGCCGATGACGGCGAGCAGCTCCTTGTCGTTGAAGGGCTTCTCGATGAAGTCGACGGCGCCCTTCTTCAGCGCCGAGACGGCCATCGGCACGTCGCCGTGGCCGGTGATGAAGATCACCGGCAGGGCGCAATGGCGCGCGGCGAGCCTCTCGTAGAGCTCCAGCCCGCTCATGCCGGGCATGCGCACGTCGAGCACGATGCAGCCGGCCATGTCCGCGCCGCAGGCGGCGAGGAAGTCCTCGGCGGCGGCGAAGGCCGCCACGCGGAGCCCCTGCGACTCGAGCAGCCAGGCCAGCGAGTCGCGCATGGCCTCGTCGTCGTCGATGATGTAGACGCGCTGCTCGGTCACGGTTCAACCTCCGCGCCCTCTCCCCCGGCCCCGCTCCCCGCGGGGAGCGGGGAGTGGGCGGGGAGTGTAAACCGGAACACGCTGCCGCCGCCCGGATCGGGCTCCACCCAGAGGCGGCCGTCGTGGTATTCGACGATCGAGCGGCAGATGTTGAGGCCCATGCCCATGCCCTCGGGCTTGGTGGTGAAGAAGGGCGTGAACAGCCGCTCGACCTGCTCCTCGCTGAGGCCGCAGCCGCGGTCGGCCACTGCCACCTCGACCATGCCGCCGGCAGGGCGCGCGGCGATGTGCAGCACACGCCGCCCCGGCGGCGTGTGCTGCATGGCCTCGATGCCGTTCTTGACCAGGTTGAGCACCACCTGCTCGATCATGATGCGGTCGGCGAACACCGGCGGCAGTTCGGCGGGCACGTCCACGCGCAGCGTCACGACGGCCTTGCGCGCCTCGATGTCGGCGAAGCCGATGGCCTCCTCGACGATCTCGGCCAGCGCCACGGGGGCGCGCACCGGAGCGCTCTTCTTCACGAACTCGCGCGTGCGGCGGATGATCTTGCCGGCGCGCTCGGCCTGGGCGCTGGCCTTCTCCATGGCGGCGAGGAGGTCCTCCTCGCGGCAGCCGCCCGAGCGCAGGCGGTTCACGCTGCCCATGCAGTAGTTGGCGATGGCCGACAGCGGCTGGTTCAGCTCGTGCGCCAGCGAGGAGGCCATCTCGCCCATGGTGATCAGCCGCGAGGTCTGCTCGAGGCGCTCCTGGTGGCGCAGGGTTTCCGCCTCCATGCGCTTGCGCTCGGTGACGTCGTTCATCGAGGCCATCCAGCCGACCTGGCGGCCGCTGCTGTCGATCAGCGGGGAGACATACATGTGCACGTCGAAGCGCCGGCCGTCGCGATGCATGATGCGCATCTCGAAGCCGCCCTGCGGCACCTGGCCGGCCAGCGTCTGCTCGAGGTGGCGCTGCAGCTGTTCGGCCTCTTCCGGCGGCCAGTAGGGAAACGGCGGGCGGCAGCCGAGCAGCTCCTGTTCGGCGAGCCCGGTCATGCGGCAGAAGGCGGCATTGACGAAAATGATGCGCCCCTCCATGTCGATGGCGCGGATGCCGGTGATGAGCGACTCGCCCATCGCCTTGCGGAAGGCGTAGGCGCTCTTCAGCTTCTCCTCGTCCTCGCGCCGGCCGGTGATGTCGTGGGCGACGGCATAGAGCAGCTTTTCCTCGGGCACCGGGTTGATGGCCCACAGCAGCCAGCGATAGCGGCCGTCGGCGGCACGCCAGCGGCCCTCGAAGCTGGCCGGCCGGCCGGCGGCGAGCTGGCGCAGGGCGTCGACGGTGCCGGCAAGGTCCTCGGGGTGCACGTAGTCGAGCATCGGCCGGCCGGTGATCTCCTCGGCCGCGTAGCCGAGGACGCGGCCGAAGGCCGGGTTCACGCGGCGGAAGCTGCCGTCCATGCCGGCGATGCAGAGCATGTCGAGGGACAGGTTGAAGAGGCGGTCGCGTTCCTTCTCGACCTTGACGCGACGCTGGAAGTGGCTGCGCAGCGCCCACAGGCTCCACACCACCAGCAGCGTCAGGCCGGCGATGAGGACGAGCGGCACCACCCGCGCCGCGCCGGGATCGGTGCGGAAGGCCTTGGCGCGCAGCCGCAGGCCGTTGCCGGGCGGGTCGAAGCCGATGTCGTAGCCGAGGGCGTCGGCGGCGGGCGTCACGGTGGTGTTCGCCCCCAGCATGCGGCCCTCGGCGTCGACGATGGCCAGGCTGTACTTCTCGCCGAACCAGGCCGGCACCAGGTGGCGCAGCATGCCCTCCACGGTGTAGACGCCGACCAGCGTGCCCATGTAGGTGCGACCGAACTGCACCGGCACGTAGAGTTCCAGCAGGGCGGCGCCGCGGTGATTGACATAGGCCTCGCCGTAGGTCGGCCGGCCCGAGGTAAGGGCATGGGCGAAGCTGGCCGGCTGCGCGCCGGCCAGGCGCTCGCCGGCGATCCAGTCGGTGGTCTCATAGGGCGCCGTCCAGCGGATGATCTGGCCGGAGTCGACCCAGACGATGTTGGCCATCTCGGGGGTGTTGGCGAGGTATTGCGTGGCGCGCACCAGGAAGGCGTTGCGGTCGAGCTTGCCTTCGGCCATCTCGCGCGCGAGCTGGGCAAGGTAGTCCTGCGTGCCCTGCATGTGCAGGCGCATGGTCCGTTCGGCCCATTGCACGTCGCGGCCGAGGACGTCGTTCTGCAGGTCGGTCTCGCGCTTCTGCAGGCCCCAGACGAGCGCCAGCATCGCCAGGGCAAAGACGCCGACGGCGATGTAGGGAACGATCCAGACCCAGTTGCGCTGGCGGATGGCGGTTTCGGCGTTCATGTCAGTCGGAGGATGTCACCGCTGATTTTCTCATGCCCTTGGGGTTAACCCCCATTACCCCTGGCCGGCGCGCTGGCTACCCTGACGCCACACCACGGAGGGAAAAGGATGAGACTGACGCGCCTGCTCGCGCTGGCCGCCTGTTTTCTCGGCATGGCCGCGCCGGCCGCCGAGCCGATCCGCATCGGCGTCTCCGGCCCGTTCACCGGCGGCTCCAGCCCGATGGGTTTGTCCATGCGCGACGGCATCCGCATCGCCGCCGACGAGATCAATGCCGCGGGGGGGCTGCTCGGCCGCCCGGTGCAGCTCGTCGAGCGCGACGACGAGGCACGCAACGAGCGCGGCGCGCAGGTCGCGCAGGAACTGATCCGCAAGGAGCGCATCGTCGCCGCCGTCGGCATCGTCAATACCGGCGTGGCGCTGGCCAGCCAGCGCCACTACCAGGAGGCGCGCATCCCGGTGATCACGGCGGTGGCGACCGGCTCGGTCGTCACGCGCCAGTTCCTGCCGCCGCAGCATCCCGACAACTTCGTTTTCCGCATGTCGGCCAACGACACCATCCAGGCCGCCATGATCGTCGAGGAGGCCGTGGAGCGGCGCCATTTCCGCAGGCTGGCCATCCTCGCCGACTCGACCAACTACGGCCAGCTCGGCCGCGACGACCTGCTCAGGGTGCTGGAAAAGAAGGGCATCCGGCCGGTGGCGGTGGAACAGTTCCACATCCGCGACATCGACATGTCGCGCCAGCTCCTGCGCGCGCGCCAGGCCGGCGCCGAGACCCTGCTCCTCTACGGCATCGGCCCGGAACTGGCGCAGATCGCCAACGGCGCCGCCAAGCTCGGCTGGCAGGTGCCCATCATCGGCGGCTGGCCGCTGTCGATGTCGAACTTCATCGACAGCGCCGGCCCCAACGGCGAAGGGGCGACCATGCCGCAGACCTTCATCCAGGAGGCGGACACGCCGAAGCGCGCCGCCTTCATCGCGGCCTGGCAGAAGCGCGCCCGCAGCGAGCGCATGCCCTCGCCCTCGGCCGCCGCCCAGGGCTACGACGGCATGCACCTGCTGGCCGCCGCCATCCGCCAGGCCGGCACCACCCACGGTTCGCGCGTGCGCGAGGCGCTGGAGGATCTCAAGGAGAAGGTCGAGGGCGTCATCATGACCTACGAGCGGCCCTTCTCGCGCAGCGACCACGAGACCATCGACTCGCCGGGCCAGGTCGTCATGGGCGAGGTGCGCGGCGGGCGCGTGGTGCGCGCGCACGATGACAACAACCGAAAGAAGGCGGCGAAGTAAGGCTTCTACCGCCCGCAGCCCCGGCCCCACAAGGGCCGGCCGTGACATCCATATGGAGGAAACAGCATGAAGTACGCCCGCAACCTGCTGGCCTGTCTGGCTGGCATCGCGTTGTTCGCACAGACCGCCCTCGGCGCCGGCCCCGGCCCGATCCGCATCGGCCTTACCTGTCCGCTGACGGGCGGTTCGAGCCCGATGGGCGAGTCGCTGCTCAACGCCGTCAAGCTCGCGGTGGAGGAGATCAACTGGAAGGGCGGCGTACTCGGCCGCCAGATCGAGCTCGTCGTGCGCGACGATGAGGCCAATCCGGACAAGGGCCGTGCCATCGCAGAAGAGCTGATCGGCAAGGTAAAGGTCGCCGCCACCATCGGCAGCTGCAACACCGGCGTGGTGCTGAAGAGCATGGAGCTTTATCAGAAGGCGAAAATCCCGCTGCTGGTGCCGGTGGCCACCGGCGCGGCGATCACCGCCACCTTCGCCAGCCAGCCCGAACACTATATCTTCCGTACTGCAGCCAACGACGAGATCCAGGCCCGCCTGGTGGCGCGCGAGGCGGTGGAGCGGCGCGGCTACCGCAAGGTCGCCGTGTTCCATGACACCACGGCCTATGGCCAGCAGGGCAGGGACTTTCTCGTCGCGGAGCTGATCAAGGTCGGCGTCAAGCCGGTGCATGTCGAGGGTTTCCCGCTCGGAGTGAAGGATCTGGGCGCTGCGCTGGGCAAGGCAAAGGCCGCCGGCGCGCAGGCCATCCTCAGCTACACGGTCGGGCCGGAGTTGGCGGTCATCGCCAACGGCCGCGCCCGGCTCAACTGGAACGTGCCCATGATCGGCAGCTGGCCGCTGTCGTGGACCAATTTCCTGCAACCGGCCGGTGCCCATGCCGAAGGTGCGCGCATGCCGCAGACCTTCATCGAGGCGCCGATCAATTCACGCCGCACCGAATTCATCCTGGCCTATATCGGCAGATCGAAAGTCAGCCGCATGAGTTCGGCGATCTCCGCCGCCCAAGGCTACGACAGTATGCTGATACTCGCCGCCGCCCTGCGCCAGGCCGGTTCGACGGACGGAGCGAAGCTGCGCGTCGCCCTGGAAAACCTGGAAGAACGCATCCCCGGCGTGGTCACCACCTACGAGCAACCGTTCACTGCGCAGGACCATGAGGCCATCACCGACAACATGGTCGTCATGGGCGAAGTGCGCAAGGGCGCCATCGTCTTCGCCCACAAGGAGGACGAGAAGGCTGCCATCGTCGGGCGCAAGCGCCAGTCGGACGTGATGCCGAC
>JAIOJQ010000206.1 GCA_019911865.1 Thermoanaerobaculia bacterium
GCTCAACGGTTCGCGGATCAGTGCGGGTTTGCCCCCCTCGATGCCGGTCTGGATGAGCCACGGGGACTCGGTGCGGCGGTTGCCTGACGGGTTCGCCACGTTGGCGACCACGGCGAGCTGTCCGGTGGCCGCCGCGGGGGACGAAGCGCGCGGGTTCTATGGCGTGCAGTTCCATCCCGAGGTGACGCACACGCCGAACGGGAACAAGCTGCTGGCGAATTTTGTCCACCAGGTATGTGGCTGCGGCGACGATTGGACCATGGGCTCCTTCGTCGAGTTGGCCATCGCGCAGGTTCGGGAGCAGGTCGGCGATGGCCGGGAGGGGGAGGGCGAGAATGAGTGCGGTGGCAAGAGTCTTCGGGCTCATTGCGGATAACATACCAACCCCCGCCATGGAGTTCTCCGGACGCCTCGCCTCCTTTCCGATCGCCGACCTGCTCACCTGGGCGCACAACGACCGCCGTTCGGGCTCGCTGGTGGTGCGCCGCAGCGGGGCGGAGAAGCGGGTCTACTTCCGCGACGGTGAAGTGGTCGCCTGCCTGTCGAGCGAGCCGGCGGAGTTCTACGGCCAGTACCTGCTCGCCCAGGGGTTGATCGACGAGCGGGGCCTCGTGCGGGCGCTGCAGATCTGCCAGCGCAAGGGTGTGCTGCTCGGCGACGCGCTCACCCAGCTCAGCCTGTTGCCCGGCGAGCTGATGGCCGAGTCGCTGCGCACCCACGTCGAAGACCAGGTCTGCGAGCTCTTCCTCTGGCGCACCGGGATCTTCTACTTCACCAACGAGACGCTGCCCGAGAAGCAGGTGCTCCCCGAGCCGCTCGCCGCCACCCGCCTCGCCTTCGAGGGGAGCCGGCGCGCCGACGAGCACGGCCGCATCCGCCGGCTCTTCGTGCACGACAACATCGTCCTCAAGCGCAGCGGCCGGCCGGCCGGAGCGCTGCCGCCGCTCGAGCGGCGGATCCTCGAGCACGTCGACGGCGCGCGCTCGCTGGTCGAGCTCTACAACGAGGTGCGCGGCACCTGGTTCCGCTTCCTCGACGGGGCCTACCGGCTCACCGTCTCGGGGGCGCTCGACGTCGAGGAGGTCAACGAACCGACCGACTCGGCGTCGGCCGAGCTGCAGCTGGCCGACCTGCTGCTCGAGCAGGTCACCGAGGAGCGGGCGGCGCTCTTCCAGCACCACCTCTCGCTGCCGTTCGACGCCATCGAGCGCGCCTATCCGGTCTGGGTGCGGCCGCCGGGCGACGACGAGTCAGCCCGCGGCTCGGGCGAGTGGGAGGCGTTCGATCGCCAGATCGACGGCGAGACCAGCCTCGGCCAGATCTTCGCCGCCTCGCCGCCGGAACAGCGCGCGGCGCGCATGGACCGCCTCGTCCTCCACTTCCGCGCCGGCTCCCTCGCCCTCCTGCCCGTTCCCGCCTCCGCCTTCCGCGGCCTCTGACCCGGGGCACACAAGAGGGACACACAAACGCGCGCGGAGGTATCCGGCGCGGTGTCTCTCGAAGCGGGGGGCGGGGCGCGGGCCGGCCGTCAGGCGGCGGGACGCCTGCGGCGCAGGAGCAGGGCGATGCCGCCGAGCAGAGCGGCGGCGAGGGCGGCCGCCGCCCAGGGCGTCGCGGCGGGGAGCAGCCGGACGGTCAGCTCCCCCCTCTCGGACCCCGACTTGAAGCGCAGGGCATGACGGCCGGCGGGGATCCCGTCGGTCGGTACGCGGACCGTGGTGCGGTCCCCTTCGCCGCGCACGGTGGCGATGCGGCGGTCGTCGAGAAAGATCAGCACGTCGATCGGCCGGCCGGCGAGCGCCCCCGCCTGGCGGATTTCGAGCTCCAGGGGGCGCCCGGCGACCGCCCAGCCGGGGGCGGTCGCCGTCAGGCGCGCAGCGTCGGGCCGGGCGTCCGCCGGGGCGCTGGCCGTCAGTCCGAGTGCGACGGCCAGCGCGGCGAGCGCGCGGCGGCGCCTCACTTGGCGGCCGTCGCCTCGGCCGTCACCGCCGGAGCCGGAGCGGGCAGGCCGAGAATCGTGCGCAGCTTCTCCTCGATCTCCGTCGCGACGTCCGGGTTGTCGCGCAGGAACTGCTTGGAGTTCTCGCGCCCCTGGCCGAGGCGGACATCGCCGTAGGCGAACCAGGCGCCGCTCTTGATCACCAGCTTGTGCTCGACGCCGAGATCGATCAGCTCGCCCGGACGCGAGATCCCTTCGCCGTAGTCGATGTCGAATTCGGCCTGGCGGAACGGCGCGGCGACCTTGTTCTTGACCACCTTGACCTTGGCCCGGCTGCCGGTGACCACGTCCCCCTCCTTGAGCGCCGAGATGCGCCGGATGTCGACGCGGATCGAGGAGTAGAACTTCAGCGCCCGGCCGCCGGTGGTGGTCTCCGGATTGCCGAACATGACGCCGATCTTCTCGCGGATCTGGTTGATGAAGACGAGGCAGGTCTTCGACTTCGAGACGATCGCCGTGAGCTTGCGCAGGGCCTGCGACATCAGGCGGGCCTGCAGGCCGACGTGCGAGTCGCCCATTTCGCCCTCGAGCTCGGCGCGCGGCACCAGCGCGGCCACCGAGTCGATGACCACCACGTCGACGCCGTTCGAGCGCACCAGCATTTCGGCGATCTCGAGCGCCTGCTCGCCGTTGTCGGGCTGCGAGACGAGCAGGTTGTCGATGTCGACCCCCAGCTTCTTCGCGTACTCGGCGTCGAGCGCGTGCTCGGCGTCGATGAACGCGGCGACGCCGCCGCGCTTCTGCGCCTGGCCGATGACCGACAGCGCCAGCGTCGTCTTGCCCGACGACTCGGGGCCGAAAACCTCGACCACGCGGCCGCGCGGGAAGCCGCCGATGCCGAGCGCCGAGTCGATGGCCAGCGAGCCGGTGGGGATGAAGTCGATCGCGTGCGACTCCTGCTGCCCGAGCCGCATGATCGAGCCCTTGCCGAACTGCCGCTCGATCTGGGTGAGCGCCCCCTCGATCGCCTTGAGTCTCTCCGCTTTGATGTCCGCCATCTCCTGGTCCCCCGATTCCCTTTCTGGTTGTCCCGCTGGTGCGCGGCGGTCGTTTTTCCGTCTCTCTTGCGCCACTATACTATCGGTCGGCCGGCGTCGGAAAGCGGGTTCGCCTCCGCCGCCACTCTGCTGGAAGAAGACGGAGATTCGATGCCCTCGCCTTGCATCGGGGAGCTCGCCGGACAGCTTTCCGGGATCCCCGGCCTCGCCCTTCGCCCCGACGCCCCGCTCTCCCGCTGCACGACGCTGCGCATCGGCGGCCCGGCCGAGCTGCTGGTCGACGTCGCCTCGGAGCGCGCGCTCGTTGCCCTGCTGCGGGCGACCGACGCCGCCGGGGTGCCGTTCCAGCTGCTCGGCCTGGGCTCGAACGTGCTGGCGCCGGACGACGGGCTGCGCGGCGTGGTGGCCCGGCTCACCGGCGAACTCAAGCGGGTCCGCCTGCGCGGCCGGCGGGTCTCCGCCGGCGCCGGCGCGCCGCTCGCCC
>JAIOJQ010000207.1 GCA_019911865.1 Thermoanaerobaculia bacterium
CCCCCGACCCGCAGGCGCTCCCCCCACTGTCGCCAAGACATCGGCCCAGCTTATGCAACCCCCGCCAGCGGAACCAGTGGCCCCTCCGCCACCGCAAGGTCCGTAGAAAATGCCTTGTAAATTTACAGTCGGACTGTAAAAGAACAACCCAAGAAGGACGGGCCCATGAGGTCGCGCTCGACCTTCCGCAGGCACGGTTCAAAGCTCGCGGCTGTCAGGATTCGACCCTGGTAGCATCGCCCGAGCCCCAATGGCTCGCAACCCTCGTCGCCGTGTCGAGATCGAGCTCCTCGAGCTTGGGGGCTCCTATTCACGCGACGACCTTGCTGCCATGTGGGGGTATGTAGGGGGAAAGGCGCTGGAGAAAGGCGTCTTCTGTCCAGCCGGTAACGACAAGATCCTTCTGTTCGTCACGCAAGAGAAGCGCCAGGATCTGACCCAGTACAAGGACCACATTTCGGAGGACATGCTCTTCTGGGAGGGCGAAACCAAGCACGGGTCCGATGATCGAGTTGCGCGCGCCGCCGAGCGCGGCGAACACATCTTCCTCTTCTATCGCCGCCGGGACAGATCCCCGTTTACGTTTCTCGGCGAGATTCGATCGGTCTGGCACCAGTTTCACAGCGATCGACCCAGTCAGTTCGTGTTTCGTCTCGCAGCTGGGGTTTCGCCCGGCCTGCAGCCCGATGAGTCCTACCGGCTGCCGGAGAGCTGGGAGTCGACGACTCGCGAGGTGTCGATTCAAGCGCGGGTGGGCCAAGCGCAGTTCCGACAGAACCTTCTCGACCGGTGGGAATACCGCTGCAGCGTCTCCGGGATTCGAATCCCCGAGATCCTGCGCGCCTCTCATATCCGCCCTTGGCGGGAGGCCAGCGACACGGCGCGTCTCGACCCTGCTAACGGCCTACTTCTGGCGCCTCAGTACGACGCACTCTTCGATCGACGCCTGATCACTTTCTCATCCTCGGGTTCGATCCTCGTCGCGAACCATCTCGACCGCAGAGAACTCCAGCGCCTCGGCGTCACGGAAACCGATCGCCTGCAGTCAGTGCCCGACGATACGGCTCGATATTTGGAGTATCACCGGCATCACTGCACTTGGGCCAAAGACTTCCCGTCACGCAGCAACCGATGACCCACTCGATCCCGTTGCCGGCGGCCGTCTGGCGCCTCGCCGGTACTGCAGTCGCCTTCGCCTTCACCTTCGCCGCGCCGGTGGGGGCGGGGGAGTTGGGTGAGGAGCCGGGGCGCAACGAGAGTCGGGTCTGGTCGGCGGCGTTCGAGGTGCCGCCGGCCGGGCGGGTGGCGGCGCTGGCGCTGCCCGAACGGCTGGAGCGGCAGGGCTACGTGCGGGTGCATCGGCGGCCGGCGGCGCCGGGTGAGTACTTCCACGGCCACGAGGTGTTCTGGTTCTACCGCCGCGCCGTGTACGCCCGCGGGCGGGCGTGGCCGGCGACGCTGGTCGGGCTCGACCTCGACCGCGAGCAGGGACGGATCCGCGGCCGGCGTGGCGCCGACGGC
>JAIOJQ010000208.1 GCA_019911865.1 Thermoanaerobaculia bacterium
CTCGTCCGTCCAAATACCCCGACGATCACAGCCCGCACACGCCCTCCGCGGAGATCCCGGTGGCACGAGACCGAACTTCATGCATCATCCGGGCTAAGGGCCAACATCGACGAAAGGCTATTCGATAGCCACGTCTTGCTCAGATGCTGGAAGCTCGGAACGTACGACGCAGCGAGAACGGTGAACTCAAAGTTCCGATCTCGACCTTCATCCAGCTCTTGCTGGAACCGAACAAGCGCCAGGCGACTCGCAAAGCCCGTCTTCCCAGCAACTTGCGAAGTGGGTGGCACCTTGTCAGCAGCGGAACGGCGTCAGAAGCTGTCTCGACGCCGTGGACAGCGGAAGGCGGGGAGCGGGAAGCGGGAAGCGAGCGACCGCCGCCGGCGGAAGGCGGCGAGGCCCGCCGATTGGAGTCGGGTCGCCCTGACGTCCAACCGCCCTCCCCCGCCTCCCAATTCTCCCCTCTATGGATCCTTTGCCTTCGCCTTTGCCTTTGCCTGCGCCTGCGCCCTTAACTTCGATGTCGCCCTTGCCATTGACTTCGACTTCGCTGTTGCCCCGGCCTCGGCCTTGGGCCTCGTCGCGTCTTCGCAGTCTCAGCGTGGCAGTCCCCCAACGCGCCAGCGGAGGGTGGCGAGCAGTTCGTCGGCGGAGATCTCGCGCCCGTTGGCGAGAGTCATCACGTTGTCGGCGAACTCGACGGTGAGGTCGACGCCGTCGACGATGCCGAGCCGGATGCCGTAGTCGAGCTTCGCCCACTCCCAGCGCACCGACGGGGCCGGATAGAACGGCGAGCCGCCGGCGAACTCGGGCTCGAGGTACGAATAGCGCACCGCCGGCTGCAGGGTCGGGAAGAGCTGGCGTCCGCCGGCCGCCCAGACCAGCGGCAGCTCGAAGGTGTACGCCGCTTCGGCCTCCCAGCCGGTGCGATCCATGCCGGCGACCTCCTGGTCGACGAACTGGGCGAACAGGGCGAGGCCGCCCGCAGCGAAACGCAGGTTGGCGCCGACCTCCTCCTTGTCGCGGCCGGAGATCGGCAGCGAGAAGGCGTCGAACGGCCCGTCGAGCAGGTCGAGGTCGCCGCCGTAACTCGTCCCCTCGAGGCTCACGGTGTCGGCCAGCTCGCGCCGGTAGCCCCAGGCGAGCAGATCGAGGTGCGCCCCGGCTCCCGGTTCGCCGAAGCGGACGCCGAGCCCGGCGCCGGTCTCGAGGTCGCCGTCGACGTCGAGATCTTCGACCTCGGCGTCGTAGAGGATCGGAAAGCCCGAGGCCAGCTCCGGCACCGGATTCGGCCGGCGGGCCGGATCGCCGGCCGGCGTGCCGTTGTCGCCGGCGAGCGCGTTCGGATCGCGGAAGAAGAGCGGGTTGCCCTGGGTCAGCGAGCCGCGCAGATAGAGGTGGCGCCCGAGGTCGATACCGACCTCGATGCCAGCGTCCTCGAAGCGGTTGAAGGCGGTCGAGACCAGGCCGTAACTTTCGAGGTGGCGGTCGTTCTGACGCTCGAAGTGGGGGAACTTGCCGACCTTCGCGTACGCCCCGAATCCGTCCGCCGGCAGCTCCGGATCGCGCCCGAAGCGGAGCCAGAGCTCGTCGACGTCGATCTCGCGGTCCGACGAGGTCGGGTTGCGGTCGTGGAGGTCGATGAAGTCGATCTTCGCCCGCGCCGCGATCGCTTCCCCCCAGCGCGCGCCGAGAAGCAGCGTCAGGGTCGACACCTCGAAGTGCTCGCCCGGATTGACCGTCTCCTGGAAGGCCGGCAGGGAGGCGCCCGGCGGCAGAAACTCCGGCGGAAACTGGAACGGACTCGGATTGCGCGACGCCTCGCTGTCGCGCCAGTGAGCCTTGGCCTCGAAGCCCCAGTCGAGGACGAGACCGCCGGGCTCCGCCTCCGGCTGCGCCAGGGTGAACCCCGCCTCCGGCTCGTCAGCCGGCACCGTCTCCTGCGCCAACGCAGCGCTCGCGACGAGCGCCAGCACCCACCAGCTCCCGCGTCGAAGCATGCACGCCTCCCCCGTCCGCGATGGCGGACGATCTCCTGCCGCTGTCCGGTTCGGGCCGGAGTCTACTGCCGGATCAGCGCGACGCGGGGGTGGCGCCGCCGGCGAGGATGTCGGCGAGCGCCTTCTCCGGCTGCGACCAGCCGCCGTTGGGAATCCGGCCGACTTCGCGGCCGTCCACGATGACGATGGTCGTCGGCACGCCGGTCACCTCCCACTCCTTCGCCTCGGGCTGCTCGGAGACCCGGCCGCCCGGCATCCCCCGGTAGTCGAAGTCGATCTTCGACCCGGCGAGCATCTGCTCGACCTTGAGCAGCAGCGGCACGTGCTCCTTGCAGTGCGGGCACCAGGAGCCGAAGAAGGTGAGCACGCGCACGTTGCGCTTCTCGCCGCGCAGCCGGCCGAGAGCGCCGGAATCGGGCACGTACTTGCCGGCGAGAAAGCGGTAGTAGGCACTGTGACCGAGCAGGTCGCTGCCCGCCTTGGCGCCGATCAGGTAGGGGGTCGAGGCGATTTCGGCCTTGCGCGCCCCCACCGAGAAGGTGGCGCCGGTGCGGGTGACGGCGAGTGCGCCGCTCGGCTCGAGCACGGCGTCGGCGAGCAGGTCGATCACCCCGTCGCTGCGCTCGGAGACTTTCATAAGGTCGACCGTCTGGGCGGCGCGTCCGGCGATGTCGAGCAGCACCGGCGAGGGGAACTCCGCGCTGCGGATCAAGATCGCCTGCGCCCGCTTCGAGAAGTAGAGGCGCGCCGTCGGCACCTCGCGCCCGTCGACCGAGAGGACCCAGTCGCCGGAGGGTTCGAAGCCGGAGAGTAGTGCGTCCGGGGTCTGGGCGCGCAGCGCCGGGGCGCAGATCGTCGCGGCGAGCGCGAGCAGGACGGCGGAGGCGGAGCGTCGGTTCATGCGGCAGTTCCCCTCGTCGGGTTCAGGGGGCCAGCGCCGCGATCTGCGGCGGCAGGCCGGTCCAGGTTTCGCGGACCCGGCCGTCCTCGACGAGGAACGAGCGCGGGAGGGTGCGGTAGAGCGGGCGCAGCAGCGCCGGCGGCGTATCGTGCAAGTCGAATGCCGGAGCGACGCTCCAGAAGAGCTCGGTGCGGCGCTCCTCGGAGAGCTCGCCGAGCACGGTGAGCGGCGGTTCGGACCCGGCGCGCGCCCAGGCGTTGAGCTGCGGCGCCAGCGCCTCGAAGGACGGCGCGGCGAGGTCGGCGATCACCACCAGGTGGCGACCGGAAGCGAGCCGCGGCGCCACCACGTCGAGGCAGACGCGCTCGGTACCGCTGCCGGCGCAGCGGCCCGAGAGCAGCGTGCCCGGCGCCAGGCGGGTGGCCAGATCGTCGAGCGGCAGCCCCGGAGCGGCGGCGGCGAAGCCGCCGCCGCTCCGGGGCTGCC
>JAIOJQ010000209.1 GCA_019911865.1 Thermoanaerobaculia bacterium
CCAGCTCGATTTTCGAAATGGCCGCTCGCGGCGGCGTCGGCCTCCGGCTCGATCTCGACCAGGTGCCGCTGCGCGAGCCCGGCCTGTCGGCCTACGAAATGATGCTCTCCGAGTCGCAGGAGCGGATGGTCATCGTCGCCCCCCGTTTCCGGGTCCCGGCGGTCGGCGGAGTCCCGTTTCCGCGTCATCCCGCATCCGGCTGGAGGTGCATTCGTGAAGGCACGCGTGACCGTGTATCCGCGCCGCGAGATCCTCGATCCCCAGGGCAAGGCGATCCGCGGCGCGCTCGAGCGCCTCGGCTTCGCCGAAGTCCGTGAAGTGCGCGCCGGCAAGTCGTTCGAGATCGACCTCGGCGACGGGGACGTCCAGCGCGCCGGCGAGCGGCTGGCCGAAATGTGCGAGAAGCTGCTCGCCAACACGGTGGTCGAGGAGTACCGCATCGAGCTGCTCGAGGACGCCGTCGCATGAGGTGTGGCGTCGTCGTGTTTCCCGGCTCGAACTGCGATCACGACGTCTACCACGTCCTCAAGCACCTGCTCGACCAGGATGTCTGCTTCCTCTGGCACGAGGACTCCGACCTGCGCGGCTGCGAACTGATCGTCCTGCCCGGCGGCTGGTCCTACGGCGACTATCTGCGCGGCGGCGCGATGGCGGCCCTCTCGCCGGTGATGGGCGCGGTGCGCGAGCACGCCGGGCGCGGCGGCCTGGTACTCGGCATCTGCAACGGTTTCCAGGTGCTCACCGAGTCGCATCTGCTGCCCGGCGCGCTGCGCCGCAACCGCGGCCTGCGCTTCGAGTGCCGTGACGTCTGGCTGCGCGTCGAGCGCAACGACCTGCCCTTCACCCGCCGCTACCAGGCAGGACAGGTGATCCGCATGCCGATCGCCCACGGCGAGGGCAACTACGAGAACACTCCCGAAGGGCTCGAGCGGCTCGAGGCGAACGGCCAGGTGGCCCTGCGCTACGTCTCGCCGGCCGGTGAGCTCGACGATGGCTGGAACTTCAACGGATCGGCGCGCGGCATCGCCGGGCTGGTGAACGAACAAGGCAACGTGCTCGGCCTGATGCCGCACCCCGAGCGCTGCGCCGAGGAGGTGCTCGGCAACCGGGACGGACTGGCGCTCTTCCAGGGGCTGGTCGAGTCGTCGGTCGGCCGGCTGGCGGGAGCGGCCCGATGAGCGCCACGGCGGAAGCGAAGGTCGATCTCGAGCTGGCGCGCGGCATGGGCCTCTCCGAGGAGGAGTTCGCGCGCCTCAACGGATTGCTCGGCCGCGCCCCGACCCTCACCGAGCTCGGCATCACGTCGGCACTGTGGAGCGAGCACTGCTCGTACAAGTCGTCGAAGGTCTACCTGCGCGAGTTCCCGAGCTCGGGTCCGCGGGTGCTGCAGGGGCCGGGCGAGAACGCCGGCGTCGTCGACGTCGGCCACGGCTGGGTAGCGGCCTTCAAGATGGAGTCGCACAACCACCCGAGCTTCATCGAGCCCTACCAGGGGGCGGCGACCGGGGTCGGCGGCATCCTGCGCGACGTCTTCACGATGGGCGCGCGCCCGGTGGCGCTGATGGACTCGCTGCGCTTCGGCCGCATCGACGCGCCGCGCATGCGCTCATTGATCGACGGCGTGGTGCGCGGCATCGGCGACTACGGCAACTGCGTCGGCATTCCGACGGTCGGCGGCGAGACCGGCTTCCACCCCTCCTACGACGGCAACATCCTGGTCAACGCCTTCGCGCTCGGCATCGCGCGGCGCGACCGGATCTTCCGGGCCAAAGCCGCGGGACCGGGCAACCCGATCCTCTACGCCGGCTCGCGCACCGGGCGCGACGGCATCCACGGCGCCACCATGGCCTCCGACTCCTTCGACGCCGAGAGCGAGAAGAAGAAGCCGACCGTCCAGGTGGGCGATCCCTTTACCGAGAAGATCCTGCTCGAGGCCTGCCTCGAGGCGATGCGCTCGACCGCCATCGTGGCGATCCAGGACATGGGCGCCGCCGGCCTGACCAGCTCGATTTTCGAAATGGCCGCTCGCGGCGGCGTCGGCCTCCGGCTCGATCTCGACCAGGTGCCGCTGCGCGAGCCCGGCCTGTCGGCCTACGAAATGATGCTCTCCGAGTCGCAGGAGCGGATGGTCATCGTCGCCC
>JAIOJQ010000210.1 GCA_019911865.1 Thermoanaerobaculia bacterium
CGACGCAGCGCGCCTGCCAGCCGGCCGCTCGCAGGCGCACCGCGAGGTCGACATCCTCGTACCAGCTGCCGAGCCGCTCGTCGAACGGCCGCCCCGGCGCGCCGGCGACGGCGTCGAGCGCCGCCCGCCGGTAGACCGCCCCGGTGGCCGATACGCCGAAAACCTCGCGATCGGCGAGCCCCGCGTCCCAGGGTTCGCCGTGCCCGAGTTGAATCGCCTGCCACCAGCGATTCCAGCCGATACCGAGCCCGTCGAGGCGCCGCGGGTCGGCGGCGAGCCGGTTGACCCCCTGGACCGCTCCCAGCCGCGGCGCGGCGGCGAGCGTCGCCAGCAGCGCCGCGAGCCAGCCCGCCTCGACCTCGAGATCGTCGTTGACCAGGGCGAGGAGCGGCGCGGCCGCTGCCGCGGCGATGCCGGCGTGGATGGCGCGGGCGAATCCGACCGCTTCGGCCAGGCGGACGAGCCGCTCGCCCGGCCGGTCGATCACCGGGGGTACCTCGCCGCCCTGATGCACCCAGACCAGGTGGCCACCGCAGGCCGCCAGCTCGCGGCGCAGCGCCGCCAGCGACCGCCCGGCATCCCGCGGCACGCCGAGCGACGGCACGATGGCGACCACCGGGACGCTCATCGCCAGTCGAACTCCACCTTGTCGAGCACGATCGAACCCGGCGGGCCGCCGCCGACCGGCAAGCTGCGCAGGACGAGGCGATCGCCGTGTCGCCAGGCGTCGGCGGCAACCCGGCTCGTCCGCCAGGCGCCGCCCGCCGGCGCCACGAAGCGACCGAGCGACCGGTCGCCGGCCAGTACCTCGAGCGCCTGCTCCTTGCGCGCCGGCCGGTTGGGCATCCAGTGGACGGTCAGCGTCACCGCGTCCCCGCCGGAGACCGGCTCGAGCTCGATCCGGGAGCCCTCGCGGATCACCCATCCGCCGGGAAACCGGCTGCGGTCGATCGTCCAGCGCTGCGGCCAGAGCGCTCCGGTGGCGTGCGGGATCCACGCATCTTCGAGCTCGGCCACCCGGGTCGGCAGGCGGTTCGCGGCGACGACGAGCAACGCCGCCGCGACCATCAGCAGCGCTGCCCCGCTGGCTCCGGCGCCCCCGGCCGGGCGGCGCAGGCCCCTTCCGAGCCGTCCCGACAGCGCGAAGAACGCCAGCGCGACGAGCGGCACCGCCCAGGTGGCCGGGCGCGGCCGCACGGAGCTGGGGAAGAAGCGGATCAAGTCGCCCGAGACGCCCGCGCTCAGCCGGTCGAGCAACGACGAGCTGCCCGCCGCGAGGCTGGTGGCCCAGCCGGGCTCGACCACCAGCGCAGCGGTGACGAAAGCGGTCAGTCCGCCGAGCGCTACGGCGACGCCCGCCAGGCCGCGCGGCAGCGGCCGCTCGAGCCGCAGCGCCAGCGCCGCCGTGAGCAGGGGCAGCAGGACGAAGCCGTAGCGGAACGCCGGGGCCCAGCCGCCGTACCACTCGCGGCGCGAGGCGACCAGCACGAGGTAGGGCAGGCAGACGGCGAGGGCGAGCGCCAGAACGCCGCGCCGGCGCGCCGCGCGCGCCACGCCCGGAATCGCCAGCATCCAGAGCGGCGCCGCCGCGAACAGTCCGAACGCGACGTCGAAGAACAGGCCACTGCCGCCGCGCAGGAAGCGCGCCAGCGGAATGTCGAACAGCGCCAGTTCACCGACGGCGTGCATGCGCAGGGGGTTGCCCCAGATCAACGCGTTGGCGATCAGCACCAGCAGCCCGGCGGCAACCACCGCGACGCCGGCGGCGAGGCGCAGCCGCGAACGGCCGCGCGGACCGAGCAGCGCGGCGAGCCCGAGCGGCGCCGCGAGGGCGAGGAAGCGCAGCTTGACCAGCGGCAGCAGCAGCAGCGGCAGGGCGAAGAGGCACGCGTCGCGCACCCCCCAGGCGCCCGGGCGGGCGCGCAGCCGGGCCAGCCCGATCAGCGCCAGAGCCGCCAGCAGCGCCGCCGGCACCTCGACCCAGATCTGGTTCGAGAAGATCAGCGCCGGCGGCAGGAACGAAACCGCCATCCAGGCGAGCACCGCGCCGCGTGGCCGCGCGCCGAGCGCGCGGACGGCGCCGAGCGTGGCGACGCTCCACCCGGCGGCGAGCAGCAGCATGGCGAAACGAGCCCCCGGCACTCCGGCCGCCGCCCAGAACGGCGCCAGCAGGAGCGGCAGCAGCGGCTCGTGCCGCGAGAACACCTCCCCCGCATCGCCGGTCGGGTCCCCCGGCTGCGGCTCGAGCCGCCGGTCGCCGATCTGCCGCCAGAGGTCGCCGGCGTACTCGTCCGCCAGGTCCACGTCGAAGTCCGACGCGAGACTCTCGGCGAGCAGCAGGTAGTAGGGCTCGTCGCCGTCCGGCGGCCGCTCGGCCCCGGTCCACGGCAGCAGCGCGAGGTAGACGGCGAGCGGCAGGCCGAAGAGCGACGCGAGCGAGCGCCGCCGGCCGACGTGGCGCACCAGCGCCGGTGCCAGACGGAGCGTGCGCAGCGCCAGCAGCGCGAAGAGCGAAAGGACTGCCAGATGATCGCTGCCCGGAAAGCCGAGCCGGGCGTGGCCGCCCGCCAGTACCAGGACCGCGGCGAGCGCCCAGCGCTCGTCCGCCGGCCAGCCCCGGGCGCCGATCCGGCCGGCAACGTCCGCGACCAGCGCCGCCACCGCCG
>JAIOJQ010000211.1 GCA_019911865.1 Thermoanaerobaculia bacterium
CCTTCACCGGCGCCGCCACGGCGCCCAGCGCTGCCGCGAGCAGGGCGGCCTGGCCGAGCGGTCCGGCCGGCCACGCGGCGGCGCCGGTGAAGGTGCCGCTCCACAGGGCGAACTGCGCCAGCAGCGAGGCCGGCAACAGCGCGAGGGCGATCGATCGGAAGCGCACGCGGCCGGCCAGCTTATCGCCCGCCGGGAGGGCCCGGCGGCCGCTGCGATAGACTGCTCGCCCCGGCTCCGGCCGGTCCTCCGCTTCTCTCCCAGGAGTCGAACCGATGACCCTCTCCCGCACCTCCGCCCTGCCGGACGCCCTCGTCCGCCTGGGGATCGAACCCGAGAATTCGGGCGCCTTCGACGGCGCCTGGACCACCACCCACGGCAAGCGCTACGAGTCGATCAACCCGGCCACCGGCGAGCTGCTGGCGGTGGTCAACGAGGTCTCCACCGAGGACTACGAGCGGATCGCCGCGCGCACCGCGGCCGCCTTCGTCGAGTGGCGGCAGTGGCCGGCCCCCAAGCGCGGCGAAGTGGTCCGCCAGCTCGGCGACGCGCTGCGCCGGCACAAGGAGGATCTCGGCCTGCTGGTCACCCTCGAGGTCGGCAAGATCCGCTCCGAGGGGCTCGGCGAAGTGCAGGAGATGATCGACATGGCCGACTTCGCGGTCGGCCTGTCGCGCCAGCTCTACGGCCTGTCGATGCACTCGGAGCGGCCACTGCACCGCATGTACGAGCAGTGGCATCCGCTCGGTCCGGTGGGGGTCATCACCGCCTTCAACTTCCCCGTCGCGGTGTGGGCCTGGAACTCGATGATCGCCGCGGTGTGCGGCGACCCGATGCTCTGGAAGCCGTCCGAGCATGCGACGCTCTGCTCGATCGCGGTGACGAAGATCGCCCAGAAGGTGCTCGAGGAGAACGGCGCGCCGCCGATCTGGAATCTCGCGGTGGGCGATCGCCACGTCGTCGGCCAGCCGCTGTCGGCCGACCGCCGCTTCCCGCTCATCTCGGCCACCGGCTCGGTGGCCATGGGGCGGTCGATCGGCAAGGTGGTCGCCGACCGCCTGGGCCGCTCGCTTCTCGAGCTGGGGGGCAACAACGGCATCGTGGTCACCGCCGGCGCCGACCTCGACCTCGCCCTGCGCGCCGTGCTGTTCGCCGCCGTCGGTACCGCCGGCCAGCGCTGCACCAGCACCCGCCGGCTCTTCCTGCACAAGTCGATCGCCGCCGAGATGAAGCAGAAACTGATCCGCGCCTACGGTTCGGTGCGCATCGGCGATCCCTCCGACCCGTCGACTCTCATGGGGCCGCTCATCCACGAAAAGGCGGTCGCCGACTACCGCGACGCGCTCGTCCGGGCGCAGGAAGAGGGGGGACGGATCCTCTGTGGCGGCAAGGTGCTCGACCGTCCCGGGTTCTTCGTCGAGCCGACCCTGGTCGAGGCGCTGCCGCACATGCCGATCACCTGCGAAGAGACCTTCGCGCCGATCCTCTACCTGTTCGAGTACGACGATCTCGATGAAGCGATCGAGCTCCACAACTCGGTGCCGCAGGGGCTGTCGTCGGCCATCTTTACCCTCGACATGCGTGCCGCCGAGAAGTTCCTCTCGGTGGCCGGCAGCGACTGCGGCATCGCCAACGTCAACATCGGCACCTCGGGCGCCGAGATCGGTGGCGCCTTCGGCGGCGAGAAGGAGACCGGCGGCGGCCGCGAGGCCGGCTCGGACTCCTGGAAGATCTACATGCGGCGCCAGACCTGCACGATCAACTACGGCGAGACCCTCCCCCTCGCCCAGGGCGTCCACTTCGACGTCTGAGCGGGTCGAGCAGGCGGCAGCGCTTCGCTCGAGGGCGACGACCTGGCTTCAGCGCCGGCGCTCGAGCGCCGCGGGAAGGTCGGCCATGTCGGCTGCCAGCCACAGGTGGCAGCCGACGCCGGTCAGGCCCGCGGCACGGAACAAGCGCTCGTAGCGCGCAGGAGGCCGCAGCCGGAGGCCGCGGCGGTCCCCCTCGATCGGCTCGGCCGAGGTGAGGACCTCCAGATAGGCGGCGCCGCCGACGAGCCCGGCGAGCGCCCGGGTTCCGGCCACCAGTTCGCGATCGTCGACGTAGTGGAGGACATCCGCGCAGACGACGAGGTCGAACGGGCCGCCGAGGTCGAGGTCGGGCAAGTCCCCGAAGCCGCCGCGCACCAGGTTGCGGCGCCGGCCGAAGCGCTCGACGGCATACCCGGATGGTTCCACTCCGAGGTAACCGAGGCGCGGCCGCAGGCGGCGCAGCTCCGAGCGCCAGCGCCCCTCGCCGCAGCCGACATCGAGGACATTGCGGATCGAGCAGCCGAGGAATCGCTCGGTGACCGCCACCGCCATCGCCACCCGACGGCGCAGCTCGCCCGGCGGGTCGATCCTCCGCTGCGGGTCGCGGTACCAGCGATCGAAATAGGCGCGGTCGTAACGCTTGGCGGCGGCCACGGGTTCAGCGGTCGAGCAGCGCCAGGGTGAGGAACGGCAGCCAGGTGATCAGCAGCACGATCGCCGCACGCAGCGCCAGCCAGGGCAGCACCGCGCGCGTCACCTCGAGGATCGACCGGTCGAAGCGGTAGGAGGCCAGGAAGAGGTTCACCCCCACCGGCGGGGTGAGGAATCCGAGCTCGAGATTGGCGATGAACAGGATGCCGAGGTGGACCGGGTCGATGCCGAAGGCGAGCCCGAGCGGCGCGACGAGCGGCACGACGACCGCGATCGCCGAGTAGACGTCCATCAGGCAGCCGACGACGAGCAGCAGCAGGTTGAGCGCCAGCAGGAACGCGATCGGCGAGGCGAGGTGCTCCTGTGCCCAGGCGAGCAGGTGCATCGGCACCTGCGCGTCGACCATCCAGCTGGTCAGCCCGAGCGCCGCGCAGAGGATGAGCAGCACGCCGCCGACCAGCATCGTCGCCTCGCCGAGGACGGCGGGCAGCCGGGCGAGCTTCACCTCGCGGTGGATCGCCACCTGCACCACCGCCGCCCAGAGGGCCGCCAGCGCCGCCGCCTCGACCACCGTCGCGGCGCCGGAAAACAGCAGCGCGACGACCAGGATCGGCAGCGACAGCTCCCACTTGGCGGCCAGCAGGGCCCTGCCGAGGCGCCCGGGCGCGAACTTCTGGCGCTCGCTCACCCGTCGCCCGACCACCATGCCGTAACCGGCCGTCGCCGCCACCGCCAGCAGGCCGGGGATCAGGCCGCCGCGGAAGAGGTCGGGGATCGGCACGTTGGCGACGATGCCGTAGAAGATGAGCGGCACCGCCGGCGGGAAGAGCAGACCGAGCGAGCCCGACGAGGTGATCAGGCCGAGCGAGAAGCGCTCCGGGTAGTGGTCCGCAGCGAGCGCCTGGGCGAGCAGCGCGCCGAGCGCCAGGATGGTCACCCCGGAGCCGCCGGTGAAGGTGGTGAAGAAGGCGCACAGGATCGCCACCACCACCGCGGTGCCGCCGGGCAGCCAGCCGAGGGCGGCGCGGAAGAGCTCGAGCAGACGCTGCGCCGCCTTGCCCTCGGCGAGCAGGAATCCGGCGAGGGTGAACAGCGGGATCGACGGCAGGGTCGGATGAACGGCCAGCCGGTAAGCGTCGGCCGGCACGGCGGCGACCGGCGAGCCGGCGGCGAGGAAGAGCCAGAGGGCGGTGCCGCCGAGCGCCGCGAAGAGGGGCCCGCCGGCCAGCGTCGCCAGGGTGACCACCGCGACGCCGAGCCAGCCCGGAGCCCCTTCGAACCAGGCCGGCCGCGCCGCCATCAACACGCCGAAGGCGAGCCCGGCGAATCCGGCGAGACGCCCCGGCCAGCGCTCGTCGGCGCGCCACGCGAGGCGGATCGCCACCAGCGCGAGGCCGACGGGCAGCGCCAGCTGGCCGACCCAGAGCGGCACGCCGAGGGCGATCTCGCCGCCCGCTTCGCGCTCGCTCGCCACCAGCTGCACGGAGGCCGCGGCGAGCAGTGCCGCCACCGCCGCGCCGACCGTGCCGGCGACGATGCCGGCGAGGCGGCGCGCCCGCCCCGCCGGCAGGTACTCGACCGTCGCCAGGGAGAGCAGCTTGCCTTCGCGCGCCGCCACCGCGGCGCCGAGCAGGCCGAGCCAGAGCGTCAGATGCTGGACGAAGGGTCCGGCTCCGGGCAGGCTGCCGCCGGCCCGACGCAGGCCGAGCTCGACGACGGCCAGCAGGACCATCGCCGCCAGCGGCAGCGCTGCGAGAGCGTCCTCGATGCGGCGCAGCGCTGCCTTCAGGGGGCCTTCCTCCGGCGGAACTCGGCGATCGCCTCGCGCGTCGCGGCGAGGATTTCCGGTGGCACGTTCTGCTCGCGCGCCGTGCCGGCGAACTGCTCGGCGGCCTGCTGCCAGGCGGCGCGCTCGGCCTCGCCCACCTCGGCGACGCTCAGGCCGCGCTGGCGCATCTGGGTGATCGCTTCGGCGTCGAGGCGCGGCACCTCGCGGCGCAGCGTCTCGCCCGCCGCGGCAGCGGCCGGCAGCAGCTGTTCGCGGTCGGCCGCCGGGATCTTCTCCCACGCCGCTCTGGAGACGATCGTCCCGCCGGCGAGCGGCGCCAGCCCGAGTCCGAGCATGTGCGGCGCCTGACGGAACCACTGCAGGGAGAGCGCCGCGATCGGCGTCGTCGGCACCACGTCGATCAGCTTCGTCTGCAGCCCCATCTGGATGTCGGTGGCGGCCAGCGCGACCGGGTTGAACCCCTGTCGCCGCCACTGCTGTACGCTGGCGTCGTCGCCCGCCCAGACGAACATCTTCTGCGCCTTCAGGTCGTCGACCCGGACGATGGGGGCGCGCGAGAAGAGGTGGACCCAGCCGCCATGTCCCCAGTGCAACAGGACGAATCCCTTGGCCTCCAGCCGCCGCTCGAGCTCGGGTCCGATCCTGCCGAGCACGAACTCGAGCTCCTCCCACGACTCGAAGAGCATCGGCAGCAGAAAGATGCGAAAGGCCGGATCGATCTCCGACAGGCTGGCGCCGGTCAGCGCCGCGCCGTGAAACTGGCCGATGCGGATCTTGCGCAGCACGTCGCGCTCGTCCCCCGCCACACCGCCGGGGTAGAGACGAAGCTCGACCCGGCCGGCGGTCTTCTGCGTCCACTCCGCCCCCATGCCGCGCAGGGTGGTGTCCCAAACCGAGCCCTGCGGCGCCAGGGTGGCGAACTTGATCACTTCCGCCGCGCCGGCGGGCGACGGCCCGGCGCCGGGGGCCAGCATCCAGCCCGCCGCCGCGACGGCCGCCGCGGCGAGCATTCTCCGGTCAATGAGCACTTGCGGCCTCCTCCTCTTCCTCTGCGGCGAAGAACAGCTCGTCGATGCGCGCCAGCAGGAGGCGGGCGCGCGCCTGGGCGATGCGGTTGGCCAGCCGGTCCGGCGGCGAGGCGTCCGGGTCGACGGCGAGTGCCGCCTCGAGCGCCCGCCGGAAGCCGCGGCGGTCCTGCGCCG
>JAIOJQ010000212.1 GCA_019911865.1 Thermoanaerobaculia bacterium
GATCAGCAGGATGTTCGGCCGCGTCGCCGCCGCGGCCCCGGCGACGACGCGGCCGAACATCCTGCTGATCACCGTCGACACGCTGCGCGCCGACCACCTGTCGGCCTGGGGCTATCCCCGCCCCAGCTCGCCGCGCCTCGACCGGCTCGCCGCCGAGGGAGCGCGCTTCGCCGCCGCCCAGGTGCAGTGGCCCAAGACCGGACCCTCCTTCGCCTCGATGTTCACCTCGACCTACCCGAAGGACAACGGCAACGTCCGCCAGGTCGGCATCCCGCTCCCCTGCGAGTTCACCACCCTCGCCGAGCGCCTGCAGCGGGCCGGCTGGGCGACGCGCGCCGTGGTGGCCAACGGCGCGCTGGCGCGTGAGTTCAACTTCGACCAGGGGTTCGATGCCTACGTCGAGGCCTGGCAGAACCCGCATCCCGGGGGTGGCGATCCGATCCGCGCCGAGAACGTCACCCGGCTGGCGCTCGAGAACGCGGCCGAGCTGCCCGCCGACCGCCCCTGGTTCCTCTGGGTGCACTACATCGATCCGCACTTCCCTTATCGCGCCCCGAAAGCCTGGCGAGCTCGGTTCCAGGGGGACGAGCACTTCCGCGACGAGCCGCGCATCCGGGTACTCGACAAGTACTCGCAGGAGCTGGCCGGAATCGGCAAGCGGCAGACGCTCGCGGGCGAAGATCGCCTAGCCTTCTACGTGGCCCGCTACGACGCCGAGATCGCCTACGCCGACGAGCAGATCGGCGTCCTGCTCGACCGCCTGGGCGAGGCGGGGCGGATGGCCGACACCGTGACCGCCTTCACCTCCGACCACGGCGAGTCGCTCGGTGACCACGAGTACTACTTCGACCACGGCCGCTTCGCCTTCCAGACCTGCCTGCACGTGCCGCTCATCCTGCACGGACCGGGGCGGATCGCGCCCGCGGTGCGCGAAGAGCCGGTCGCCCTGCTCGACTTGGCGCCGACGCTGCTCGCCGCCGCCGGCTTGATCCCCGAGTCAGGCACCTGGGCTCAGGGCGAGAGCCTCTGGCCGGCGCTGCGCGGCGGCGAGCCGGGGCGCCAGGTCGTCTTCGCCGAAGGCGGCACGGCGACGAAGCGCCAGTGGATCAAGACGGCGCGCGACGGCCGCTTCAAGCTGCAGCACACCAACCAGGCGGGCGAGCAGCGCTGGATCGCCGGCAAGGGGGTCGACTACGCCCTCTTCGACCTCGCCGCCGACCCGGGCGAAACGCGCAACGTCGCCGCCGACCACCCGGCGGAGCTGGCGCGCCTGCAGCGCGCCCTCGCCGAGTGGTGGCGACAGCCGCCGTTCGACGCGCACACCGACGAGCAGACCGACTGCGCCGCCGGCCGCGCGGTCGAGGCCGGCACGACCGAACAGCTCGAAGCGCTCGGCTACCTCTGAATCACCAACCGCTTCTTCAGCTTTCGACGAGAGGTACCACCGGCGCCGACCCGCGGCCCCGCCGCAGCGCCAGGCCGGCGATCAGCGCCGCCAGGCCGAGCAGAACGGCGGCCGAGAGTCCGTTCCAGAAGCCGACCTCGCCGAGGGCGGCACCGAGATTGGCCCACGCCAGCGTGCCGAGCGCCCAGATGGTGATCGTGGCGACGAAGAGCAGCGGCAGCAGGGTGAACAGATACGGGCGGCGCCGGCGGCGCAGCCAGACGGTGAGCACCAGCAGAGTGAGCGCCGCCAGCAGCTGGTTGCTGGCGCCGAACAGCGTCCAGAACTTCGTCCACGCCCCCTGGCCGCCGGCGAGCACGAACCAGACCGCCGGCGCCACCGTGGCCAGCGTGGCGATCGTCGCGCCGGTCCTGCCGCGCCAGCCGGAGAGCTCCTGCAGCAGGTAGCGGCCGAGGCGGGTCGACACGTCGAGGGTGTCGAAGACGAAGGTCGAGAAGGCCATGGCGCCGAACGTCACCGCGAAGGCGAGGTGCTCCTCTCCCACGACGAGGGCGAGGAAGCGACCGATGCCGTTGCCGTAGATCGTCCCCGGCGACAGGCCGGCGATGGCGTCGGAGGGCGCGATCATGATCGTCACCAGGGCGATCAGCGCGACGAACCCTTCCGCCAGCATGGCGCCGAAGCCCACCGAACGGCAGTCGCTCTCGCGCGCGATCTGCTTCGAGGTCGTTCCCGAACAGACCAGGCCGTGAAATCCCGAACAGGCGCCGCAGGCGATGGTGACGAAGAGGAACGGAAAGAGACCGCCCGTCACGCCGCCGGCGTTCCAGGTGCGGAAGAAGGGCTGCTCGATCGACCAGCCGCCGAACAGCACCCCGATCACCCCGGTGGCGAGCGCCGTGTAGAGGACGAAGCCGCCCAGGTAGCCGCGCGGCTGCAACAGTGCCCAGACCGGCACCACCGAGCCGAGGGCGCAGTAGACGAGGATCAGGACCGCCCAGGTCGCGTGGTCGAACTGCAGCCAGGTCGACATCCGGGTGCCGGCCCAGCAGGCGGCGAAGGTGGCGGGGACGAAGATCGCGGTGACCAGCCAGAGGGGGGGAGCGAGGTAGCGCTGCACCAGGCCGAGCAGCAGCGACAACCCGAGGTAGAGCACCGCCGCCGCGGCCACCGCGCCGCCGGCGTGGAAGGTCGTCCCTCCCTCGCGCAGCTCTTCGGTACCGGCGACGAAACTGCCCGCCGTGATGTCGGCGAAGGCGACGATCACGTAGACGAGTGCGATCCAGATGAACACCATCATCGCCCGCCCGGCGAGCGGCCCGAGCTCGTGGCGGGTGATCTCGGCGATCGAGTCACCGCCGTGACGCACGGAGACGGCGAGGGCCGAGAAGTCGTGCACCGCGCCGATGAAGACGACGCCGAAGGCGATCCAGGCGAGGCACGGCCCCCAGCCGAACGCCTGGCAGGCGAGGATCGGCCCGGCGATCGGCCCGGCCGCGGCGATCGCCGAGAAGTGCTGGCCGAACAGATAGAAGCGACGGGTGGGCACGAAGTCGACGCCGTCGCGGCGCGACACCGCGGGCGTGGCGCGGCCGTCGTCGAGGCGGAACTGGCGCGCCACCCAGCCGCCGTAGAAGACGTAGGCGGCGGCCAGCAGGCCGAGCAGCGCGACGCTGATCAGGGTGAGGGTCACTCGGGCGCGCATCCTATGCCGAAGTGGCGGCAGCCGGGGCGCCGGCCGCGTGCTAGCATCCGCGGACTTCGCCGATGAGCCGAGAGAAGAAGCCCCCCGGGCTGGGTCAGGCCCTGATCCCCGTCCTCGTCCTGATCGCCCTGCTGGCGTCGTCCGTGCGCCTGTTCGGCGACGGCTCGTCGAGCGGCCCGAACCAGATCGCCCTCATTCTCGCCGCCGGCGTGGCCAGCCTGATCGGCATGCGGCTCGGCTACTCCTGGCGAGAGCTCGAAAGCGGCATCGTGCACGGCATCTCGCTGTCGATGGGCGCCGTGCTCATTCTCTTCGTGGTCGGCTCGCTGATCGGCACCTGGATTCTCGCCGGCATCGTGCCGACGATGATCTATTACGGTCTCCTGCTGCTCAGCCCGGGGATCTTCTACGCCGCGGCCTGCGTCATCTGCGCCCTGGTGTCGCTGGCCACGGGCTCGTCGTGGACCACCGCCTCGACGATCGGTATCGCCCTCATCGGCGTCGCCACGGCGCAGGAACTCCATCTCGGCCTGACCGCCGGGGCGATCATCTCGGGCGCCTACTTCGGCGACAAGATGTCGCCGCTGTCCGACACCACCAACCTCGCCCCGGCGATGGCGGGGACCGACCTGTTCACCCACATCCGGCACATGGTCTGGACGACCGCTCCGAGCATCGTGATCGCGGTGATCGGCTTCGCGGTCGCCGGATGGCTGGGCACCACGCCGGACGAGACGCGCAACCTCGAAGAGATCCTCGCCGCCCTGCGCTCGACCTTCGAGATCGGGCCGCACCTCCTGCTGCCGGCCGCGCTGGTGATCTTCCTGGTGGTCAAGCGGGTGTCGGCCTTCCCGGCGCTGCTGATCGGCGCCCTGGTCGGCGGCGTCTTCGCGATGATCTTCCAGCCGCGCGCCGTCCTCGCCTTCGTCGGCGAGACCGACCTGCCCGCCGGCGTGGCGCTGCTCAAGGGCTTCTGGATGGCCCTGTTCGACGGCTTCCGGCTCGAGTCGGGGCACGAGACGCTCGATGCCCTGCTCACCCGCGGCGGCATGTCGAGCATGCTCAACACGATCTGGCTGATCCTCTCGGCGATGATGTTCGGCGCCGTGATGGAAAAGACCGGCATGCTCGCCGAGATCGCGCGCAGCATCCTGTCGATGGTGCGCGGCACCGGCTCGCTGATCGCCGCGACGCTCGGCACGTCGATCGGCATGAACATCCTCGCCTCGGACCAGTACATCGCCATCGTCCTGCCGGGCCGGATGTTCCGCGCCGAGTTCACCCGTCGCGGCCTGCATCCGAAGAACCTGTCGCGCGCCCTCGAGGACGCCGGCACCCTGACTTCGCCGCTCGTGCCGTGGAACACCTGCGGCGCGTTCATGGCGCAGACGCTCGGCGTGGCGACCCTGACCTACCTGCCGTTCTGCTTCTTCAACCTGCTCAATCCGCTGATCTCGGCGGGCTACGGCTTCACCGGCTTCACCATCGAACGGCTCCCCGCCGGCGGGGAGCCGCCGCAGCCGGACCTCGACGCGGCGCCGGCCCCGCGCCCCTGATTCAGGGCTTGCCCTCGCGCGAGCGGGCGAAGAAGTCGCCGAGGGCGCCGAAGCCGCCCGCGGCCGCCGTCGAGTCGGCGGCTGCGCCGACCCCCCCCTCTTCGCCGCCGCGCGCCAGTGCCAGGGAGATGCGCCGCGTCTCGGGCGAAATCGAGAGCACGGTCACCTCGACCTGCTGGCCGACCTTCAGCACGTCCCGGGCGTGGCGGATCTCCCGCTTGCCGAGTTCGGCGAGCTCGGAGACGTGCAGCAGGCCGTCGACTCCCGGCGCCAGCTCGACGAAGGCGCCGAAGGTCTCGAGCCGCGCCACCCGCCCGCTGCGGCGCGCGCCCGGCGCCAGCTTCGCCGCCTCGCCGAGCCAAGGATCGGGGGTCAGGGCACGGCGCGACAGCGAGATCCGCTCGCGGCCGCGCGCGTCGGGCGGCGCGATGGCGAGGATCTGCACTTCGACCTCGTCGCCGATCCGCAGCACCTCCTGCGGATGCTCGATCCGCCCGTGGCCGAGCTCGGAGACGTGCAGCAACCCCTCGATGCCGCCGAGGTCGACGAAGGCTCCGTACGAAGCGAGCGAGGTGACGGTGCCGCGCACCGTCTTGCCGACCTCGATCCGCGCCCGCGTCGCCTCGGCCTTCGCCTTCGCCTCCTCCTCGAGCAGCGCGCGGCGCGAGAGGACGAGGTTCATGCCGCGGCCACGCCCCTCCTCGAGGCGGGTGATGCGGAAATCGAGCCGCTGGCCGACCCAGGTCGCGGGATCCTCGACGTAGCGGCTGTCGAGCTGTGACACCGGGCAGAAGGCGCGCTGTCCGGAGACCGAGACCTCGACGCCCCCCTTGACCACCGCCTGGACGACGCCGGCCACCGGCAGGCCGTGCTCGTACGCCTGCTGCAGCTCGGCCGGCGCCGCCGGGCCACGCCCGGCGCGCACCCGCAGGACGGCCACGTCGTCCTCGATCGAGGCCACGACGCCCTCGATGACGTCGCCCACCGCGACCGTGAACTTGCCCTCGTCGTCGGTGAGCTGGGTGAGCGGAATCACCCCTTCGGCCTTGCCGCCCAGGTCGACGAAGACCGACTCCTCCCCCACGCCGACGACGCGGGCGCTCACCCGCTCGCCCACCGCCGGCGGCGCCTTGCGGGCCTCGGCCTGCCGGCTCTCGAATGCTGCGAGGATGGCGGCGAACTCGCCGTCTCCGGAATCGCCGATGCGACGCTTCATGGGGAACTCCCGCCGGCGGCCGCAGCGCCGGACCGCGGTGCGCGATCGGGGGAGCCGCCGGTGCCCCCATTGTAGCGGCGCCGGGTCAGCGGCGCGGCAGGCGGGCCAGCAACGGGTCGTGGTCGCTGGCGCGTTCGGCGTCGGGGCAGTCGGAGTCGAGGTGCACCGCCTCGATGCGTGCCCCCCGCGCCAGCGGCGGCGAAACGAGGAGATGGTCGATGGCCGCCGAACCCCCTTCGAAGGAGAAGGTGTAGCGCTCCTCGGGCGGCAGGCGCAGGACCAGGTTCTCGAGCGGCGGCCGGCCGATCTCGCGCATCGGCTCGCTGCCGGCGACGTCGTTGAAGTCGCCGATCACGACCAGCCGCGCCTCCGGATCGACGGCGAGCCGCGAGATCGCGAAGGCGCGCACCTCTCGCGCCTGGGCGAAGCGGCGCGCCGCGGTCGGCCGCCCCGGCGGCTGGATGGCGCCGAAGGCGCGGTCGTCCTCGTACTTCGAGGACCAGTGGTTGACCACCACGACGAGCGGCTGCCAGCGGCGCAGGAAGCGGCGCCCGGTCGACACCTCCACCTCCACCACCAGCGAGCGGCGCACACCCTCGCCGTCCACCCCCGCCGGCGCGAAGGCGGCCGACGCCGGGGCGAGGCGGGAGGGGTTGGCCTCCAGCTGCCCGTCCGTATCGAAGCGCGCCGCGGTCAGGGCGTCCGGCTGGCCGCGCGGCGTGAAGCGGACGTGCGCCGGATCGAGCAGCAGGGCGACCCGGATGTTGCCCCCGGGCTGCCCCCCCTCGCGGTCGGGTTCCGGGTCGATCTGCACCGCCTCGTAGCGCGGCCCGCCGGCCCGCTCGATCGCCGCGACGAGCTTCGCCAGCGTGCCCTGCGCCGAGACGACGCCGTCGCCGCCGCGCGCCCCGGAGTCGTCCTGGACCTCCTGCAGCGCCACCAGCTCGGGCGCTCCGAGGCCGCGCACGATACGCGCCGCGAGGCGCTCGAAGCGGACTTCGTCGTCGGTCGCCGAGAGGTTGTAGACGTTGTACGAAGCGATGGCGAAGCGCCCCGGCTCGTTTTCCGAACGCGCCGGGCGCGAGCAGGGAGCGCCCGAAGGGAGGACCTCCGGCGGCACCAGCGGCAGCAGGCGATAGTTGGAGAAGGCGTAGTCGACGACGCCGGTGAGCGGTCCGGCCACCCGGTCGCCCACCGCGGCGCGCGGCATGCTGCCTGCGAGCCGCCCGGAGACGAAGGCGCGGTCCAGCGGGCCGCCGCCGTCGCGCCGCGCCAGGGCCCCCCCGGCCGCCGACGTGCCGGTCGACGGAACCCCCTCGGGCAGGACGACGATCTCGCCGAACGAGCGCGTGGCGCCGGCCACCACGCTGTCGGGCAGCGTCAGGCGCATCCCCTCGAGGCTCTCCCAGAAGTCGATGGCATCCTCGTCCGGCTCAAAGAGCGCCAGCGCGTCGTCGTCGACCTGCCGCGGAATCTCGAGCTCGTACCAGAGCAGCGGCGGCGCCGGCAGCGGCTCGCCGGCCGGCGCCCGTTCGAGCGCCGCCAGCTCGAGCGTCGTCACGCTCAGCTGGTTGCGTCCGGGGACCCGCTCGAGCACCCGTCCGCCGACCCGCAGCGCCGCTCCGACCTCGACGCCGCCCACGTCCGCCGCCGCGACGAAGAGCCCTTCGGAGGTCCGGCGATCGTCGTCCGGCCGCACCGACTCGAACCAGAAGCCGCGGTCGCGCGGCCGGTCGACGAGCGCGGTGACCGTCCCCTCGACCCCCGTCACCCAGCGCCCGGCGAATGGCGAATGGTGACCGGGTCCCTGCACCTCGGCAATCGTCACGGGGGTGAAGTCGACGGCGAAGGCGAGGACCTGAGTCACCTGCTCGGCGGGCGCGAAGTTGTCGTCCGAGACGACTACCAGCGAGCGGCGGCCGTCGGGCAACTGCGGCCCGAAAGCGATCCCTTCGAGGTTGTCCAGACGCACGCCGAGGCCGCCGAAGTCGAGCAGCAGGAGTTTGCCGGCGGAGCGCGGCGGCGGCTCGGGGAGGCGGTCGAAGTCGGTCACCGGCGCGGCGGCGGCGAGGTCGACCAGGAAGAGCCGCGCCTCGACCCCCACGCCCTCCACGTACTGCCGCTCGAGCGCCAGCAGGCGGCTCGACGACAGCGCCAGCAGGTCGACCAGGCCGTTGACCCGGAAGGCACCGGCGCCCGGCGGCGCGCCCCGGATCGGCTCGATGGCGAGGACGAACTCCTCCGGCGGCGCCTCCGGCGCGCCGAGGTCCCAGCGCAGCAACCGTGCGGACGCGCCGACGCCGAAGTCGGCCTGCGGCCCGTCCTGGCTCAGCGCCGACTCGGTAGCGCCGAACAGGAAGCGGCCATCCGGCGAGCGCGCCAGGCTCTCGAAGCCGAGGTTCTCGCGCACGCCGCGGGTCCCCCGTCCGTCGGGCAGGAAACGGCTGCGCAACGGCAGGTCGCGGCGCCAGCGTCCGGCGCGATCGAACTCGGCGACGAACGGCGCCAGACCGACCTTGGCCTCCCCCTCCGAGCCGACGAAGAGGGCGTCGGGGGTGAGGGCAAAGCCTTCCGGATCGAGGCTGCGGGGGGGAAAGGGCCGTCCCAGCCGGTCGGCGAGCGGCAGCTGGCCGACCACCGACACCCCGTCCGGAGGGAGCCTCCCGGTCGCCAGATCGATGCGCAACCGCATCACCCGCGCCGGACCGTGGACGCTGCGGTCGTCGCTCATCGCCAGGAACTCGCCGCTCGCCGGATCGAAGGAGAGGGAAGAGAGCCCTCCGACCGGGATTCCTTCGAAGGTCGCGCCGCGCGGCAACTCGGCGGCGCCGATCCACTCGAAAGAGGTCGGAACGGGGATCTCGGCGACGGCAGCGGCGGCGACGAGGGGCAGCATCACCGCGAGGGCGAGCCGCGACAACGGGCGATCGGGCATCGGGTATCCGGCTCCAGGTCGGTGGCGGGCGAGTTTATCCGAGGCCCGGGCAACCCGGTGCCCCGCTCGCCCGTAAGATGTCGCAGTGACCCGCTCGAAGCGCCGCCGCAGTGCCCGCCGCCCGAACCTGTTCCGCCGCTCGAAAGAAGCGCTGTCGCGCTACGCCGAGGGGTTCGATCCGTCGACGCTCGGCCGCTACGTCGAGCGCGACGCGCCGCGCGTCTATTCGGTGCTGCTGCGCGAGCGCGCCGGCCAGGCCGAGGGGCGCAAGGGCGCCGACCGGTTCTTCCTCGTCGTCCGCCTCCTCTTCCAGTCGATCTCGGAGAAGCTCTCGCCGCCGCGGCGACTGATCTTCCTGCTCTCCCTGGCCGCCGCCGCGCTGGCGATGATCGACATCCGTTTCACGTGGAGGGAGGCGAACTTCGAGTTCTCCCCCGGGTCGAGCCTCTACGTCGTCGCGATCGCCGGCCTGCTCTACCTGCTCGCCGGCGAGCTGGTAGAGCGGGTGCTGGTGCGCGACGAGCTGCAGGTGGCGCGACAGATCCAGCAGGAGCTGCTGCCGCGCACGCCGCCGATCCTCTCCGGCTGGGCGGTGGCCCACTCCTGGCGCACCGCGGCGGAGATCGGCGGTGATTACCACCACTTCCAGACTCTGCCCGACGGACGGCTGGCGATCGTCGTCGCCGACGCGTCCGGGCACGGCATGGCGGCCGGCCTGCTGATGGCGATCGCCGACACGACGCTGCGCATCGGGCTCGAACAGGATCCGACGCCGGCGGCGGTCGCCGACCTGCTCCACCGCGCGCTGCACCGGGCCGGCAACCGGCGCAGCTTCCTCACCCTGTTCTATGGCCGGCTCGACCCGGCCAGCGGCGAGCTCGACTACGTCTGCGCTGGCCACCCGCCGCCGCTGGTCCGCCGCGTCGACGGCCGCATCGACGAGCCGGCGATCGGCTCGCTCCCGCTCGGCCTGCGGGCGCGTGCCGAGCCGGCTTCCGGTCGGCTGGTGCTGGCGCCCGGGGAGCTGCTGGTGCTGTTCAGCGACGGCCTCTTCGAAGCGCTCGGTGCCGGCGGCGAGGCTTTCGGTCACGACCGCGTGCGCGCCGAGATCGCCGCCGGCGGCAGCGCGGCGGCTGTCCACGACCGCCTGATCGCCGCGCACCGGAGCCACGTCGGCGAGGAGGCGCTGGACGACGACCTGACGCTGGTGGTCGTCGAGCGGCTGTCGGAGGCGGGAGGCGCGCTCCAGTAGGATCGCCGCATGTCGAAGCGTGCGCCGCGCCCCGCGCCCCGGCGCGACACCGCCCAGCGCCGCGCCCTGCGCGCCGCCATCGAACAGGCCGATCGCCCGCTGTCGCCCGGCGAGCTGCTCGGCGCGGCGCAGCGCGATGTCCCCGGCCTGGGCCTGGCGACCGTCTACCGCACCGTGCGCGCCCTGGTCGAAGAGGGGTGGCTCGCCGAAGTCGCCCTGCCCGGTTCGCCGAGCCGCTACGAGCAGGCCGGCAAGCACCACCACCACCACTTCCGATGCACGCTGTGCGATCGCGTCTTCGAGGTCGATGGCTGCCCGCCCGACCTGCGCGCCCTGCTGCCGCGCGGCTTTCGCCTGGAGAGCCACGACATCACCCTCACCGGACGCTGCGCCAGCTGCGCCCGCCGCGGTTGAGCCGTCAGCCCGCGGCGCGGTGAGGGCGGCGCGGGACGAGCTGGGCGAAGGCGAGAGCGGCGGCCGCCACGAGGACGATCGCGGGGCCGGCGGGAAGCTCCGCGCGGGCGGCGAGGACGAGGCCGCCGACCGAGACGACCAGTGCCGTGACGCCGGCGCCGGCCATCGCGGCGGCGAGCCCTCGCCAGATTCGCAAGGCGACCAGCGGCGGGATGGCGAGCAGGGCCACTGCCAGGACGACGCCGACCAGCGCCAGCAGCGCCACCACCGAAAGCGCCACCAGCAGCAGCAGGAGGAACGAGAAGAGCCCGGTGCGCACCCCCTGCAGCTCGGCGTGCTCGGCGTCGAAGGCGGTGGCGACCAGCTCGCGGCCGAACAGGGCGAAGAGGACCGCGACCAGTCCGACCAGCGCCCACAGCGCCACCAGGTCCGCGGCACGCACCGCGGCGATGTCGCCGAACAGCACCCCTTCGATGTCGACCTCGCCGCCCGAGCTGCCGGCCACCAGCAGCATGCCGACCGCCATGCCGACCGCCCACAGCACGCCGATCGCCGCGTCGTTGCGCTCCAGCCGGTCGCGCCGCAGCGGCGCCAGCACCGCGGCGGTCAGCACCGCCACGGCGGTCGCGCCGAGCCGCGGCTCGACCCCGAGCCGCAACGCCACGCCGATGCCGCCGAAGGC
>JAIOJQ010000213.1 GCA_019911865.1 Thermoanaerobaculia bacterium
CGACCGGACCGGCGAGTCCGCGGCCCGGCCGCCAGGCCCGCGGCCGGGCGCGCTCGAGCCAGGCGGCCGCCACGCCGGCAAACAACAGCGTCAGCGCGGCGAAATAGAGCGGATGGTCGATCAGCGGGACGTAGTTGACGGTGAACGGCGTCCCGAGTCCGGGCAGGAGCCCGGCGAGCAGGAGGATCGCGCCGGCGGTCGACAGCCAGGGGGCGAGGCGGGCGAGCGGTCCGGCGGGCGGCGCCGCCCGGGCGAGGGCGAAGAGCTCGAGCACCGCCACCGGCAGGGCGGAGAACCAGGCGACCACGCCGAGGTCGACGTGGACGACGAGGATCCGATGCGCCAGGTCGGTGTCGGTCCAGTGGCGCGCCAGCGCCGGGATGCGCGCCGCGACGACGCCGAAAGCGAGCAGACCGCTGGCGGCGAGCGAACCGATCGCCAGCACGAGCCAGTGCCGGGCGAGCGCCCCGCGATCTCCCGTCGCGCGGCGCGCCGTGGCCCGGAGGTCGTTCACGATCGCCGGACGATAGCAGCCGTCGCGCGGCGCGACCTCAGTCGGCGGGCGGCGGCGGAGCCGGAGGCAGGCCGAGCAGCTGGCGCACGGACGGTTCGAGGCGGGTCATCCCCGCCGCCAGCCCGCGTTCGAGCGCTGCTTCGGCCGACAGGCCGTCGAGCCAGAACCCCTCGACCGCGAGCAGGGCGCCGACCCGATTGCCGCTGCTGCAGACGATCGCCGTCGGCGAGCCTTCGGCGGCGTCGAGCAGCGCGTCGAGGGCGCGGGCGGTCGGCAGGTCGAGCTCGGCCTCGCCGGTGACCGTCACCACCTCGCGCCGCAGGCCGGCCGCCGCGATGGCGGCGAGCTCGTCCGCGCCCACCTCCTGGTCGGCGCGCAGGTCGATGACCAGGCGCACGCCCGAGCGCGCCAGCGCCTCCCAGACCGTGGAGGTCTCGGGGACGCCGCCGGTGATCAGCCCCGGTTCGGGCTGGCGCTGATGGACCAGGGCCGGTGTGGCCGGCGCCCCGCCCTCGGGCGCCTGGCGGGCGACCAGGGCGCCGGCGCCCGCCATCAGCAGCAGGGCGGCCGGCAACAGCACGGCCGGGCGCCGGCGCGAGGCCGTCGTGGCGTGCGTCACGCGGCCTGGCCGAGCAGCCACTGGCGCATCGTCGCCTTCGGCGCGGCGCCGACCATCCGGTCGAGCTCCTGGCCGCCGCGGAAGAGGATCATCGTCGGAATCCCCTGGACGAAGAAGCGGGTCGCGATCTCCGGCAGGTTGTCGACGTTGACCTTGGCGATGCGGACCTGGTCGCCGAGCTCCTCGGCGAGCTCGCCGAGGATCGGGGCGATCATCCGGCAGGGGCCGCACCAGGCGGCCCAGAAGTCGACCAGCACGGGGGTCTGGCCGGCGATGAGGGTGTCGAACTCGGCTTCGTTCTGGACTTCGGTGATTCCCTTCATGGCGCTCTCGTCTCTCCGGGTCAGGCAGTTGCACGGTCCGCCCGGCGGGCGGCTCTCATCCGGGGAGAGACAGGAGGACGTGAAAAGGTTCCCGGCGCTCGCTTCAGCCGGCGTCGGCGGCCGCCAGCAGGCGCTGGCGCACCCCGGGCGGCAGGGGCTCGCGGCCGAGAGCGCCACAGGCGGCACCCGCCAGGTCGAGGGTGGCCAGCAGCGTCGCGCAGCGCTCGCACAGGGCGTGATCGGAGTAGGGGAACGGGGCGCGGCGGTCCTGTGCCTCCAGCTTGGCGCGCAGCAGGTCGAGGCAGACGGCGCGCGCGTGCGGCGCGGCGTC
>JAIOJQ010000214.1 GCA_019911865.1 Thermoanaerobaculia bacterium
CGCCGACCCCTGCTACGTGCCGCCGGTGCCGCGGGCGCTGCGCTCCCGGCGCGAGCGCTGGGTGCTCGATCTCGAGCGGGCGGGCGGCTCGGCAATCGTCCACCTGACCTGGGACGAGGCGGGAGAGCCGGCGGCGACCGGCTCGCGCTGGGTCGACGCGCTCGCCTTCCTGCTCGGCGCCGCGTCGTCGGCGGACGCGGCTTCGCTGCCGCTCGAGGTTCCGGTGGCCTTTCCGCTGTTGCCCGGGCTCTCGGCGACGCCGGAGAGCTGGCGCCCCTGGCTCGAGGCCTTCGCCGTGGCGGGCCGGCGCCTGGTCGCCGGTCTGCCGGTCGAGCTGACGCCGCTCGACCGCCGGCGCCTCGCCGATCGCGCCGGCGAGCAGCACTGGGAGGCGATCTTCCACGGCGACGTCGCCGACGAGCGACAGTTCGTCCGCCTCGCCGCGGAGCTCGGTCTCGAGACCCGCGTTCCGCGCCCGCGCGCGCCGCGCACCCCGCGCTCGCAGCGCAACCGGGATCTGGCCACGGCGCTCGCCGAGGCGGGGCACCTCGTCCTGCGTCTCGGCGGCTCGGAGGCCGAGGGCCAGGCGCTGCTCGCCTCCGCCCGGCACCTCGAGGCGACGCCGCTCGACGTGCCGGCACTGGCGCGCGAGGGGAATCTGCCGGTGCTCTCCTGGCTCTCGCCGGGGGCGCGGGAGATGGTGGCCGAGCTGGTCGAGAGCGGGCGCAGCCAGCGCCTGGAGCGGCTGCTGCTCGACTGGCGCGCGCCGGCGAGCGACGCGTGAGCGCGAGCGCCGCCGGCGAGCCCGCGCCGCCCGATCTCGGCCTCTATCTCCACGTCCCGTTCTGCCGGACCCGCTGCCGCTACTGCGACTTCTACCGGGTGGGGGAGAACCGCGGGCGGATGGACCGCTTCGTCGCCGCCCTGCACGCCGAGATGGACGGCTGGACCGCCCTGCACGGCCGCGCGGCTTCGACCATCTTCCTCGGCGGCGGCACGCCGTCGCTGCTCGAGCCGCAGGAGATCGGCGGGATCCTCGACCACCTCGCCCGCCGCTTCCCCTTCGCCCCCGGTGTCGAGATCACGGCCGAGGCGAATCCGTCGGACCTCACGCCGGAGCGCCTCGCCGGTCTGCGCGCCGCCGGCGTCGACCGGCTGTCGATCGGCATCCAGTCGTTCGTCGACCGCGAGCTCACCCTGCTCGGCCGCCGGCACGACGCCGCGCACGCCGCGGCGGTCGTCGACGCGGCGCGCCGCGCCGGCTTCGCGCGCCTGTCGATCGACCTGATGGTCGGCATCCCCGGGCAGACCGACGGCAGCTTCGCCACCTCCCTCGACCGCGCCATCGACCTGGCGCCCGACCACATCTCGCTCTACCTGCTCGAAGTGCACCCGGGCTCGGAGATCGACGGGTTGCGCCGCACCCGGCCGCGCCTGTTCGCCGGCGACGAGGCGCAGCGCCGGCGCTACCTGGCGATGCGCCAGCGCCTGACAGCGGCCGGCTTCCGGCACTACGAGATTTCCAACTTCGCCCGGCCGGGGGAGGAGTGCCGGCACAACCTGCGCTACTGGCGCTGCCGCGACTGGCTGGGCCTCGGCCCGGCGGCGCACTCGTCGGTCGACGGCCGGCGCTTCCGCCACCTGCCCGACCTCGAGGCGTGGATCGCCGACCCGCTCGCCGTCGAGGCGATGGAGTCCGATGCGGCCGAAGAGCGGGTCTTCCTCGGCCTGCGCCTGGAGGAGGGGATCGACCTCGCCCTGCTCGCCGCCGCCGGCGTGCCGCGCGACGAAGCAGAGCGCCGCATCGCCCGCCTCGCCGACTTCGTCGAGCTCGAAGGCGACCGCCTGCGCCTCACCCCCGAGGGCTTCCTGCTCTCCAACCCCGTCCTCGCCGAACTCCTGCGGCCGAGCGGCAGCTGACTTCGGGGCGCCGGGAAAGACAAGGCCTTCTGTTCAAGACAAAGACGCAAGGCAAAGGCAAAGACGTCCATTGGGGGGGGGCGGTGCCGGGCGGGTCGGCTG
>JAIOJQ010000215.1 GCA_019911865.1 Thermoanaerobaculia bacterium
TGGTCGAGTCGCGGGCCGGGTACCGCGGCCTCTGCCGGCTGCTCACCGCCGCGGCGCTCGGCCGTCCCAAGGGGGAGCCGGCGATCGGCTGGCAGGCGGTCGCCGAGGCGGCCGCCGGTCAGCACGTGCAGCCCGGCGGCCGCCTCGGCGACCGCCTGCCAGCCGATCGCCGGCTCCCCCTTGGGACGGCCGAGCGCCGCGGCGGTGAGCAGCCGGCAGAGGCCGCGGTACCCGGCCCGCGACTCGACCAGCAGCGTCAGCCTCCCCCCCGGAGAAAAGGGGACAGGCAACAAAACTCCGGTTTCCTTGCCTGTCCCCTTTTGGGTGGATTTCTTGCCTGTCCCCTTTTCTCCGAGTTTCTTGCCTGTCCCCTTTTCTCCTGCCGGGGGGGAGAGGGGGAGCTCGGCGCCGACCAGGGGGCGCAGGCCGGCGGCGCGGGCGGCCTTCCAGAAGCGCGGGGCGCCGTAGACGCCGTGGCGGTCGACCAGCGCGACGGCGGGCAGATCGAGCTCGGCGGCGCGGGCGACGAGGTCCTCGGGCAGCGAGGCGCCGTCGAGGAACGAAAAGGCCGAGGCGGCGCGCAGTTCGGCGTAGGGGAGCGGCGCCGCCGCGCCGCCGCCGTGGCGGAACGTGCGCCGGCGCAGCTGCTCCTTGCGCGCCCCGGGCGACTGGTACGGGCGCCGGCCCGAACCGAGATCGCGTGGCGGAGCCCCCGGAGGCGGCGTCGGGTCCATGCCCCGACCTTAGCGTAAACAGGGCGTAATTCAAGATGGATCGACGGGTGGGGAGGGGGGAGAAAGACAGAGCCTTTTTGTTAAAGGCAAAGGCAGAAGCAAAAGCAAAGGCAAAGGCTCCATAGAAGGGAAAGACAAAGAAGGGACAGGGCTGGTGGGAGCCGTGAGGGCCTGGCAGGCGGGCCTTCCCTGCCGGAGAGCCCCGAGGCGGGCCACCGGTGGGGAGCCGGGGCGCTTCCGGTCGGACGGCGCGAAGTGGCGGGGGGTCCCCGTCCTCCAGAGGTCTTTATCTGAATCAATCCGGGGTACCGACCGAAGCGACGGCCGACCGGAAGCGCCCCGGCGCGGCCGCCACCCCGGCAGGGGCTCGGCCGACGTCACCCGACGCAACGACCAGTCGCCAACGCCCCGGGCGCCACCCCGGCAGGGGCTCGGCCGACGTCACCCATCGCGACGACTTGTCGCCAACGCCCGGTCGCCACCCCGGCAGGGGATTGGCCGGACTTCACCAGTCGCAACGCTTGCCCCGGGCGCCACCCCGGCAGGGGCGCCGCCGTCAGTTCGCCAGCAGGATCGGGCAGGGGGAGAGCAGGAGGAGCTTCTCCGAGACGCTGCCGGTGAGCAGCCCCTGCCAGGCGGAGAGGCCGCGGCGGCCGGCGGCGAGCAGGTCGAAGTCGCCGTCGCGCGCCCGGTCGAGCAGGGTGCGCGCGACCGGCCCGTCGGCGAACTCGAGTTCGCAGCGCCCGGGTCCGAGGCCGGCCGCGGCGAGGCCGGCGGCGAGCGGTTCGCTCTCGGCCGACTCGCCCTCCTCGAGCACGCGCACCGCGGTGACGTGCGCCCGCGGTGCCCAGGTGGCC
>JAIOJQ010000216.1 GCA_019911865.1 Thermoanaerobaculia bacterium
AGCGTCGCCGGGCTCGGTGCCGGCAGCCGCGTGCTCTTTCCGGCCGGCGACCGCGCCCGGGCGACGCTCGCCGACGGCCTGCTCGAGGCGGGAGCCGGAGTCGAGCGCGTCGAGGCCTACCGCACCCTCCCGCTCGCCGTCGACGCGGCCGCCTGCGCGGCGCAAGTCGATCGTGGCGAGGTCGAGGCGGTGACCTTCGCCAGCCCCTCGGCCGCCGAGGCGCTCGCCCGGGCGCTCGATCTGAACCGCTTCCGCCACCTGCTCGCCCGCCTCGCCGTGGCCTCGATCGGACCGACCACCAGCGCCGCCCTGGCGGCGCTCGGTCGGCGGGCCGACGCCGAGGCTTCGATTGCCACCTTCGACGGGCTGGTCGCGGCGACCGCCGCGGCCCTCGTCTCCCGCATCCCCACCGTCGCCGGAGGATCTCCCCGATGAGCTTTCCCGCTTCCCGTCCCCGCCGCCTGCGCGCCACGCCCGCCTGGCGGCGCATGGTCGCCGAGACCCGGCTCGCCGCCGACGATCTCGTCTGGCCGCTCTTCGTCGTGCCGGGCGAAGGGGTGCGCAATCCGGTCGCCAGCATGCCGGGGGTGGAACAGCTGTCGATCGACCAGCTGCTCGCAGAGGCCGCGCGCGGTCACGCGCTCGGCGTGCCGGCAGTGATCCTGTTCGGCATTCCCGAGGGCAAGGACGAAACCGGCAGCTCCGGCTGGGCCGACGACGGCATCGTGCCGCGCGCCATCCGCGCGCTCAAGGGCGCGCTGCCCGACCTGCAGGTGTGGGCCGACGTCTGCCTGTGCGAGTACACCAGTCACGGTCACTGCGGCGTGCTCGACGACCACGGCCACGTCCTCAACGACGAGACGCTGCCGCTGCTGGCGCGCGCCGCGGTCGCTTACGCGCGGGCCGGCGCGGACGCGGTGGCGCCGTCGGACATGATGGACGGCCGGGTCGCGGCGCTGCGCGCGGCGCTCGACGGCGAAGGCTTCGTCGGCACGCCGATCGTCGCCTACGCCGCCAAGTACGCCTCCGGCTACTACGGTCCGTTCCGCGACGCGGCGCAGTCGGCGCCCGCCTTCGGGGACCGGCGCGCCTACCAGATGGACCCGGCCAACTCCGACGAGGCGCTGCGCGAGGTCGCCCTCGACATCGAGGAGGGGGCCGACGTCGTGATGGTAAAGCCCGCCGGCCCGTACCTCGACATCGTCCGGCGGGTGCGCGACACCTTCCGGGTGCCGGTCGCCGCCTACCAGGTCTCCGGCGAGTACAGTCTGATCAAGGCGGCGGCCGCCAACGGCTGGATCGACGAGCGGCGGGTGGCGCTCGAGAGCCTGCTCGGGATCAAGCGCGCGGGCGCCGATCTCATCCTTACCTACTACGCGCCGCAGGCGGCGCGCTGGCTCGCGGAGGAGTGACATGAAGCAGCCGGATCCGCATTCCGCAACCGGCGACCTGCCGCCGTTTCTCGCCGCCTGCCGGCTCCAGCCCGCGGCGCACACGCCGGTCTGGATCATGCGCCAGGCCGGCCGCTACCTGCCCGAGTACCGGGCGCTGCGTGAGCGGCACAGCTTCCTCGAGATGATGCGCACGCCGGAACTCGCCACCGAGGTGACGCTGCAGCCGGTGCGCCGCTTCCCGCTCGACGCGGCGATCCTCTTCGCCGACATCATGACGCCGCTCGACGGGCTCGGCCTCGGCCTCGATTTCGCGCCCGGACCGGTGCTCGAGCGCCCGGTGCGCTCGCGCGCCGACGTCGAGGCACTGCGCTGGCGGCCGGCCGAAGAGGCGGTGCCGCACGTGCTCGAGACGGTGCGCGCGCTGGCTGGCGAGCTGCCGGAGCGGACGCCGCTGATCGGCTTCGCCGGCGCGCCGTGGACCCTCTTCTGTTACCTCGTCGAAGGGCGGGGCTCGAAGTCGTTCATCACCGCCAAGGCGTTCCTGCACGCCGAGCCGGAAGCCTCGCGGCAGCTGCTCGAGCTGCTGGCCGACCTGACCATCGACTATGCGCGGGCGCAGGTCGGTGCCGGTGCCCGCGCCCTGATGCTGTTCGACTCGTGGGCCGGCCTGCTCGGCCCCGACGACTACCGCCGCTTTGCTCTGCCGGCGGTGCGGCGGATCCTCGAAGCGCTCTCGTCGTCCGGCGTGCCGCGCATCTACTTCCCCAACCAGGGCGCCACGCTGCTCGAAGACGTCGCCGGCCTGCCGGTGGAGGTGGTCGGCATCGACTGGCGGCTGCCGCTCTCGCGCGCCCGGCGAGTCCTCGGCCCGCAGATCGGCGTGCAGGGAAACCTCGATCCGGCGGCACTGTTCGCCCCCGAGGCGGCGCTGCGCGAGGCCATCGACCAGGTGCTCGAGGAGGCGGGCTCCGGGCCCGGCCACGTCTTCAACCTCGGCCACGGCATCGAGCGCGAGACCGACCCGGCGAAGGTCGCGCTGCTGATCGACCACGTCCACGCGCGCACCGCGCGGCGAACCCTCCGGGAGGTTCCGGCATGAGCGAGCCCCTCTTCCACGTCGACCCCGAGCTGGTGCGGCGCTTCGACCGCCCCGGCCCGCGCTACACCTCGTACCCGACCGCGGTGGAGTTCCACGAAGGGGTGGGTCCGGACGACTACCTCGCCCACCTGCGCCGCGCCGGCGAGCGCGGGGCCGACGAGCCGCTGTCGCTCTACGTCCACATCCCCTTCTGCCGCAAGCACTGCAGCTACTGCGGCTGCCACGTCATCGCGACGCCCCGCCACGACGTGGCGGCGGCCTATCTCGGAGATCTCGAGCGCGAGGTGACGCTCGCCGCCGAGCCGCTCGGCGAGCGCCGCTCGGTCGTCCAGATGCACTGGGGGGGTGGCACGCCGACCTACCTCGAGCCGGACGAGCTGGCGCAGCTGCACGAGCACGTGGCGGCGCGGTTCCGTTTCGCACCGGGCGCCGAGATGGCGATCGAAGTCGACCCGCGGGTGACATCGCGCGCCCAGCTCGAAACTCTGGCGCGGCTCGGCTTCAACCGGCTCTCGATGGGGGTGCAGGACTTCACCCCCGAGGTGCAGCTGGCGATCGGCCGCGGCCAGACCTTCGAGGAGACGCGCGACCTCGTGCAGGCGGCGCGCGACGTCGGCTTCGGCGAGGGGATCAACCTCGATTTCGTCTATGGCCTGCCGATGCAGACCGAGGCGAGCTTCCGCGCCAACCTCGACCGGCTGATCGAGCTGCGACCCGACCGCATCGCGCTCTACTCGTTCGCCTACGTGCCGTGGATCCGGCCGAACCAGAAGCGGATCGACGCCACGACCCTGCCGCAGCGCGACGACAAGATGGCGCTCTACCTGTCGGCGCTCACGGCGCTGGTCGGCGCCGGCTACGAGCCGATCGGCATGGACCACTTCGCGCTGCCGAGCGACGAGCTGGCGCGCGCCGCCCGCGCCGGCCGGCTGGACCGCAACTTCATGGGCTATACCGTCAAGCCGGCCTCGACGATGGTCGCCTTCGGCGTCTCGGGCATCGGCGAGGTCGAGGGGGCGTTCTTCCAGAACGAGCGCAAGCTGTCGACCTGGCGCGCCGCCCTCGATGCCGGCAAGCTGCCGATCCAGCGCGGCTACCGGCTCGACGAGGACGACCGCATCCGCCAGTGGGTGATCCGCCAGCTGATGTGCAACTTCTCGGTCTCCAAGGCCGAAGCGGGTGAGCGCTTCGGCATCGACTTCGAGTCCTACTTCGCGCCCGCGCTAGCGGCGCTCGACGAGGAGCGCGCCGCCGGCTTCGTCGAGGAGGACGCCGGGCGGCTCGCCGTCACCCCGGGCGGGCGCCTGTTCGTGCGCAACGTCTGCATGGCGTTCGATCGCTACCTCGAGGCCAAGCGGCAGAGCAACCGGCCGGTGTTTTCGCGCACGGTGTGACGGAGATGCGGCGATGACGCGGCGCGTGGTGGTGGTCGGGGGCGGAGTCGCGGGGCTGGCGACGGCGCTGGCGGTGCGCGACCGCGCGCGCTCCGCCGGGCGGCCGATCGAAGTGCGGCTCGTCGAGGGCGCGCCGCGCATCGGCGGCAACCTGCGCACCCTGCACGAGGCCGGCTACACCGTCGAGTGGGGGCCGAACGGCTTTCTCGACAACGTGCCGGCGACGCTCGGGCTGGTCGACCGCCTCGGCCTGCGGGGACAGCTCCAGCCGGCGGATGCCGCGGCGGCGCGCCGCTACCTCTGGCGCGGCGGACGGCTCCATCTCCTCCCCTCGGGGGCGCTGTCGTTCCTGACCTCGTCGGTGCTGTCGCTGCCCGCTCGCCTGCGCGTGCTCCGCGAGCCGTGGACGCGGCCGAAGCCCGCCGGCCTCGACGAGACGGTCGACGCCTTCGCCGCCCGCCACATCGGCGCCGAGGCGGCGCGCGTGCTGGTCGGCGCCATGGTCTCGGGAGTCTTCGCCGGGGATTCGCGCCAGTTGTCGCTGGCGGCCGCCTTTCCGAAGATGGCGGCGATGGAGGCCGGGCACGGCAGTCTGGTCCGGGCGATGCTGGCGCGCGGCCGCGAGCGGCGGGCGGCACGCCGGCGGCTCGCCGAGCTGCGCGCCCGCGGTGAGGACGCGCCGGAGCTCTCCCGTCCGGGGGGACCAGCCGGGCCGGGAGGGACGCTCACCTCCTTCCGCGACGGCATCGAGACGCTGATCGACGGCCTGGTGCGCGAGCTCGCCGGCGCGGTCGAGTGCGACCGGTCGCTCACCGGTCTCGCGCCGGTCGATGGCGCGCCGGGCAGCTGGCGGGTCGAAACTCGGGAGCACGAGGCGCTGGTGGCCGATGCGGTGGTGCTCGCCCAGCCGGCGGCACGCTCGGCGCCGGTGCTCGCCGCCCTCGATCCGCAGCTGGCGGCGCCGCTCGAACAGATCCCCTCGGCGTCGCTGGCGGTGGTGGCGCTCGCCTGGGACGCGGCGGCGATCGGCGGCGCTCCGCAGGGGTTCGGTTTCCTGGCGCCGCACGGCGAGGGCCTGCGTATCCTCGGCTGCCTGTGGGATTCGTCGATCTTCCCCGGCCGGGCGCCGGAGGGGAAGGTGCTGGTGCGCGCCATGATCGGCGGCGCCCTCGACCCCGGAGCCGCCCTGCTGCCCGAGGCGGAGCTGCTGGCGCAGGTGCGCGGCGACCTGCGCCGGGCGATGGGGATCGCGGTCGAGCCCGAGCACGCCTGGGTCTTCCGCCACCCGCTCGGCATCAGCCAGTACACGGTGGGCCACCTCGACCGGCTCGCCTGCCTCGAACGCGGCCTCGCGCAGTGGCCCGGTCTGCACCTCACCGGGCAGTCCTACCGCGGCGTCGCGATGAACGCCTGCATCGAGGATGCCGGGGAGATCGCCGGGCGGATCCTGGCGCAGCTGCCGGCCTGAGTGTGGCCGGGCGCGATATGCTCCGGCGTTCATGGGCGCGGTGCTCGCTGATCCGACCCTGCTCGATTCCTTTCGCCGCTGGGGATACCTCGAAGCCGACCTCGATCCGCTGGGCCGCCTCGCGCCGGCCCGCGTGGGCGAGCTCGCGGCCGGCGGCGCGGAGGCCGCGCGCCTGCGCGCGCTCTACTGCGGCCCGATCGGCATCGAGTTCATGCACATTCCCGACGCCGAGCGCCGCAAGTGGATCGCCGAGCGCTTCGAGGCGCCGGAACCGCCGGTCGATCGCGCCCGCGTGCTGCAGGAGCTGCTCCTCGCCGACGTCTTCGAACAGTCGATCCAGGCCCGCTACACCGGCTACAAGCGCTTCTCGCTCGAAGGGCTGACGGCGCTCGTCCCGTTCCTCACCCGCCTGCTCGACGACGCCGCCGAGCAGGGCGCCGAGCAGGCGATGCTGGCGATGAGCCACCGCGGCCGGCTCAACGTTCTGCACGGCGTGATCGGGCGAAGCCCGGTCGAGATCTTCGCCGGCTTCGAGGAGCTCGACCCGCGCAGTGTCCTGGGCTCCGGCGACGTCAAGTACCATCTCGGCGCCACCGGGACGCGGCGCACTCCGTCCGGCCGCGCTGTCCGCCTCCACCTGAACTCCAATCCGAGCCACCTCGAGGCGGTCTGCCCGGTGGCGATGGGGCGCGTGCGAGCCAAACTGGCGCGCGCCGGCGATGCGTCCGGACGCGCCGTCCTGCCGGTGCTCATGCACGGTGACGCGGCCTTCGCCGGCCAGGGGATCGCCGCCGAGGCGCTCAACTTCGCCGGCCTGCCCGGCTACGGGATCGGCGGCGCGGTCCACGTCGTGGTCAACAACCTGATCGGCTTCACCACCGAGCCGCAGGCCTACGGCGCCACCCGCTACGCCACCGACGTGGCGCGCCGGCTGCCGGTGCCGATTCTCCACGTCAATGCCGAGCAGCCCGAGGCGGTGGTGCGCGCGGCGCGCTTCGCGATCGACTTCCGGACCCGTTTCGCCGACGACGTGGTGATCGATCTGATCGGCTACCGGCGCCACGGCCACAGCGAGGTCGACGATCCGACGGTGACGCAGCCGCTGCTCTACAAGCGGATCAAAGAGCTGCCGCCGCTCTGGCGAAGCTGGGCGGCGCGGATCGAGGTGCCCGCTGCGACGATCGAGGCCCACGCCGAGCGCTTCCGCGAGGAGCTGCGCCAGGCGCAGCAGCAGGCGGCGCAGCTCACCCGCGCGCCGGTGCTGCGCCAGTTGCCCGCCTACTGGGACGGCTACCGAGGCGGACTCCACGACCCCTCGCTCGAAGTCGACACCGGACTGCCGGTCGCCGGCTTCGCGCCCCTCGCCGAGGCGGTGACCCGGGTGCCCGCGGAGTTCCATGTCCACCCCAAGGTGGCGAAACTCCTCGAGGAGCGCCGCCGGATGGGAGCCGGCGAGAAGGCGATCGACTACGGCGCCGCCGAGGCGCTGGCTTTCGGCACACTGCTCGCCGCCGGCATACCGGTCCGGCTCACCGGGCAGGACACGCGGCGGGGGACGTTCAGCCACCGCCACGCCGTGCTCATCGACACCGAGACCGAGCGCGAATGGACGCCGCTGGCCGAGGTGGCGCGCGCGCCGGCGTTCTTCGAGGTCTACGACTCGACGCTCTCGGAAGCGGCGGCGATGGCTTTCGAGTACGGCTTCTCGCGCGACTATCCGGAAGCACTGGTGCTCTGGGAAGCGCAGTTCGGCGACTTCGGCAACGGCGCCCAGACGATCATCGACCAGTTCCTCGCCGCCGGCGAGGACAAGTGGCAGCTGCTGTCGGGCCTCGTCCTGCTGCTGCCGCACGGCTTCGAGGGGCAGGGACCGGAGCACTCCTCGGCGCGCCTCGAGCGTTACCTGCAGCTGGCTGGCGAGGACAACTGGCAGGTCTGCCAGCCGTCGACCGCCGCGCAGTACTTTCACCTGCTGCGCCGCCAGGCGTTGCGGCGCTGGCGCAAGCCGCTGGTGGTGATGATGCCGAAGTCGATGCTGCGCCACGCCGATGCGGCTTCGCCGCTCGCCGACCTGTCCCGGCCGCGCTTCGCCGCCGTGCTGCCCGACGAGGAGGTCACGGCGGCGCGCCGGATCCTGGTGGCGAGCGGCAAGATCCTCCACGAGCTGCGCGCCGAGCGGCGGCGCCGCGGCGCCGCCGACGTGGCGATCGTCGGCATCGAGCAGCTCTACCCCTTCCCGGAAGCCGAGCTGGTGGCCGAGTTCGAACGCCACGCCGGAGCCCGCGAGGTGCTCTGGGTGCAGGAGGAGCCGGCCAACATGGGCGCCTTCTTCCACGTCGACCCGATCCTCGACCGCCTGGCGCGCGGCCGCAGCGTCCGCTCGGTCAAGCGCTCGGCCTCCGCCTCGCCGGCCACCGGCTCGGCCAAGGCCCACGGTCTCGAGCAGAAGACCCTCCTCGCCCTCGCTTTCGCCTGAGCGCGGCGCGGGCGGTGAGCCAGCTCACAGGAGCGCGGTAGCTCCCTGCGTAGAGTCGGGCGAAATTCCGCTACGGAGCTCCGTTCGATGACCAACCGCCACTTTCTTCGCCGCGCGCTCCCCCTGGTCGTCGCGGCGGGGCTCGCGAGCCCCGCCACGCTCGCGGCCCAGGGGGGCCTGCTCCTGCGTGACGGCTTCGAATCCGGCACCCCCTGGCACTGGTCGGCGCTGCCGGGCGGCGTCGACCCGCGGGCGATCTGCCTGCCGCCGTTCGGCCCGGTCGACATGAGCGGCGCCACCACGGTCGGCAGCGGCACGCCGGCCAGCTGCACCCAGGCGGCGCTCGACGCCGCGCTCGCCGCCAACAACGGCCGCATCCGCTTCGCCTGCGGCGCCGCGCCGCACACGATCGTGGTGACGGCGGAGAAGGTGATCGACGACGACCTGGTGATCGACGGCGGCGGGCGGATCACGCTTTCGGGGGGCGGCAGCACGCGCATTCTCGGCATCCGGCCGCCGTGGGGGACGACGCCGCTGCCGACGGTGACGCTGCAGAACCTGACCTTCGCCTCCGGCTCGACCGCCCACCTGCCGGGCAACACCGTCGCCAGCGGCGGCGGCGCGATCTTCAAGGACAGTTTCGCCAACCTCCGCATCCTCGACAGCGTCTTTACCGGCAACCGCGGCCCGGCGAGCGGGCAGGACGTCGCGGGCGGCGCGATCTACGCCTTCGGTCAGGGGACGACGACGATCCTGCGCAGCCGCTTCACCGACAATCGCTGCTCGTCGGGCGGCGCGCTCGGCGCGCTCGGCGTGGAAGATCATTCGCTGCTGGTCTTCAACTCGCTGCTCGAGCGCAACGCGGCGACCGGCAACGGCGGCAATCCGGGCAACGGCGGCAACGGCGGGGCGATCTACGTCGACGGCGCCAGCCAGACGGTGGGGCTGTGCGGCGTGATGATCTCGGCGAACACGGCCAACGCCCGTGGCGCGGGAATGTTTCGCGTCTCGAACGACGGCGTCGGGCCGATGACCATCGACCGCACCAGCGTGCTGGGGAACTTCAGCCCGGCCGGCGACGACTCGCAGGCCGGTGGCCTCTACCTCCAGGGGCTGCAGCTGACCATCGTCGGTTCGACCATCGCCAACAACACCGCGAGCAGCGCCGGGGGCCTGTTCGTCTGGACCAACCCGGGGAGCCAGTCGCTGACGATGGTCAACTCGACGGTGGCGGGCAACCAGGCGCGTACTTCGCTCGGCGCCGGCATGTCGATCGCCAGCGGCATGACCGGCACGCTCCGCAACGTGACGATCGCGCGCAACCACAACTCCGGCGAGTTCTCCTTCGCCAGCGCCATCGCCGGCGGCCAGAACGTGGCGGTGTCGAACAGCCTGATCGCCGACAACACCAAGGTATTCGTCTGGGAGAACACCAGCTGCAACGTCACCCACCCGGGCAGCGCCACCTTCCAGTGGCCGCCGCAGAACGCCGGCGGCCAGAACGAGCTGGCCTGCGCGGCGTCGACCACCTTCCTCTCCCCGCAGCTCGGCGCCCTCGGCTGGATGGGCGGCCCGACGCCGGTGATTGCGCCCGGCAACCCCGCCCTCGTCGGGGCGGTGACCGCGAACTGCCCCGCCACCGACCAGACCGGCGCCCCCCGGGGCGCCACCTGCACCCCCGGAGCGGTCGAAATGCCGTGAGACGGGCGGTTCGGGGCGCGGCTCGCCCGAGAACGTCGAATGTTGCATTGGAGTCGGGTGCGGTTTCGGGAGAAGCTCGCCGCATGCATGCCTCCCGGATCGTCCTGTCGGTCGGAGCCGCCTGCGTCCTTGCCGCTTCGCTCGGGGCGGAGACGTTTCTGGTCGGGCCAACGCGCACCTACACGCAGATCCACCAGGTCGTCGGGCTGCTCGGTCCCGGCGACCTGGTGCTGGTCGACGGCGGTGCGACGTATCAGCCCGTGGTCTTCCCGTTCGACAACGACGGGACGCCGGCCGATCCGGTGGTCGTGCGAGGGGTGCGCGACGGCGCCGGGCTGCGGCCGGCGATCGCGGGGGGGACCAACTCGGTCGAGATCCAGTCGGATCACTTCGTCCTGGAGGGGTTCGAGATCAGCGGCGGCAGCTTCCGCTGCGTCTACCACCATGCGCACGACGTCGTGCTGCGGGATCTCTACATCCACGACTGCCCGGCGCACGGGCTGCTCGGCGCCGACGAGGATTCCGGCTCGCTGACCCTCGAGTTCAGCGAACTGGCGCGCGCCGGCAACGGCTCGACGCAGCACATGGTCTACATGACGACCGACCAGAACGCCCATCCGGGGTCGGTCTTCCGCATGCGCCACAACTACCTGCACGACACGACCGGCGGTAACGCGGTCAAGTCGCGCGCCGAGCGCAACGAGATCCACTCCAACTGGATCGAAGGGGCGCGCTATCACCTGCTGGAGCTGATCGGCCCGGACGAGGGGGCGGTCTCGCCGCCGCCGGGCATCCGCGAACACTCGGACGTCGTCGGCAACGTCCTGATCCACAAACCCTACGACCCGCCCGGGCCCCAGGGACCGTTCGACGGCGCCTTCTTCTTCGTCCGCGTCGGCAGCGACATCCGCTGCGACGACGGGGGCGCCAACTCGACCCGCGGCCGCTATCGCTTCGTCAACAACACCTTCGTGCGCACCGGCGTCGGCGCGGGCTCGCACGTCTTCCGGCCGTTCGGCTACCTGCAGTCGATCGAGATGTCGAACAACGTCTTCTACACCGAGCCGGCGGGGGTCGTCGGCATGGTCCGCGCCGACGACGGCGAGCGCTGCTGGACCGACGGCGAGCAGATCGCCGGGGCGAACAACTGGGTCGAGACCGGGTCGGTCGTGCCGGCGCAGTGGAACGGGACGATCACGGGGACCTACCCGGGATTCGGCAACGTGGCGGGCTTCGACTTCCGTCCCGGTGCGGGCAGCCCGATGCACGACGCCGGGACGTCGTCGCCGCCCGGCCCGCCGGGCTTCCCCTTCCCGGGGCCACTCTTTCCGCCGGCCTTCGAGCCGCCGTCGCGCGCCGCGCTGCCCGGCTCGCCGGCGCCGGCACGGCTCCCGGAAGGTGCGATCGACCTGGGTGCTTTCGAGTGGCCGGGCTCGCTGTTCACCGACGGCTTCGAGTCGGGCTCGACCGGGCGCTGGAGCCTTCTGGTTCCCTGAGCTGGCGCGTCGCCGGGCGGGCCGGAAAACAGCGACGCCGGCCCGGGGGCCGGCGTGGCGGGTCGGTCGACAGGGACCGGGGACTTTCGAATTGGCTGGGAGGCAGGGACTCGAACCCCGATTCTGCGGTCCAGAGCCGCATGTCCTACCATTGAACGACCTCCCAGCAGGACCGCGGCACCTTAGCGGATCGCAGCGCTCGCGGTCAACCGGAGGGGTGGCGAACGCCCGTTCCGCGGCGCTCCGCCGGCTTCTCGCTCAGCCCTTGCCGGCCGCCTGCTGCTGGACCTTCGCCCAGGTGTCGCGCAGCGTGACGATGCGGTTGAAGACCGGGCGGCCGGGCAGGTGATCGCGCTCGTCGGCGACGAAATAGCCGACCCGTTCGAACTGCACCCGTTCGCCCGGCGCGGCGGCGGCGAGGGCCGGCTCGACCTTGCAGCCGGCGAGGGTGACGAGCGACTGCGGGTCGAGGCGCTCGATCCAGTCGGTCCCCTCGGGCACCGCCTCGGGGTCGGTATCGGGGAACAGCGGCGCGTAGAGGCGGACCTCGGCATCGGCCGCATCGGCAGCCGCCACCCAGTGGATCGTCCCCTGGATCCGGCGGCCGTCCGGCGTGCCGCCGCCGCGGGTCGCCGGGTCGTGCGTGCAGCGCACTTCGACCACCTCGCCCGCGGCGTCCTTGATCACCTCGACGCACCGGACGACGTAGCCCCAGCGCAGCCGCACCTCGCGTCCGGGGGCGAGGCGGAAGTACTTCTTCGGCGGATCCTCGAGAAAATCGTCGCGGTCGATCCACAGCTCGCGCCCGAAGCGGACCGGGCGCGTGCCGGCCGCCGGGTCCTCCGGGTTGTCGACCGCCGCGAGCTCCTCGAAGTGGCCTTCCGGCCAGTCGACCAGCACCAGCCGGAGCGGGCGCAGCACCGCCATGCGGCGCAGCGCCACCCGGTTGAGCTCCTCGCGCACGCAGTGCTCGAGCAGTCCCAGCTCGACCACGCTCTCCTGCTTGGTGATGCCGATGCGGTCGCAGAAGTCGCGGATCGCCGCCGGCGGGTAGCCGCGTCGCCGGAGGCCGGCGATGGTCGGCATGCGCGGGTCGTCCCAGCCGGAGACCGCCTTCTCGCCCACCAGGCGGAGGAGCTTGCGCTTCGACAGCACCGTGTGGGTGACGTTCAGGCGCGCGAACTCAATCTGGCGCGACGGGAAGATGCCGAGCTCGGCGATGAACCACTCGTAGAGCGGCCGGTGGTCCTCGAACTCGAGCGTGCAGACCGAGTGGGTGATGCGCTCGATCGAGTCCGACTGTCCGTGCGCCCAGTCGTAGGTCGGGTAGATCGGCCAGCTCTCGCCGGTGCGATGGTGCGGGGCGTGGAGGATCCGGTACATCACCGGGTCGCGCAGGTTGAGGTTGCCCGAGGCCATGTCGATCTTCGCCCGCAGGGTGCGCGAGCCGTCCGGGAACTCGCCGGCGCGCATGCGGTGGAACAGGTCGAGGTTCTCCTCGACGCTGCGGCCGCGGTGCGGGCTCTCGCGGCCGGGCTCGGTCAGCGTGCCGCGGTACTGGCGGACCTGTTCGGCCGTCAGGTCGCAGACGTAGGCCTTGCCCTTTTCGATCAGCCTCCCGGCCCACTCGTAAAGCTGCTCGAAGTAGTCCGAGGCGTAGTAGAGCGCGTTCCACTCGAAACCCAGCCAACGGACGTCGCGCTCGATGGCGCGGACGTACGCCTCCTCCTCGGTGGTCGGGTTGGTGTCGTCGAAGCGCAGGTTCGTCGTTCCGCCGTGCGCCGCGGCGAGGCCGAAGTTGAGGCAGATCGACTTGGCGTGGCCGAGGTGGAGGTAACCGTTCGGCTCGGGCGGGAAGCGGGTGCGGATCTCCGCGTGCTTGCCGGAGGCGAGGTCGGCCTCGACGATGTCGGCGATGAAGTGGCTGCCCATGGCGGTCGGCGATCCGTTCGGAGTCAGGCGGCGAGCCGGGCGAGCGCGCGCTCGATGCGCGCGAGCACCCGGTCGCGGCCGAGGATCGCGAGGATATCGAACAGGCCGAAGCCGATCGCCTTGCCGGTGACCGCGACGCGCACCGCGTGGACGATGGCGCCGAGGCCGAGGCCGCGCGCGGCGACGAAGGCCTGGGCGAGCGCCTCGAGCGCGGCGGCGTCGAAGGCGGAGGTCGTGCGCAGCTCGCCCGCGAACCCGGCGAGCAGCTGCGCGGCCTCGGCCGGCTGGCGCAGGCGCTTGTCGAAGGCCTTTTCGTCGCAGGCGAGCGCCTCGTCGGCGACGTAGAATTCGTCGTAGTCGAGCACGTCGCCGGCGATCTTGATCCGGTCGCCGGCCGCCGCGACGATCGCGCGGGCGGTTGCGCGCTCCGCCTCGGACGGCGGCGAGCCGATCCGGCCGGCGCGCTCGAGAAACGGCAAACAGCGCGCCGTGCGCTCCTCGACCGCGAGCGCGCCGAACCAACGCTCCTCGAACGACATCAGCTTCTGCGGGTCGAAGCTCGCCGCGGCCTGGTTGACCCCTTCGAGCGAGAAGTGGGCGATCCGCTCGCGGGCGTCGAGAATCTCGGTCGAGCCGTCGAGCGACCAGCCGAGCAGCATCAGGTAGTTGAGGATCGCGTCGGGCTCGAAGCCGGTGGCGCGGTAGAAGTCGACGATCACCGGGTTGAAGGTGTCGGCCGCGACGGCGATTCCCTGGCGCTCGGCGATTTTCCGGCCGCGCTCGTAGAGCGCCGCGAATTCGGGATTCTTCAGGTACTTGTCGAGCTTGCGCTTGGACAGCTTGACCTTGCTGCCCGGCTCGGCGACCACCGGCAGGTGGGCGAGCGCCGGCGGGGGGGCCCCCAGCCCCTGCCAGATCCAGAGCTGGCGCGGCGTGTTCGACAGGTGCTCTTCGGCGCGGATGACGTGGCTGATCGCCATCTCGATGTCGTCGACCACGCTCGCCAGGTGATAGAGGAACGTGCCGTCGGCGCGCTGGACGACGTGATCGGCTTCGGAGGCCCAGGCGGTGACCACTTCGCCCTTGACCAGGTCGGAGATCCGGCACTCCCCTTCGCGCGGCATACTGAGTCGCACGACCGCCGTACGCCCCTCGCCTTCGAAGCGCGCGCGGTCGGCGTCGCTCGCGGCCGCCCAGCGCCGGCTGGCGTGGTAGGGGCGGCCGGCAGCTTCGGCCTCGGCGCGCTCGGCCTGGATCTCCTCCGGCCGTGCGTAGTCGCGGTAGGCGAAGTCGCCGGCGAGGAGCTTCTCGACCGCGGCGCGGTAGCGCTCGGAACGCTGCGACTGGAAGTACGGGCCGTACGAGCCGTCGACCCCGGGACCTTCGTCCCAGTCGAGGCCGAGCCAGCGGAAGCCGTCGAGGATCGGCTCGAGCGCGCGCGGATCGTTGCGCCCGGTGTCGGTGTCGTCGACCCGCAGCACGAAGGCGCCGCCGTGGCGGCGGGCGAACAGCCAGTTGAACAGCGCCGTGCGGACGCCGCCGATGTGCAGGTAGCCGGTCGGCGAGGGCGCGAAGCGGACGCGCACGGGGGGCGGAGGGGTGCTCATGGACGCGGACCGCGGGGGCCGGGGAAGATCAGAAGTGGCGGTGAGGGAGGGATTCGAACCCTCGATACAGGTTTAGGCCCGTATGACGGTTTAGCAAACCGTTGCCTTCAGCCACTCGGCCACCTCACCGCAACGGTGGAACCGCGGCATTCTATCCGCAATCGGTTCGCAATCGACCCCGGGGTCCTCCGGTAGAGTCGCGCCGCCCGCTGTCGGGCCCTCTTCGCGACAGGAACGCCCCGTGCCGACCCACGAAAGCGACGCGCTCGCCATCGGAACCCTGCGATTCCTCGCCGTCGACATGGTCGAGGCGGCCGCCTCCGGCCACCCCGGAGCGCCGCTCGGCCTGGCGCCGCTCGCCCACCTGATCTGGACCCGCCAGCTGCGCTTCGATCCGGCCGACCCGGCCTGGCCCGACCGCGACCGCTTCGTCCTCTCCTGCGGCCACGCGTCGGCGCTGCTCTACGGACTGCTCCACCTGGCCGGCTACGACCTGCCGGTCGCCGAGCTCGAACGCTTCCGCCAGCTCGGCTCGCGCACCCCGGGCCACCCGGAGCACGGCCACACGCCGGGCGTCGAGACGACCACCGGGCCGCTCGGCCAGGGGCTGGCCACGGCGGTGGGCATGGCGATGGCGGCGCGCATGCTCGGCGGCCGCTTCGACCGGCCCGGCCGGCCGCTGTTCGGGCATCGGGTCTGGGTCGTCGCCTCGGACGGCGACCTGATGGAGGGGATCTCCGCCGAGGCCGCCTCGCTCGCCGGCCATCACCGGCTGGGCAACCTCAAGGTCTTCTGGGACGACAACCGGATCTCGATCGACGGCGCAACGGACCTCGCCTTCAGCGAGGACGTCGGGGCGCGCTTCGCGGCCCAGGGATGGCGGATTTTGCGGGTCGACGACGGCAACGACTTGACGGCGCTCGAGCGGGCCCTCGACGAGGCCGCCGCCGAGACGCAGCGCCCGGTGCTGGTCGCGGTGCGCACCCACATCGGCTACGGCAGTCCACGTCAGGACAGCGCCGCGGTGCACGGCACACCGCTCGGCGCCGAGGCCGCACGTGCCACCCGGGAGGCGCTCGGCTGGCCGGCCGAGCCCCGGTTCCTGGTCCCCGACGCCGCCCGCGCGCCTTACCGCGAGGCGGCCAGCCGTGGCGCCGCCGAGCACGCAGCGTGGCGCGAACGGCTCGCCGGGCTCGCCGGCGAGGAGGTTGCCGCGGTGGCCGAACTCGAGCGCCGGCTGGCCGGCCGGCTGCCCGACGGCTGGCAGGAGGCGCTGCCGGACTTCTCCGCTGCGGACCCCGCTATCGCCACGCGGGCAGCTTCCGGCAAGGTGCTCAACGCGCTCGCCGCCCGCCTGCCCGAGCTGGTCGGCGGCTCGGCGGACCTGTCGGAGTCCAACAGCACGCTGATCAAGGGGGAGGAGCCGTTCTCGCCCGAGCGGCCGGCGGGGCGCTACGTCCACTTCGGCGTGCGCGAGCACGCGATGGGGGCGATCGCCAACGGCCTGGCCCTGTCGGGGGCCCTGCGGCCGTTCGTCGGCACCTTCCTGATCTTCTCGGACTACATGCGTCCGGCGATCCGGCTCGCCGCCCTGATGGGCCAGCCGGTCGTCTACGTCTTTACCCACGATTCGATCTTCCTCGGCGAGGACGGGCCGACCCACCAGCCGATCGGCCAACTGCCGGCGCTGCGGGCTATTCCCGGTCTGGTGACGCTGCGGCCGGCCGACGCCTGTGAAACGGTCCAAGCCTGGCGCCTCGCGGCGGGCCGCCGCGACGGTCCGACCGCCCTGGTGCTGTCGCGCCAGAAGCTGCCGGTGCTCGCCGAGACGGCCGAGCGGGCGCGCCAGGGGGTGGCGCGCGGCGGCTACGTACTCTGGGAGTCGGCGCCCGGCACGCCCGATCTGATCCTCCTCGCCACCGGTTCGGAAGTCGCCCTCGCCCTCGACGCCGGGCGGCAGCTGGCGGCAGGCGATCGGCGGGTGCGCGTGGTCTCCCTGCCGTCGTTCGAGCTGTTTGCGGCGCAAGAGGCGGCCTGGCGCGACGCCGTGCTGCCCCCCGCCTGCCGCCGCCGGCTGGCGATCGAGGCCGCCTCGCCCTTTGGCTGGCACCGCTGGGTCGGGGCGGAGGGAGAAGTCGTGGCACTCGACGGTTTCGGCGCCTCGGCGCCGGCCGAAGACCTCGCGGCGCACTTCGGATTCACCGTCGAGGCGGTCGTCGAGCGGGCGCTTCGCCTGGCGCCCGCGCCCTGACGAATTCCTGGCAGCGCCTGCGGGGATTGTGCTAGAGTACGCCCGCAGGCAACCCTGTGAGCGGCCGCCAAGAGCCGGCCGCGGGTTGCACACGCCATCGCACGGAATCCACAGTTGAATCAGGCAGACCCCCCAGGAGGGAGAGAAGCTATGCGGAACACGAAGCTTGCAGTGTTGGGTGTTGCGGCGCTGACGCTGACGCTGGCCACCGGTTGCGCGAAGCCGCCGCAGGTCGAGATCGACGGACTCAAGGCGAGCCTCCAGGCCGCCGAGCAGGCGGGTGCGACGACCTACGCGGCCGACGAGTGGAATGCGGCGCAGCAGGCGATGAACGCGGTGACCGCCGAGGTCGACGCGCAGGCCAACAAGTTTGCGCTCTTCCGCTCCTACACCAAGACCAAGGAGCTGATCGCCGCCGCCAGCCAGGCCGCCTCGGCCGCCACCGACGCCGCGGTCGCCAACAAGGAGACGGCCAGGAACGCCGCCAACGAGGCGCTCGCCATGGTCCAGACCTCGATCGACGCCGCCAACACGGCGATGACCGAGCTGGCCGCCTGCCGTCGCCAGCCGAAGGACTTCAAGAAGGACCTCGAGGCGATGAAGGGCAACCTCGACGGCCTCGCGGCGCAGGTCGGCAACATCTCGAGCGCCATCGGTTCCGAGGATTTCTTCGGCGCCAAGGCTCAGGCCGACTCGCTCAAGGCCTCGATCGACACCCTGACGGCTGACATGCAGGCCGCCAAGGAAAAGATCAAGTGCTGAGCTGAGGAGTCGGTGCTGATCGCACTCCGACTCCGACTGACCCGGCCGGCGGCGCGCAAGCGCCGCCGGTCGTTTCTTTTCGTCCTTCCGGCGCTGCTCGGCGTCGGACTGCTGGCCATCGGAGCGCGCGCCGGGGATCCCGTGACGACGTCCAGCCTCGAGATCTCGACGGTGCGCCGCAGCGCCGCGCGCGCCATTCACGCCCTGCGCGAGGAGGCGCCGGCCGCCACCCGGCTGCTCGAGAAGATGGTCGCCGATGCCGAGTCGGTCACCGCCCAGGAACGCACCGCGCCCGCCTGGCGCGCCAGCCCGGGCCGCATCGAGGCCTCCTGGGGTCGCGTGATGGTCGCGGCCCGCCGGTCCCTGCTTCAGCTGCGCACTGCCGAGCGCTCCCGCGGCGAACGCTGGGAGGCGCTCGCTTTCCACGCCCGGTCCGACGTCGAGCGGGCCCTGGCCGAATCCCGGGAGGCCGGCGTCGGCCGTCGCGAGATCGCCGCGGCGCGCCAGGCCCAGCTCAAGTGGGAGCTTGCCGAAGGATTCGCCCGCCAGGGCAAGTTCGAACGCGCGATACCGGAGGCCGAGCAGGCGCGGGAGTTCGCCGCCGTGGTGCACGCGAGTTTCGCCGACCTGCATTCGCGGTTTCGCGATCCGAAGAACCTGAGCAAGTGGCGGCGCATGGTCGACGATACGATCGCCCGCTCGCGTCGCGACGGGACGACGGTCTTCGTCATCGACAAGCTCGGGCGACGGCTCCACGTCTACCACGACGGCAAGCGCATCGCGACGTACGAGGCCGAGCTCGGCGCCAAGGGTCTGCGCCAGAAGATCTACTCCGGCGACCAGGCGACGCCCGAAGGCACTTACCGCGTCACCGAGGTGCGCGGTCCCGGGCGGACGAAGTACTACAAGGCACTGATGCTCGACTACCCGAACTCCGAGGATCGCGCCCGTCACGCGTGGGCGAAGAAGACCGGACAGGTGCCCTCGCGCGCCGGCGTCGGCAGCCTGATCGAGATCCACGGCGACGGCGGCCAGGGACGCGACTGGACCGACGGCTGCGTGGCGCTGAGCAACCGGGACATGGACCGGGTCTTCGCGCGCGCCCGCGTCGGCACGCCGGTGACGATCGTCGGGACGTTCTGAGGACGATGGATAGAATCGGCCCATGATCGTACCGCCGGACAGCCAGGCCGTCGTCCCGCGAGCCGGCCCGTCGCTCCCCTTCGAAGGCGTGGCGATGGCGCCGCGGCGGCTGCCCGCGGCACTGCGGGCGCTGCTCTTCGCGCTGGCCGGCGCTGCCGTCGTCAGCGTGGCGGGAGCGATCGGCCTCGCCACGTTCGGCGGCTCCTACGAGCGCGACCCCTTCGCCGCCCGCGCCATCGCGGTCGATCCGGAGCTCGAGGCAGAAGAGGCGTTGCGGCGCGCCGAGCGAGCCGAGCAGCGCCTGGCCGCGCAGGCCCCGGGTCGCGAGGTCTACGTGGTCGTCGATTCGTACGCCAACCGGCTGCGAATCTTCAAGAACGGCGAGCTGGTGCGGGACGCTCTCTGCTCGACCGGTTCGGGCGTGCGCCTGCGTGATCCGCGCAACGGCAAGGAGTGGGTCTTCGACACCCCGCAGGGGGAACTGAAAATTCTGCGCAAGGTGAAGGACCCCGTCTGGGTGAAGCCCGACTGGGCGTTCATCGAGGAAGGCTACGAGCCGCCGCGCAGCATGCGCGACCGGGTCGACGACTTCTCGCTCGGCGACTACGGTCTCTACATGCGCGACGGCTACATCATTCACGGAACGATCTTCAAGACGCTGCTCGGAAAGCGCGTCACCCACGGCTGTATCCGGCTGGGGGACGAGGACCTCGAGTTTGCCTACAAGACGGTACCGGCCGGCGCGCGCGTTTTTCTTTTCTAGCCTCCTCCTCGTCGCCGCTACGGCGCGGGCGCAGGAGGCTCCCGCGACCCGCCTGCGGCTCGCCGAGCTGGAGTCCGAGCTGGCGAAGAAGCCGGACCTTTACCTCGTGCTCGATCCCGCCGCCGGGCAACTCGAGGTCAGGGCGCGGGGCCTGGCGCTCAACACGGTCCCCTTCACGGAGCTGTCGCTGCTCACGTTCCGCCCGCTGCTCGGCGGCGGAGAAGAGCCGCCGGCGCTCGAGGTGCCGGCGGTCTGGAAGGTCACCGAAGGCCCGGGGGACGCCGACCGGGAGACGATCGCGCCGACCACCCTGCGCCCCTACTCGGAGGAGGAGGAGATGGCGGAGCCGGTCGCCGGTGCTCCGGAGAAGAAGCCGGGCACCGGGGAGAAGCCGTCGAGCTACCGCGTGCGGCTCGACAACGGCTGGCAGCTGTTCGTGGTCGACGAGGCTCCCCGGCTCGGCTGGCTGCGTCGCTTCGCGGCTTCGGTGCGCAGCGGCTGGCAGCGCCTGCAGGGCCGCCAGCCCGGTCATCCGCCGCTGATCACCCTGGTCGTCGCCTCCGACGACGCCCGGCGGTTGCATCACCTCTTCCGCACCGGCACCCCCATCCTCGTCCGCGCGGGCGTCTGAGGCGCCCCGGCGCCCGGATTACCGTCGGCTGCCCCCGGCGCTCGCGGCGAAGCGGGTTCGAGTTGCAGCGACCGTGAGGAGCTGCATCCGGCCGGGGCGAGGGCGGGGCTGGCGGAGGGGGAGGGATTCGAACCCCCGGTGCCCTCGCGGGCACAGCGGTTTTCAAGACCGCCGCAATCGACCACTCTGCCACCCCTCCGGCGGCGGCGAGTCTACTTGGATCGGCCGACGGTGCGTCGCGCGGTGATGCGCTCGAGGCCGCCGACGAAGGGGCGCAACGCCTCCGGCACGGTCACCGTGCCGTCGGCGTTCTGGAAGTTCTCGAGCACGGCGATCAGCGTGCGCCCGACCGCCAGGCCGGAGCCGTTGAGGGTATGCAGGAGCCGCGGCTTGCCCCCGGCGGGCCGGTAGCGCAAGTCGGCGCGCCGGGCTTGGAAATCCTCGCAGTTCGAGCACGAGGAGATCTCGCGCCAGGCGTTCTGTCCCGGCAGCCAGACCTCGAGGTCGTAGGTCTTGGCGGCGGAGAATCCCATGTCACCGGTCGACAGGCAGACCACTCGGTAGGGGATCCCGAGGCGCTCGAGCACCCGGCCGGCATGGAAGACCATCGTTTCGAGCTCGGCGTAGCTCGTCTCCGGCGTCGCCAGGTGGACCAGCTCGACCTTGTGGAACTGGTGCTGGCGGATCAAGCCACGCACGTCCTTGCCGTAGGAGCCCGCCTCGCTGCGGAAGCAGGGGCTGAAGGCGGCGTAACGCACCGGCAGATCGGACTCGTCGATCACTTCGCCGCGGTGCAGGTTGGTCACCGGCACCTCGGCGGTCGGGATCAGGTAGAGATCCTCGCCGGCGACCCGGAAGAGGTCGGCCTCGAACTTGGGCAGCTGCCCGGTGCCGGTAAGGGCGGCGGCGTTGACCAGATAGGGCGGCAGGACCTCGGTGTAGGCGTGCTCGCGCACGTGCAGGTCGAGCATGAAGGCGACCAGCCCCCGCTCGAGCGCCGCGCCGGCGCCGAAGGACGCGGTGAAGCGGGCTCCCGAGAGCTTGGCGCCCCGCTCGAAGTCGAGGATGCCGAGGGCCGGGCCGAGGTCCCAGTGCGCCTGCGGCGCGAAGTCGAACCGCCGCGGCTCGCCGACCTGCCGCTCGATCCGGTTGGCGCGCTCGTCTTCACCCCGGGGAACCGAATCGTGCGGCAGGTTCGGCAGCCGCAGCTCGATCGTCGCCAGCTCGGCATCGATCGCCGCGATCCGGGAGTCGAGCTCCTCGATGCCGGACTTGAGGGTCGCCACGGCCGCGATCTCGGCCGCGGCGTCCTCGCCCCGGCCCTTCAGGCGGCCGATTGCCTGGCTCGCCTCGTTGCGGCGTCGCTTGAGCTCCTCGACCTCGGTCAGCCGCTCGCGCCGCTCACGGTCGAGCTCCTGCCAGGCGTCGAGCGAGGCGGTCTCCTGGCGGCGGTCGGCGAAGGCGCGGCGGACGCGCTCGGGGTCGGAGCGGAGCAGTTCGCGGGCGAGCATGGCGGGCCGCGATCGTAGCCCCGCGTGGGGGGGGCGTCAAACACCGGCCGGGCGCGCCGATAGACTCCCCGACCGGCATGTCCCCTTTCCGGCTCACTCCGCTGACGGCTCCCGCCGCGCTCGTGCTCGCTGGCGCCGTGGTGGCCCGCTGGCAGGTCGACGAGGGAGCGGCCGCGACCCTCTTCCTCGCTCTGGCGGGGGCGCTGGTCCTCGCGCCGCTGGCGGCCACCGAGCCACGGCGCGAACGGATCGTGCCGGCGGCGAGCCTTGCCCTCTTCGCAGCGCTCGTTGCCCTGCCGCGCACCTCGCCGCTGCCGACCGCGGCGATCCTCTTCCTGCTGGTCGCCACGCTCGGCTTCGCGGCCGCGGCGCGGGCCGCCCGCGCGCAGCCCGGAAGGGCGGCCTGGTTCGGTCTCGCCTTCGCGGCGCAGGCGGCGGCGCAGCTGGACCGGGTGTGGCTGGCGCCCACGTCGCCGGCCACCCTGGCGCTGCTGCTCGTCCCGCCGGGGATCGTCGCCTGGGTGCTGCTCGACTGGGCCGCGGCGCGACCCGCCGGAGCCCTGGCGGCCGGCGCGGCGAGCTTCGCCTGCGGTCCCGGGTGGGATGGCTGGTCGGCCGGAGCGCTGCTCCTCGCCTGGGGGCTCGGGCGGACACCGATCGGCCGGCGGCCGCGAGTCGGCCTGGCA
>JAIOJQ010000217.1 GCA_019911865.1 Thermoanaerobaculia bacterium
GCTCTTCTGGCACGCCGAGCCGGCGGCGTCACGGCGGCGAGCGGCCCCAGCAGCAGCCAGCCCGCCGGCCGGCGCGCCAGGCGGGCGAGGCCGGCCGCCAGCTCGGCGTGCCAGAAGAGCAGCAGGAAGGTGAGCATCGACAACGGCGCCAGCACCAGCAGCATCCATCCCCAGGGCTCGGGCAGCCCGTCGGGGGTGGTGCCGAAGCAGATCTCGCGCGTGCGCGAAAGCCACTCAGGCGCCGCCGGCAAGCGGACGAAGGCGAGCGCCCACCAGCCGGCGGTGACGGCGAACCAGGCGAGGAAAGCGCCGACGGCGAAGTCGGTGCCCGCTTCGGCGGGGCGCGCTGCGGCAGTCCGGGTCATCGTCGCCTCTCCGCCTCCGCCACCTCAGCCCATCTTCCAGATCATCGACAGCACCTTCCAGTTGGTGAAGTAATAGAGGATGAAGACCGCCAGGAAGACGAACACGAGGATCATCGTCCCCGGCGTGCCGGCCTCGTGCGCGGCGTGCGACGCCTCGGCTTCGTGCGCCTGCGGCGGCAGGCGGACCACCCCCTGCGGCACCCCCGCCATGCCCGGGGTCGCCGCCGCGGCGTCGAAGCGCTCGCCGAAGAAGACCGAGGCCACCGCGATGGCGACGAACATCAGCACCGAAGTCGCCGCCAGCACGCCGCCGATGCCGACGCCGGCCATCAGCAGGTCGACCACCGGCGGAAACTCGAGGGTGAACGGCGCCTGCGGGAAGGTGATGTCGGCGTGCCGGCGCGGCACCCCGAAGCTGCCGGCGAACGTCATGCTCATCGACAGCAGGGCGATGCCAGCCGCGAACAGCCACGGCTGCCATTTCGCCATCTTCCAGAAGCGCACCTTGCGCTGGAAGATCAGAGGAATCAGGTAGTAGGTCACCGCCATGAACGCCAGCGCCGTGCCACCCACCACGGTGACGTGGAAGTGGCCGGGGACGCGCAGCGTGTTGTGGACGATGATGTTGATCTGCTCGGTCCCCTGGGTGACGCCGGTAATGCCGCCCATGAAGCCGAAGATGACCAGCGACAGCCAGAAGCCCGAGAAGCCGGGGTCCGACCACGGCGCCCGCTTCAGCCACTCGAACTTCCCCTTGTTGAAGCCGCGCAGGCGCATGCCCATCTCGACGCCCGCCGGCACGGTGAAGCCGTGGATCATCGACGCCAGCACGGCGAGGTACATGGCGTAGCTGGTGTTCCAGATCTTCCACGCCGCGCCCATGCCCGGATCGACCAGCAGGTGGTGGGCCGAGGCCATCGAGATGAACAGCACGTAGAGCACGAAGGCCCAGCGGCTGACCTTCTGGTTGACCACCACCCCGCCGACCGTGAGCGCGCCGAGCAGGTACCAGACGGCGACCATCGCCGCGACGTTGATCTGCTGCGACGAGTGCCCGAGCCCCCAGAAGACCATGCGGTAGACCTGCGGATCGACGTTGCCGATGCCGAGCGACCAGAAGAAGGTCGGAATGTAGATCGCCGCGCCGTGCAGCAGGGTGATCACCGCGATGATCGCCGCGGTCAGCGCGCCGTAGGTGACCAGAGGCATCGAGCCTTCGTACGATTTCTCGCGGCGGGCCACCACCAGCGCCGCGAAGAACAGCCCGACGGCGATCAGCGCGCCGACCGCGAAGAAGATGATGCCGAGGTAGTAGAGCGGATGCGCCCGCAGCGGCACGTAGGAGGAGAAGAGGACGTCGGCGCGACCCCAGAAAACCACGAAGTTGACCAGCAGGGCTCCGGCGAGCATCAGGCCGAATCCGAGCCAGCCGGTCTTCGGCGCCGGCTGGCGCGCGCCGAGCAGGATCGGCCCGGCGAAGTAGAGAACCGCCATCTCGAAGAAGATGATGAAGAAGATCAGCATGTTGAGGCCGTGCGCGGTGAGGATCCGGTAGTACCAAACCGGCGACAACAGGTGCACCGCCTGCCAGCGGGTCAGCGCCAGCAGCAGCGCGGCGACGACGCCGACGAGCAGGAAGACCACCGCGGCGACCGCGTTCCAGCGCACCAGGAGATCGGCTCCGCGGTCGATGCGGATCCCGGTCACCGGGCAGAGGCGGGCGGCGAGGCGGCCGATGGCGCCGGCGGGAGCGGGGGTCTCGGCATTCATCGGATCTCCTCCTCGCGGGTGAACGGGTCTCCGGCGGCCGCCTGCGCCGCGCCCCCGGAGGGCACGACGACGATGCGACCGAGCATGTTGTGGTGACCGACGCCGCAGAACTCGTTGCAGACGATGCGGTACTCGCCGGGCTTGTTGGGGGTGATGCGCAGGCCGTAGTCGTAACCCGGCACCACCTGGATGTTGATGTTGGCCGGATAGAGCCCGAATCCGTGATTGACGTCGAGCGCCGACAGGTGGAACGTGTAGGTCTTGCCCTCTTCGAGTTGCAGCGACGGGTACCAGCGCCACATCTGGCCGAGCAGGTAGACGTCGGCGCCTGGCGGCGGGGCGACCAGGGGGATGCCGTTCTCTTCGCCGATCTTGTACTCCTCGACGAAGCGCATCACCCGCTCGCCGAAGGCCATCGGCTCGACCCGCGTGCGGATGCCGGTCGGGTTCTGGCCGCCCTTGAAGTGCCAGAGCGGCATCATGGCGAAGAGCACCATGCACCAGACGAAGGCGATGGTGACCCAGAGGCGCTCCTGCCGGTTGACCGGGCGCCACCAGACGCCGCGGGCCGGAACGAGGCCCGAGATGAGCTCCGAGCCGTCCCCCTTCATGGCAGCGTCCCGGCCGGCAGGCTGAGGATCTCCCACATCCCCCAGCCGGTGTAGAAGAGGAACATCACCACGAGGCCCGCGCCGAGCAGCAGGAACGGCCGGTCGAAGAGGCGCTGGCCGAGCGGCGGGATTTCGGGCGGCGGAGACGGAGCGGACGTCTGGTCGGACATGGTCACCTCCGGGATGCGATCCGAGTCGGAGGGAATCTGCCCGCTTCCGACCGCCCGTTCTTTGCCGGCCGGCAAACGCCGTCGGCCGGTGACGCGGAGGGCTGCTAGAGTCTCGCTCGATGTCGATCTCGGGGAGCCTGGAGGACGTCGCGGTCGGCGATGTCATCCAGTTCATCCATCTCGGCAAACGCACCGGCACCCTGGAACTCGAACGCGACGGCGAACAGGCCCGCTTCGGCTTCCATGACGGCTCGTTGATCGCCGCTCGATCGCCGGGTGCTCCCCGGCTCGGGGAGCTGCTGCTCGCCGACGGGCGGATCGACGCCGCGACTCTCGAGACGGCGATGGCGCGCCAGGCCGCCGGGGGCGGCCAGCGTTCGCTCGGCAGGCTGCTGCTCGAGGCCGGCGCGATCGACAATCCGACCCTGCAGAGCACCGTCCGCCGGCAGCTCGAGCTGGCGGTCGAAAAGGTCCTGAGCTGGGATCGCGGCAACTTCGACTTCGCCCTCGACGAGCTGCGGCCGATCGACGACATCGGCATGGCCACCACCGACTTCCTGCCGGAGGAGGAGCTGCCGGCCAACGTCGTGCTGCTCGAGGCGGCGCGGATCTTCGACGAGCGGGACCGCCACGGCCATCCGCTCGGTGTCGCCGAGGCGACCGAGGCGGCGATCGACAGCCTCATCGAGGAGCCGCAGCCGGCGGGTGCCGCCGGCCCGGGAATCCGCGTGCTCACCCCCGACCGCGAGCTCTTCCACGCCCTGCGCGACGGCCTGATCGGCCGCGCCCGGCTGCGCCGCGTCGCCCTCGGCCGCGCCTCCGAGCCGGGCGGGCCCGACGACTCCGACATCCTGCTCGTCGACACGCGCGCCAACGCTCTCGACCCCGAGGCGCTGTCGCTGCTCGGTGCCGCCCAGGTCGATTCCCGCCTCGTCGTCCTGGTCGACTCGGCCGAGGGGTTGCAAGCGGCCTATCGCTCGGGCGCCGCGGCCGCCGTTCCGGGGCAGACCGAGACGGTGCTCGCCTGCCTGCTCAACCTGCTCAGCGCCCCGGCCACGGAGCGACGAACCCTGCCACCGATCTCCGACACCGGCGTGCGACGGCTGCAGCGCGTCTTCGGCGAGCTGCGCTCGGGCCTCGCCTCCGCCACTGTGGCGCTCAACCTGATGCAGCTCGTCTCGGAGTCGTTCGAGCGCGCGCTGCTGCTGCTGGTCAAGCGGCAGCGGCTCGCCGCGCTCGGCGCCTTCGGCACGGCGGCCGACGGCCGGCCGCCGTGCCGAAG
>JAIOJQ010000218.1 GCA_019911865.1 Thermoanaerobaculia bacterium
GCATTCTGCGCCGCGCCGCAGGGCGTGGTCGGCGCGGCGCAGAATGCCGCGCAGAATGCGCACCTCGCGGCGCGTCGGCGTGGCGCGGGCGAGCAGCTGGCGCAAGTCGCGTTCGACCCCGGCGATCGTCGAGTCGCGGGCGAAACCGATGCGGGCGAGCAGCGTCTCGAGCTGCAGGCCGAAGCCGGCGACCTCCTCGGCGGTGGCCCGCGGGTCGCCCGCGAGGGGACCGGGAGCCGCCTCGTCGCGGGCGAGGAAGAGCTCCCAGGCGACGATCAGCACCGCCTGGGCGAGGTTGAGCGTCGGCTGCACCGGCGCGGCCGGGATGCGCACCAGCAGGCTGGCGCGCGACAGCTCGTCGTTGGTCAGCCCCGACGACTCGGGACCGAAGACGAGCGCCGTCGCGGTGCCGGGCGGATCGGCGGCCAGGCGGGCGGGCAGTTCGCGGGGCGAGACCAGCTGCTGCGGCCAGAGGCGGTCGCGTGCCGCGGTGGTCGCCACGACGCGGCCGAAGCCGGCGAGCGCCGCGTCGAGGTCGGCAAAGCGCAGCGCCTCGTCGAGGACGTGGGCCGAATGCACCGCGAAGGCGCGGGCGACGGGACCCACGGGCACCGCCGGCTCGACCAGGCGCAGCTCGACGAGGCCCATGTTGGCCATCGCGCGGGCCACCGCACCGACGTTGCCCTCCTGCTGCGGGCGCACCAGGACCACCGCCGGCGGGCGGGGCGTGTCGGGATCGGAGTCGGCAACTACCATGGGGGCTACGGGTTCCTCTCAGTCCGTGCCGATCGTCGTCCAGTGGACCACGGCGAGCACCGGCTCGCCGGCGCCGCCGCCGAGGGCCCAGAGCACCCCGGGGTCGCCGCGCAGCGAGCCGAGGCGCATCTGTCCGGCGCCGGCGCCGAGGGCGAACATCGTCCAGGCGAGCGGCAGCGAGGTCGACCTGATGCCCTTCGAGCTCGGCTGGGCGGTCGACCGGGTCGAGCGCCAGACGGTCGCAGCGCGCCGAGGCGGTGGCGTCGGCGAGAACGTCGGGGGACGGCCGCCCCGGCGCCGGGAAGCGCACTCCCCAGGCGCGCAGCACCCGGCCTCCCAGCGGGCTGACCACCCCCTCGCTCCAGCGGCAGAAGGCGTCGGCCCGCACCAGCAGGTCCCAGCGCTCGTCGCCGGGAGCGACCTTGCCGCCGGCGGCGTCGACGAAGGCGCGCTCGAGGGCGCGCAGCCGTCCCGGCGCCTCGACCAGGGCCTGCCAGGCGGCGCGCGCCGCGGTGTCGGCGACGGCGCGCTCGAGGCCGTGGATCTCGACCACCGCGGTCTCGTCGGCGAGCCGCCCTTCGAGGCGGTAGACCTCGGCGCGGGTGCCGGAGGCGAGCGGCAGGAGCAGCAGGGCGAGCCCGACGGTGGCGCGGCGATTCATCGCAATTCCCCTCCCAGCTGCACCGACTTGACGTTGACGAACTCGCGCAGCCCCCACTCACCGAGCTCGCGGCCGTGGCCGGAGCGCTTGACGCCGCCGAAGGGGAGGCGCGGATCCGAGGCGACGACGCCGTTGACCCGCACGGTGCCCACTTCGAGCTCCGCGGCGGCGCGTTCGGCCTCGTGCCGCTCGCCCGTCCAGACCGCGGCGCCGAGGCCGAAGGGGGAGTCGTTGGCGCGCGTCAGGGCCTCGTCGAGGTCGGCGACGCGGAAGATCGCCGCTACCGGGCCGAACAGCTCCTCGCGCGCCGCTGGCGAGTCGGCGGGCGGTTCGGCGATCGCCGTCGGGGCGTAGAAGAACCCCGGCCCGGGCAGCGCATGGCCGCCGGCAAGCAGCGTCGCGCCGCCACCGAGGCTCGCGCGCACCTGGCGATCGAGCTCGTCGCGCAGCGCCGCGCCGGCCAGCGGGCCTAGCTCGGTGGCCGGATCCATCGGGTCGCCGACGCGCAACGCCGCGAGGGCGGAGACGAAGGCGGGTACGAAGCCGTCCCACGCCGCGGCGTGCACGAAGAAGCGCTTGGCGGCGATGCAGGACTGGCCGTTGTTGACCGTCCGCGCGGCCACCGCGGCGCGCGCCGCGGCGGCGAGGTCGGCCGAGGGGAGGACGAGGAAGGGATCGGCGCCGCCCAGCTCGAGGACGACCTTCTTGAGCGCGGCGCCGGCGACGGCGCCGACCGCCGCGCCAGCGGCCTCGCTGCCGGTCAGGGTCAGCGCAGCGATACGCGGGTCGGCGGCCAGCGTCGCGGCCCGCTCACCGCGCACCAGCAGGAGCTGGAAGACACCGGCGGGCAGCCCCGCGGCAGTGAGCGTTTCCTCGAGCGCCAGCGCGCAGCCGGTCACGTTCGAGGCCGGCTTGAGCAGCCCGACGTTGCCGGCCGCCAGGGCGGGAGCGGCGAAGCGGACCGCCTGCCAGTAGGGGAAGTTCCACGGCATCACCGCGAGGATGGCGCCCAGCGGGTCGTAGCGGACCCGGCACTCGCTCCCCTCGACGGCGACCGGGAGCGGGGCGAGGATTCGCGCCGCCTCGCCGGCGTACCAGTCGAAGGTGGCGGCGCACTTGTCGACCTCGGCCTCGGCGGCGCCGATCGGCTTGCCCATCTCGCGCACCGCCAGCTCGGCCAGCTCGCGCCGCCGCGCCCGCAACCCGGCGGCGATCGCGGTGAGTCGCGCCGTCCGCTCGGCAACCGGTGTGCGGCGCCAGGCGGGGAAGGCCGCGGCGGCGCGCGCCAGGCGCGCCTCGAGCTCGGCCGGCGCGTGCTCGGGCCGCCGCGCCAGCTCGGTGCCGGTGGTCGGGTCGATCGAGATCAGGGCCCTCACGGCGCGATCCTAAGGCCGCGGCGGTCGGGGGCTTGACGTTGCATATCGAAGTGATATCATTACGATACCTCAAGGAGGAGACTCGACATGGCCCCGATCCTGGAACGTCCCGCCCGCTCGCTGCCCGGTGTCCCGATGCTGCTGCTCCTGCTGGCCGCCGTCGGCGTGGCGATCTGGCGCTTCGTCCTCGCCGTCCAGGCGGCAGACCCCTTGTTCATCGTCGGCTGGCTGCTCGCTGGCGTCTTCGGCTTCGTCCTGCTGATCGGCCTGTTCATGGTCGAGCCGAACCAGGCGCGCGTGCTGACCCTCTTCGGCGCTTACCGCGGCACCGAACGCCGCCCCGGCCTGCGCTTCGCGAACCCCTTCTACGCCAAGCGGGGGATCTCGCTGCGGGTGCGCAACTTCGAGACCGGCCACCTGAAGGTCAACGATCAGGAAGGCAACCCCATCGAGATCGCCGCGGTGGTGGTCTGGAAGGTGGTCGACAGCTACGAGGCGGTCTTCCACGTCGACGACTACGAGAACTTCGTCCACGTGCAGAGCGAGGCGGCGCTGCGCAACCTGGCGACGCGCTACGCCTACGACTCGCACGGCGCCGAGGACGAGAAGTCGCTGCGCGGCTCGACGGCCGACATCGCCGAGCAGCTGCGCCACGAAATCCGCGACCGGCTCGAGCAGGCGGGCGTCGACGTGCTCGAAGCGCGCATCAGCCACCTCGCCTACGCGCCCGAGATCGCCCAGGCGATGCTGCAGCGCCAGCAGGCCTCGGCGATCATCGCGGCGCGGCAGAAGATCGTCGACGGCGCCGTCGGCATGGTGGAGATGGCGCTGGCGCGGCTCGAGGAGCAGAACATCGTCCAGCTCGACGCCGAGCGCCGTGCGGCGATGGTCTCCAACCTGCTGGTCGTCCTGTGCAGCGACCGTGCAACGACGCCGGTGGTCAACACCGGCTCGCTCTACTGACGGGGATCGCTTGGCGGAGAAGAAGGCCTTCCTGCTGCGGCTCGACCCGGCCGTCCACGCCGCCCTCGAAGGGTGGGCGGCCGACGAACTGCGCAGCGTCAACGGCCAGATCGAGTTTCTGCTGCGCCGCGCGCTCGCCGCGGCGGGGCGTCTGCCCGGCGAGCGCGTCCGCCGGCCGGGTCCGGAGAAAGGCAGGCCATGAAGGCGCATCGATGCCCGAAGTGCGACGCCCGGATGGAGGTCGGCTACAGCCTGGCCGACCGGCGCAACATGCTGCAGCCGGTGATCTGGATCGAGGGGGAGCCCGAGTTCTGGATCCTCCGGATCCTGCGCCTGCGCGGCCGCCGTCGTTACCGGGTCGAGAACTGGCGCTGCACCTCCTGCGGCCTGCTCGAGTCCTGGGCCACCGAGCGGGCGAGCTGAGCGCCGGCGAAACCCTCCCTTGACCGCGGGGCGGGCTGACCGCGAGACTCGGCGCACCATGCGACGCCCGAGCGGAGTCCTCGCGATCGCGGTGCTGGCCGCCAGCCTCGCGCTGCCGGCCAGCGCGCAGTCCATCGATCGGCTGGGCGCCATCGGCGACAGCCTCACGGACGAGTACGACGACCAGAACTTCGGCGCCTATGCCCGCAGCTGGCTCGAGCTGCTGGTCGAGCAGCGCGGCGTCGAAGTCGGCCCCACCGCCGCCCAGGCCGGCCAGCCCGGCGGCACCTGGGGGGAGCCGCGCCGTACCGGTTACCAGGACAACTGGGCGCGCTCGAGCGCCGACACCGACACCGCGATCGCCCAGGGGCAGCACACCGGGCTCGCCGGCGGCATCGTGCGGGGCGTCACCCACGCGGTGGTCTTCATCGGCAACAACGACTTCCGCCCCGGCTATCCTCCGAACGACAATGGCTATCCGTACAACGCGATCTACAACGGCGCGTGGACGCCGCAGCAGATCGAGGCGCATCTCGACGATTCGATCGCCGATCTCGGCACGCTGATCACGCCGCTCGAGAACTCGAGCTATCGCATCGCAGTCGCCAATGCGATCGACTTCGGCTCGACGCCGGCCGTCGAGCTGCTCTTTCCCGACGCTATTAACCGGGATCGCGTCACGGCGGTGCTGGCCGAGTTCTCGAATCGGGTCCGCCAGCTCGCCGAGGACCGCAATCTCGCCTTCGTCGACCTCTTCGCCTTCGGCAAGGCGGCGTTCGGCACCAACACAGTGCCGCGCGCCAGTCTGCTGGTCGGCAACGTCGCGATCAACCTCAACGGCATCGCCGGACAGTCGGGCACCATGGCGGCGTTCGTCGAGGACGGCATCCATCCGCACACGGTCGCGCAGGGGATCATCGCCAACCTCTGGCTGGCGGCGCTCGACCAGCATCTGGGCGCCTGCGTGCCGCCGTTCAGCGAAGCCGAGCTGCTGGCGCACAACGGGCTCGCGTGGGGCGGCAGCGACACGCTGGTCGCCGAGATCGGACCGCTCGGGCGCTTCGTCGAATCGTTCCCCGCCCCCGGCGAACCGCTGTTCGCGGACGGCTTCGAGTGCGGCTCGGCCGTAGCGTGGATCACCGGCGCGTCCTGATCCTCGCCGGCGCAAGCTTCCGGCCGCTCG
>JAIOJQ010000017.1 GCA_019911865.1 Thermoanaerobaculia bacterium
GGCGCTGGCGGCCCTGTTCGCGCTCGCCGCGGTCGGCCTGGGGTTCGCCGCGTTCTGGCTCGCCTCGGAGCTCTCCTCGGCGCAGGTGCGCCTGGCGCGGCTCGAGTCGGAAGTAGGCCGGCTCGAGGCGGCAGCGAAAGCCGAGCGGGAGACGCTCGCGGCGGCGGTGGCCGAGCTCGAGCGCCAGCGCGATTTCGTCACCGCGCGAGCGGCGCTGGTCTTCGACCTGCGCCCGCCGGGCACCTCCCCCCAGCCGACGGCGCGCGGCCGGCTGTGGGTCGCCGCCGACCATCAGCACTGGCAGCTCGAGGTCGCGGGCCTCGCTCCGACGCCGGCCGGGCGGGAGTACCAGGTCTGGTTCCTGGTCGACGGTCTGCCTTACAGCGGCGGCTCTTTCGCGGTGACCGCGGGGCGCGGCGCCCTGGTCGACGCGCAGATGCCGGCCGGCACGTCGGGGGTGGCGCTCACCCTCGAGCGCGCCGGCGGCGTGCCGGCGCCGACCACCCCGCGCCTGCTGGTCGGCGACTCGCCGGTCGACCTCTGACGCCTCGGGGGCGGTGAACTCCTTCACGCCGGCCTCGGGCGGCCCCTGCTAGCGTCGCCCGGCATCCATCGGGAGGACCTCATGTCGCGCCGCATCGCCGCCGCGATCGGGTGGGCCGCGCTGGTCGCGCTACCCGTTCGCCTCGCCGCTGATCCGACGCCGCCGGGGACGATCACCGTCACCGTCGATCCGCAGGCGGAACGGCGACCGGTCTCGGATCACGTCTACGGGGTCAACTTCGCCAGCGCCACGCAGCTGGCCGACGTCGGCTACCCGGTCAACCGCTGGGGGGGCAACCGCACGACGCGCTATCACTGGCAGCTCGACGTCGACAACAGCGCCTTCGACTGGTTCTACCAGAACTACACGAAGAGCGCGGGCAGCCCACCGCTGCCGCAGGGGTCCGAGGCCGACCGCTTCGTCACCGAGACGCGGGCCGCCGGCGCCGACGTCGTGCTGACGCTGCCGTCGATGGGGCGCGTCGCCGGCCCCGACCGGCAGCGGCGCTGGAGCTTCTCGCAGGCGCTCTACGGACCGCAGCTCGAAGACGAGTGCAGCTACTTCCCGGCGCCGCCCCCCGACTGGTGCCAGCCCGACGCCGGCAACGGCCTGTGCGACCCGGCGGTCAACACCACCGGTTTCTGCTCGCCGGACGGGCGCATCACCGGCAACGATCCGGACGCCACGTCGACCCCGGCCGGCGCCGCTTTCGTCGAGTCCTGGCTCGATTTCGTCGCCACGCGGGTCGGGCCGGCGGGGGGCGGCGGCGTCCGCTTCGCGGCGCTCGACAACGAGCCGATGCTGTGGAACTCCACCCACGCCGACATCCACCCGGCGCCGGCGACCTACGACGAGGTCTGGCAGCGGGGGCGCAGCGTGGCGATCGTGGTCAAGGCGGGCCACCCCGGCATCGAGATCCTCGGTCCCGACACCTGGGGCTGGTGCGACCTCTGGACCTCGGCGGCGGACGCCGAGGGCGACTGCACCGACGGCCCGGACCGCCAGGCGCACGGCGGCGAGCCGTTCGCCCGCTGGTACCTGGGACGGGTCTGCGCCTACCAGCAGCAGACCGGCGTGCGGCTGGTCGACTATCTCGACGTGCACTACTACCCGCAGAGCGGCGAGGCCTTCGGCGGCGAGGAGTTCGCCGCGATCCGCCTCGACTCGATCCGCGAGCTCGACTCGCCGACCTACGTCTCGCAGTCGTGGATCGGCGCCAACGTGCGGCTCGTCCCGCGGCTCAAGGAGTGGATCGCCGAGGCCTGCCCGGGGACGAAGCTGGCGATCACCGAGTACGCCTGGGGGGCTGACGACGCCCCCTCCGCGGCACTCGCCCAGGCCGAGGTGCTGGCGATCTTCGGCCGCGAAGGGGTGGACCTGGCGACCCGCTGGGTGGTGCCGGAGACCGGCACCCGGACGGAGGACTCGTTCCGGATCTTCCTCGACTACGACGGCGCCGGATCACGGGTCGCCGGCGAGAGCGTCTCGACTCTCTCCTCCGATCTCGACGAGGTCGGCGCCTATGCCGTGCGTGGTCCGTCCGACCAGCTCTACGTGCTGCTGTTCAACAAGGAGACCGCGGCGCGCGACGTCGACGTCGATGTCGCCGTGGCGGTCGCCGGTCCGGCGGCGCTCTGGCGCTTCACGCCCGCGTCGCCGCTCGGGTCGGCCGGCACGGTGCCGGTCGCGGGCAACGGCTTCACGCTGACGCTGCCGGCGCGCTCGGCGACCGTCGCGGTGCTCGACATCGTGTCGGACCTGATCTTCCGCGACGGCGTCGATTCCGGGACCACGCGCAACTGGTCGCTGGTGAGCCCCTGAGGAGCGGGCGCGTTATCGTCGCGCGGTGAGCCCCGCGCCCAGGATCCCCTTTCACATCGAGCCGCTCGCCGCCGACGAGCGGCTCCGCCGCGCACGTGCCTGCCGCGACCGCCTGGCGGCCCGGCGCAGCGTGCGCGACTTCTCGCCGGAGCCGGTCGCCCGCGAGGTGATCGAAGCGGCGATCGCCGCCGCGGCGACCGCTCCCTCCGGCGCGCATCGTCAGCCCTGGCGCTTCGTCGCGATCTCGGACCCGACGGTGAAGCGCGAGATCCGGATCGCCGCCGAGGCCGAGGAGCGCGCGAGCTACGAAGGCCGGATGTCCGAGGAGTGGCTCGCGGCGCTCGAGCCGCTCGGCACCGACTGGAGGAAGCCGTTCCTCGAGATCGCCCCCTGGCTGGTCGTGGTCTTCGCCGAGATCTGGGAAGCGCGCGGCGACGGGACGAAGATCAAGAACTACTACGTCAAGGAGAGCGTCGGCATCGCCTGCGGCCTGTTCATCGCCGCGCTCCACGAGGGCGGGCTGGTGACGCTGACCCACACGCCCAGCCCGATGGCTTTCCTCAACCGGATCCTCGGCAGGCCGGACAACGAGAAGCCGTACATCCTCTTCCCGGTCGGGCTGCCGGCACCGGACGCGACCGTGCCGGACCTGGAACGCAA
>JAIOJQ010000219.1 GCA_019911865.1 Thermoanaerobaculia bacterium
GCGCGGCGCCGCCCGACGCGGCGGCGCAGCTTCAGCTCGAGCGGGACCTCGAGCGCCTGCTCGCCTCGGACCTCTGGCGCCGCCGGCTCGAGCTCGAGCCCGCGGTGCTCGCCCGCGAGCTGCCGCTGCTGCTCGCCTCCCCGACGGCGCCGGAAGTCGGCGTCACCGAGCCGCCGCTCGACGGCTGGATCGGCACCCTCGATCTGCTCTACCGCGACCCGGCGAGCGGCGAGCTGGTGGTCGCCGACTTCAAGAGCGACCGGGTGGACGACGCCGCCGCGGAGGCGGCGAAGGTGGCGACCTACGGCCCGCAGCTGCGCCTCTACGGCGCCGCGGTCGCCGCCGCCTTCGCCGCCGCGCGCCCGCCGCGGCTCGAGCTCTGGCTGCTCGCCCGCGACCGCATCGTCGAGCTCTGACGGCGCGCGGCGCGCCGTTGACCACCCCCGGCCGCCGCCGGTAGCCTGCCGGCCACCATGTCGGTCACCTACACCAGCTACCTGCGCATCGACGACCTGCTCGCCTGCCAGCAGCCGGTCTCCCCCGGCCCCGAGCACGACGAGATGCTGTTCATCGTCATCCACCAGGTCTACGAGCTCTGGTTCAAGCAGATGCTGCACGAGCTCGACCATCTCGCCGCGCGCCTCGACGCCGACGACCTGCCGGCCGTCCAGGCCACGCTGCGGCGCGTGCTGACCATCCTCAAGGTCCAGGTGGCGCAGATCGACATCCTCGAGACGATGACGCCGGTCTCCTTCCTCTCCTTCCGCTACCGCCTCGACCAGGCTTCGGGCTTCCAGTCGCCGCAGTTTCGCCAGCTCGAGTTTCTGCTCGGCCACCGCGATGCGCGGATGCTCGGCTTCCATCCGGAGGGGGGCGAAGCGCGGCGGCGCCTCGAAGAGCGCCTCGCGGCGCCGAGCCTGTGGGACCACTTCGTCGCCTACCTGCACCGCAACGGACATCCGATGCCCGAGTCGCTGCTGGCGCGCGACCGCGCCACCTCGAATCCGCTCACCGAGGCGATCCACCCGGCGCTGATCGCCATCTACCGCGAGCAGGGCGACCTGGCGCAGATCTGCGAACGCATGGTCGACCTCGACGAAGGGCTGCAGGAGTGGCGCTACCGTCACGTCAAGATGGTCGAGCGGACGATCGGCGTCAAGCCCGGCACCGGCGGCTCGAGCGGCGCCGACTACCTGCGCCGCACCCTCTTCCAGCCGCTCTTCCCCGATCTGTGGGCGATCCGGGGCGAGCTGTGAGGCTCGACCTCGCGGCGCTCGCGGCGTCCCCCAATGCGCTGGCGGGCGACTACACGCGGTTCCGCGTCGGCGAGCGCCTGCTGCTCTCCGGCCACTCGCACCAGGCCTGGCCCGACGCCGCGTTCGCCGGCCAGCTCGAGGCGGCCGAGGACGCGGCGCGCTTCGTCGACCACAAGTGGGAGCACGCCTTCGCGCGCGCCGAGCGGGTGCGCGAAGGGCTGCGACGCCGCCTCGGCGACCCGGCGGGCGAGATCGCTCTCGGCCCGGCCACCCACGACCTGCTGGTCCGCCTCGTCTCGGCCCTCCCCTTCCCCGCCCGGCGCCGGGTGGTCACGACGGCCGGCGAGTTCCACGCCCTGCGGCGTCAACTGGCGCGGCTCGAGGAGGACGGATCGCTCGAGGTGGTGCGCGAGGGGGTCGACGAAGTCGACACGCTCGCCGAACGTCTGGCCGCGCGGCTCGACGATGCGACGCTCGTCGTCTTCGTCTCGGCGGTCCTCTTCGAGACGGCGCGCATCGTCCCCGACCTCGGGGGACTCGCCGAGCGCTGTGCGCGCCTGGGCGTGCCGCTGGTGGTCGACGCCTACCACGCCGTCGGGGTGATGCCGTTCCGCCTCGCCGAGCTGGGGCTCGAGAACGCCTACGTCGTCGGGGGGGGCTACAAGTACCTGCAGCTGGGCGAGGGCAACGCCTTCCTCCGCCTGCCGCCGCCGAGCGACCTGCGCCCCCGCCTCACCGGCTGGTTCGCCGAGTTCGACGCCCTGGCGGCCCGCCACACCGGCGCCGGGGTCGCCTGGGGGACGCCCGCCTCGCGCTTTGCCGGCGCGACCTACGATCCGACCGCCCACTACCGCGCGGCGCGGGTGTTCGACTACTTCGACCAGCGGGAACTCTCCGACGAGCTGCTGCGCGCCGTCTCGCAGCACCAGGTCGGCCGGCTGGCGAGCGGCTTCGACGCCCTCGACCTGCCGCCGGCTCTGGTGCGCCGCGACACCCGCACGCCGCTCGCCGGCCTGGGAGGGTTCCTGGCGCTCGACAGCCCGCGCGCCGGGGAGCTGCGGCGGGGCCTAGAAGCGCGCGGTGTCTTCTGCGATCACCGCGGCGAGACGCTGCGGCTCGGGCCGGCTCCCTACGTGAGCGACGCGCAGCTCGACGCGGCGATCGGAATCCTCGGCGAAGTGGCGCGCGAGCTGGCCTGAAGCGGGACGCTGCTTACCAGCGGCTCGACGCGCCGCCGCCGCCGAAGCTGCCGCCGCCGCCCGAAAAGCCGCCGCCGGAGAAGCCGCCACCCGAAAAGCCGCCGCCGCCGAAGCCGCCACCACCGAAGCTGCTGCCACCGAAACCACCACCGCCCCCGCGCCGGCCTCTTCGCCAGCGGGCGCGACGCGAGAGGAGCGCCAACGCGAATACGACGCAGAAGAGAAGGATCAAGAAGCCGATCGGCAAGCTCTCGCCGGCGGGAGTCGCACCCGGCGTCGGTCGATACTCGCCGCGCACCGCCGCGACGATGGCATCGGCCGCCGCGGCGATGCCGCCGTCCCAGTCCCCCTGGCGCGGGAAGGGGACCAGCGTCTCGTCGAGGATGATCCGCGACTCTAGGTCGGTCAGCGTCCCTTCGAGGCCGTAACCGACCTCGAGGCGCAGCAGGCGATCGTCGACGAAGACGAACAGGACGGCGCCGTCGTCCTGGTCGGACCGCCCGACCCGCCAGGCCTGGGCGACCCGCTGCGTCCAGTCCTCCAGCACCTCGTCCGGCGGCAGGCGGCGGAAGAGCGCCACCAGGACCTGCGTCCCCTGCTCACGCTCGAAAGCTTCCAGCCGCGCGTCGATCGCCGAAGCGGCCGACGGCGAAAGCACCGCGGCCTCGTCGGTGAGCCAGCGCGCCGGCGCGGCGGGCAGCGGCGTGGCGGCGGCGAGCGGCGCGGCGAGCGCGCCGGCCAGCAGAAAAGAGGCGAGGGCGCAGCGCCGCCACGCCCTCGCGCGGCTGGCGCTCACTGGCCGGAGAAGTCGACCTTGGGCGCCTGCTCGGCGCCGGCTGTCGCCTCGAAGTAGGGACGCTTGGCGAAGTGCCAACCGAGCAGCCGCGAGATGACGTTGGTCGGGAAGCGCAGCAGGCGGCCGTTGAAGTCCCGCGCCACCTCGTTGAAGTTGCGCCGCTCGACGGTGATCCGGTTCTCCGTCCCCTCGAGTTGCACCATGAGGTCGCGGAAAGCCTGGGTGGACTTCAGGTCGGGGTAGCGCTCGACCACCACGAGCAGGCGCGACAGCGCCGAGGAGAGGCCGTCCTGCGCCTGCTGGAAGGCGGCGAACTTCGCCGGGTCGTTGAGAATCGCCTCGGTCGCCTGGCCGGATATCTGGCCGACGCGGCTGCGGGCATCGATCACCCCCTGCAGCGTCTCCTGCTCGAAGTCGGCCGAGCCCTTGACCGTCGCGACCAGATTCGGAATCAGGTCGGCGCGCCGCTGGTAGACGTTCTCCACCTGCGCCCAGGACGCCTCGACCGCCTGCTCGGCGGTCACCAGGCCGTTGTACTGGCCCATCGCCATGAAGCCGAGCACCGCCGCGACCGCGAGCAGCGCAATACCGCAACCGACCGCCTTGGTCATCGCCTCTCCCCCTCTGTCGACACGTCGTCGGAATCCGCGGCGACGATACCACCGGGGCCCGCCGCCGCCTCGTCGCCCGGCGTCGCCACACCGCGCGGCCACCGCTCCAGCACGTCGAAGTCGAAAGCCGGCAGTCCGGCCGCCTCGTCGGCCGGGTGCGACTGGCGCGCCACCAGGCGCCAGCGCGACTCGTCGAAGGGCGGAAAGTGCGTGTCCCCCGCGTACCGCCGGTGGATGCGGGTGAGCAGCAGCCGATCGACCAGGTCGCCCTCCAGCGCTTCGCGGTAGACGCCGGCGCCGCCGGCGACGAACGGTTCGTCGTCCCCCGCGGCGAGGGCGAGGCGGATCGCCTCGGCGACCGAGCCGGCCGTGGCGTTGCCCGCGCCCACCCGCTCCGGCTGGCGCGTCACGACGACGAAGCTGCGCCCCGTCAGCGGCCGCCCGATCGACTCCCAGGTGGCGCGGCCGACGATCAGGTGATGTCCGGAGGTCAGCGCCTTGAAGCGCCGCAGGTCCGCCGGCAGGCGCCACGGCAGGTCGCCGTCGACACCGATCGCGCCGCCTTCGGCGACCGCCGCGATGAGCGAGACGACGGCCACGTCAGACCGCGATCGGCGCCCGGATCGCCGGATGCGGGTCGTAACCCTCGATCACCACGTCTTCGAAGCGGAAGTCGAAGATCGAGCGGACGTCGGGGTCGAGCCGCAGGACGGGCAGCGGCCGCGGCTCCCGGGTGAGCTGCTGGCGCGCCTGGTCGAGGTGATTGCGGTAGAGATGGACGTCGCCGAAGGTGTGCACGAACTCGGCCGGCTGGAGGTCGCAGACCTGCGCCACCATGGCGGTCAGCAGCGCATACGAGGCGATGTTGAACGGCACGCCGAGGAAGGCGTCGGCGCTGCGCTGGTAGAGCTGGCAGGAGAGCTCGCCGCCGGACACCCAGAACTGGAAGAGCGCGTGGCAGGGGGGCAGCGCCATGCGATCGACGTCGGCCGGGTTCCAGGCCGAGACGATGTGGCGCCGCGAGTCGGGATTCGTGCGGATCGACTCGATCACGCCGGCGATCTGGTCGATCGTGCCGCCATCGCGCGCCGGCCAGGAGCGCCACTGGTGGCCGTAGACCGGACCCAGCTCGCCGCGGTCGTCGGCCCACTCGTCCCAGATGGTGACGCCGTGCTGGCGCAGGTAGCCGACGTTGGTCGACCCGGAGAGGAACCAGAGCAGTTCGTGGACGATCGACTTGAGGTGCAGCTTCTTGGTGGTCAGCAGGGGAAAGCCGCGGCGCAGGTCGAAGCGCGCCTGGTGGCCGAAGACCGCCAGCGTCCCGGTCCCCGTCCGGTCCCCCTTCTCCACCCCCTCGGCGAGGATGCGATCGAGCAGCGCGAGATAGGCCTGCATCCCGGCGCGACGTTAGCAGACCGCCGCCCCGGCGAAACCGGCCGGCGGCCGGTGCAAGACGGCGGCGCGGATGCGCGTCTTCTCCCGGTGATGCTCGCCCGTACCCGCGCCGCCACCCCCTGGGGGATCGAAGCCCGCCCGGTCGACGTCGAGGTCGACGTCCAGAACGGCCTGCCGCAGATCCAGATCGTCGGCCTGCCCGACGCCGCCGTGCGCGAGAGCCGCGAGCGGGTCCGCTCGGCGCTGCGCAACTGCGGCTTCGACCTGCCGCCCCGCGCCGTGACGGTGAACCTCGCCCCGGCCGACCTGCGCAAGGAGGGCAACCATCTCGACCTCGCCATCGCGGTGGCCCTGTTGGCCGCCCACGGCGCGCTGCCTGAAGCGGCGCTCGGCGAGCGCCTGCTGGTCGGCGAGCTCGGCCTCGACGGCACCGTGCGCCCGGTGCGCGGCGCCCTGGCGATCGCCGACCTGGCCCGCCGGACGGGGGTGCGCGAGCTGCTCCTGCCGCTCGCCAACAGCGGCGAGGCGGCCGCCATCGGCGGCCTCGACGTGCTCGGCGTGGCGACGCTGGGGGACGCCCTCGGCCATCTGCTGGGCGACCAGCCGCTTACCCCGGCGGTGGCCGGCGACGAGTCCGCCCCGGGGCCACCGGCGGTCGACTTCGCCGAGGTGCGCGGCCAGGCGACGGCCAAGCGGGCCCTCGAGGTGGCCGCTGCCGGCGGTCACAACGCCCTGCTGATCGGCCCGCCGGGGGCCGGCAAGACGATGCTCGCCCGCGCCCTGGCCGGCATCCTGCCGCCGCTCGCCCTCGCCGAGGCGATCGCGGTGACCAAGATCCACTCCCTGGTCGCCGAGCAGCC
>JAIOJQ010000018.1 GCA_019911865.1 Thermoanaerobaculia bacterium
CGACGGCGGCACCGGTCCGTCGCCGAGCAGGAAGAGCTCGTCGGCCGCGCCGGCGAGCGCCACCGCGACGTGCTCGGCGAAGGCGCGGTCGGCGAGCGGGACGAGCGCCTTGGCGCTGCCGAAGCGGCGGCTGGCACCGCCAACGAGGATGCCGCCGACGAGCGGCGCGAGCGCGGAGTCCGGCATGGCGCTGCTATCCTTCCACGCGCGGCAGCGCGGCGCCCGGCGGCGTCCGCGCTCGCCGTCCGATCCGCTCTCCGGAGGTCCCCGTCCGATGCGCCTCTCCCCGTCGACCGACACGCTCCGCGCCAGCCGCAACCGCTCGCGGCGGCGCGGCATCTTCGCCGTCCTCGCCCTCGCCGGGGTCACCTTCGCCGGCCTCGGCGCCCTGCGCCGCGGCCCGTTGCCGGCCGTCGAAGTGAACGCCCCGCTCGGCGCGCTCGGCCGCGCGACGCCGGTCGAGGTGGCGGTGTCGGCCGCCGGACGCGGGATGTCACGCGTCGAGATCGAGCTCGAACAGTCCGGGCAGCGCTTCCCGGTGGCGGCGGAGGAGTTCGCGACGCCGCCGGGCTGGAAGCTCTGGGCGGCCGGCACGCGGCAGAAGAGCTGGAATCTCACCCTCGGCAAGGACTCCCTGCCGCAACTCGCCGAAGGGCCGGTCACCCTGCGGGTGGTGGCGACCGGCGCTGGCGCGTGGCTGCGCCCCGGACTGGCGGCGACCAGCGAGCAGGTGCTGCCGCTGCGCCTCACCCCGCCGTCGCTCGAAGTGGTCTCGACGCAGCACTACGTCACCCAGGGGGGGAGTGAAGTGGTCGTCTACCGGGTCGGCGCGACCAGCGTGCGCGACGGCGTCGAGGTCGGCGACTGGTTCTTCCCCGGCGCGCCCCTGCCGGGCGGCGGCGAGCGCGACCGCTTCGCCCTCTTCGCCGTGCCCTGGGACGTCGCCGACTCCGCCGCGACACGGCTGGTGGCCGCCGACGAAGTGGGCAACCGGCGGGAGGTCGATTTCATCGACCGCTTCACGCCGGTCGCCCTCGCTCACGACGACATCGAACTCGACGAGAAGTTCCTCGCCCGGGTCGTGCCGCCGATCCTCGAGAACACGCCGTCGCTCACCTCGAAGGGGAACCTGCTCGACGATTACCTGCAGATCAACGGCGACCTGCGGCGCGCCAACGCCGACGAGTTGCGCGTCCTGGCGGCGCGCAGCCGGCCGGAGTTTCTCTGGAAGGCTCCCTTCCTCGCCCTGCCCGGGGGCCAGGTGATGTCGGCCTTCGCCGACCGGCGCACCTACTTCTACCAGGGGCGCGAGGTCGACCGGCAGGTGCACCTCGGATTCGACCTCGCCTCGATCGCCAAGGCCGACGTGCCGGCGGCCAACGGCGGCGTGGTGGTGCTCGCCCGCTGGTTCGGCATCTACGGCAACACGGTGGTGGTCGACCACGGTTACGGGCTGATGAGCCTCTACTCGCACCTTTCGTCGATCGACGTCGCCGAAGGGGACGCGGTCGGGCGCGGCAGCAAGCTCGGCCGCAGCGGCACGACCGGGCTCGCCGGCGGCGATCACCTGCACTTCAGCTTCCTCCTCCACGGCCTGCCGGTGCGCCCGGTCGAGTGGTGGGACGCCCACTGGCTCACCGACCGGCTGAAGCGCAAGCTGGGCGACGCGCTCCCCTTCGCCGGCTGAGCGCGGCGCCGAGCCGATCGTGCCCGCGACCTTCCCGGACCTGCGCGCTTTCCTCGACCGGCTGCGCCGCGACGGCGACCTGGCCGAGGTCACGGCACCGGTCTCGGCGCGGCTCGAGGTGGCCGAGATCCACCGCCGGGTGATCGCCGCCGGCGGGCCGGCGCTGCTCTTCCGCAACGTCGAGGGGGCGGCCTTCCCGCTGGTCACCAATCTCTTCGGCACGCCGCGCCGGGCCCGCCTCGCCTTCGGCGAGCGGCCCTTCGAGCTGATCGCCCGCCTGGTCGAGCTGTCACGCGAGCTGCTTCCGCCGACGCCCGCGAAGCTCTGGGGGGCGCGCGACGTGGCGCGCGACCTCTGGCGGGTCGGCCTGCGCGGTGGCGGCCGCGGGCCGGTGACGGAGGTGATCGAGCGCGCACCGCGGCTCGACCGGCTGCCGGCGCTCACCACCTGGCCGGAGGACGGCGGACCGTTCCTGACGCTCCCCCTGGTCCATACCGAGCACCCGGACGGCCATGGCCACAACCTCGGCATGTACCGCATGCAGGTGCACGGCCCGGCGACGACCGGGATGCACTGGCAGATCGGCAAGGGGGGCGGCTTCCACCACGCGGTGGCCGAGGGGCGCGGCGAGGCGCTGCCGGTGACGGTCTTCCTCGGCGGACCGCCGGCGCTCATCCTCGCGGCGATCGCGCCGCTGCCGGAGAACGTCCCGGAGCTGCTGCTCGCCTCGCTGGTCGCCGGCGAGCGACTGCGCCTCGCCAGCGGACCGGACGGCCGGCGGCTGATCGCCGGCGCGGAGTTCGCGTTCGCCGGCAGGGTGCCCCCCGGGGTGCGCGCTCCGGAAGGGCCGTTCGGCGACCACTACGGCTACTACTCGCTGCGCCACGACTACCCGGTCTTCGAGATCGACTGGGTGGCGCGGCGGCGCGACGCGATCTTTCCGGCGACGGTGGTCGGCAAGCCGCGTCAGGAGGACTTCTTCCTCGGCGACCTGCTGCAGGATCTGCTCTCGCCGCTCTTCCCCGTGGTGATGCCCGGGGTGCTCGACCTCTGGTCGTACGGCGAAACGGGTTACCACTCGCTGGCCGCCGCGGTGGTGCGCGAACGTTACGCGCGCGAGGCGATGAATTCGGCCTTCCGCATCCTCGGCGAGGGGCAGCTGGCGCTGACCAAGTTCCTGCTGGTGACCGATCGGGCGGTCGACCTGCGCGACTTCCGCGCCACCCTCGAACACCTGCTCGCCCGCACCCGGCCGGAGACCGACCTGTTCGTCTTCGCCAACCTGTCGATGGACACCCTCGACTACACCGGGCCGGAGGTCAACCGGGGCTCGAAGGGGGTCTGGCTCGGCCTCGGCGATCCGCTGCGCGAGCTGCCGCGCGAGTTCCGTCCGCCGGTCGACCCGCCGCGCGACGCGCGCGACGTCCGGCCGTTCTGCGCCGGCTGCCTGGTCATCGGCGCTCCACGCTTTTCCGACGATCCGGACGCCGCGGCCCGCTTCGCCGCCCACCCGGCCTTCGCGGGCTGGCCGCTGCTGGTGATCACCGACGAACCGGCGCGCGCCGCCGCCTCGGCGATGAACTTCCTGTGGACCACCTTCACCCGCTTCGAGCCGGCCGCCGACCTGCACGCCGCTTC
>JAIOJQ010000220.1 GCA_019911865.1 Thermoanaerobaculia bacterium
GTTTCTGAAGAGCGCGAAGGCGGCGGGAGTCGATCAGGGCTACGTGGCGCGTAACCGGAAGGCGTGGTGGTCGGTGGGGCTCCGAGAACCGGCGCCGATTTTGGCGACGTACATGGCTCGGCGGCCTCCGGTGTTCGTGCGCAACGCGGCCGCGGCGCGGCACATCAACATCGCACACGGTCTCTACCCGCGAGAGGTATTCGCAGAGACCTACCTGGCTGGTGTCGCGAGCTTCCTGTCGTCGGCGGGCTCGGTGCGGGGCGGGCGGACGTATGCCGGCGGCTTGACGAAGTTTGAGCCTCGCGAAATGGAGCGGCTCCCGGTACCGACGCCGGCGGCGCTGGCTGCGGCGGGATGATCCCGGCGCCGCGCTGGTCGGCGCAGGAGCTGGAAGTCGCGCGGTTGCGCGCGATCGAGCTGTTCCGACAGGAGCGGCTGCAAGAGCCGCTCGAGGCCTACCTTCAGGCCTTCGAAAACTGCCAGGGGGCTTTCGAGGACCTCCTTGAGACAACGATTGATCTGACGCAACTCGATGCGAAGGCGCTCGAGGTGCTGACGGATCCGCGGTTGCTGGAGGTTTTCCGGTACCTGCCCGGACCGCCGGTCTCGCGGGATGACCTGGAGACGCTGAGCGAAGCGAAGCTCAAGCCGGCGGCGCTCGGTCGCGACCCGGAGATGGTACGTCGGGTGATCGGGGTCGTGCGGGAGGGCCTCGACCGGCGGCGCTTTGCGTGGATTGGTGAACAGCGGGAGCCGACGCCAGCCGAGCGTGATGCGGCGGTGCTGGCGTCGGCGGCGCTCATTGCGACGAGCCGGACGCAGACAATGCGAAGGAACGAAGGGGCGAAGCGGCAAGAGGGGTTCCTGAAGGAAGCGCTGCTCGCGCTCGGTCTCACAAAGGTGCCGGCGCGAAGAATTCCGGCGCTCGCCGCCGCGCCGCGTGCTGGGGAGTTCTGTGGGGAGAGTCGCCTTGGGAAGGGCAAGGCGGATGTGGTGGTGGGGTTGTGGGATGGTCGTATCTTGGCGATCGAGTGCAAGGTGTCGAACTCGGCGGTGAATTCGATCAAGCGGTTGAACCGCGAAGCGGCGGCGAAAGCCGAAGCGTGGATCGCGGATTTCGGGCAAGTCCAGGTGGTGCCAGCGGCGCTGCTCTCGGGGGTGTTCGATCGCGGCGCGCTCGAGAACGCGCAGGCGCGGGACCTGACGCTGTTCTGGGCGCATCAGCTGGAATCGCTCACGCAGTGGATCGAGAGCACGCGGTCCGCATGAAGCCGGCAGCTCCGCGACGCGGAGCCGCCGGCGGCGCTGATGTTCAGCGCGCGCAGCGCGCTCGCAGGTCCTCCACGGACTTTGGGCTCCAGTAGAGGTCAATCTCGACGCCCGGGGTGCGGAGCAGCTCGGGGAGCGAGATGTAGCCGAGCTCCGGATCATCAAAGAGGCGCGACAAGCCGAAGGCCTGGTGCTGGGGTTCGAGGCGGGGGTGCGAAGCGGTACCGTCGCCCGCGTCGAGCTCGGTGATCCACCAATCCGCCGAAGGCGCGAAGTAGTGCAGCCGCGCGATGCGGTCGCCCTGGTAGGTGAGCGGCATGGCGTCGATCGTGGTGGCGAGCTCGCGGAGTTGGTTCGCGAAGGCCTCGGCCTCCTCGCTGTCGGTCGCGAGGCTCCAGAGGAAGCGGAGCTGCGTGGCGGGCACGTAGCGGCGCAGGAGCGGGAGCAGCTGCTCGAGATGGCGTGGGGTGGTGGCGGTTGGCTCGTTCATCTTGTCTTTCTCCTCTCGTCCGGCGTGTCGGCCGGGTCACCGACGACCCCGGCGACCGGTGGACGAGAGGGAAAGCGGGCTCGCGCCTGGCGCGCGATCGAGAACAATGCGAAGCGGTCGCGGCGGGCGTGACAGGCGCAGGCTGGCGCGACCGACGAAGCGGAGCGGGATACATGCGCGCCGGGGTCGAGCCGCGGGAACGAGCGTGCCGAGGAAGGCCAGGGTGGTGCGTGCGGTCAGCGATAGGCCTCGCGGCGGTGCGCGACGCGCAAGACGAGGACGGTGAGGTTGCCGGTCGGAGAGGTCGTTAGGGCACGGTCAGTCGAGCTTGAGCTCGGCGCGGATCTGGTACCAGGGAATGGGGGCGGCGCCGGAGAGGTCGAACTGTTCGCCGGCAGCGAACCAGGCGGCGACGTCGCCGGCCTCCTCGGGGTCGACTTCCCGCAGGGCGGCGAGAAAGCGCTCCGCGGCCGCGAGCTTCTCGGCCGGGATGCTGTCTAGCAGCTGGTGAAGGGCGTCGCGGGTCATGGTGGGACCAAGTGTAGCGCCGGAGATCGGAGGATGCGTAGTCATCGCCGGACCTTGAGCAGGGCGGCGAGTTGGGCTTCGTGGAAGGCGCGGTGAGCGGCTTCGGTGACGAAGCGGGTGGCACCGTTGCCGCGATCGACGCGGTGAACCTGGTGGTCGGGGAGCCGCAAGATTTCTTCGCGCTGGAAATCGCCGCAGTCGCGGGCTTCGGCGTCGAAGGCACAGTCGTAGGAGTTGGTGGCGACCCAGCGGTCCGGCGGGTGAACGCGGATGACGGTGAGCCAACCGTCGGGATTGGCGATGTCGCCGCGATAGTAGATGCGCGCGCCGGGCTCGAGCGGAACGGAGGCGGTCACGAGCGACCCTCGTCGCGGGAGAGGAGGCGCCAGGGCGCGGGGCGAGTACGACCGTAGTGGGCTTCAAAGGCTTCGAGTGTGTCGGGTGATCCGGTGGGGAGGTCGAGGCGGAAAGCTCGGATGCCGCGGGCAGGGAGGTAGCGGGCCACTTTCTCGCCGCGGGGACCGCGGAACGTGGCGTGGTAGCAGAGTTCGCCGTCGTGGCGGAAGTTCGTGAGGCAGCACAAGCGGGTGCCGGTAGCTTTGGTGGCGCTGGCGCGCTTCGTCGTCTCGTTCATCTTGCTTCTTCCTTTCTCCGGCGCGTCTGCCGGGTCACCCGGGGCTCCCGGTGACGCGGGCGGAGAAAGGGAAAGCGGGCGCGGCGTGGGCGCGCGATCAGGGATCAGCGCGGAGCGATCGCGGCCGGCGTGACAGGCGCTCGCGCCTGGCGCGTCCGGACGAAGCGGAGCGGCGAACCTGCGTGACCAGGTCGCGACGAGTCAGAACGAGAGGAGAAGGCTCGCGGAGAGGCCCTGGAGGCCTTGTCGGAGAGACCGGTTGCCCCCGCGCTCGCCGGGTCGGGGGCGTAGCGCGTAGCCGTTGATCGACTAGTTGCCGCCGGGAAGCGGAAGCGGCGCGCTCGTCCACGCCGCGAGGGCGTATTGCCACGTGGCGCCATTGAACATGGACACGAGGCGGCTCGAGGATTCGAGGCCGATCGCGGCCGCGCCACCCATGGCGATCCAAGACAGGACCCCCAGGCAGAACCAGGGGTTGTCGAGGGGGAGGGAGAGTTGGCGTTGCGCCGCTTGATTCACGGCAGGAAGCAACCAGGTGCAGGAGGCACCGATACAGCCCCAGAGAAAGCGGTCGCGGCGGCGAAAGTTGCCGTCAACGCTCGACATCGAAAAGGTCCTCTCCTGCGGGTGTCTTCCAGAAGCCGCGAATCTAACACGCGCGGCGCGGAGGGCGCGCCCCGCGGAAGGCGCGGAAAACTAGCGCCGGCCGAGGAGAAAGGCCGCGAGCTCGGCGAAGAGCTGGGGCTTCAGCGCGACGAAAAACAAGAACGCCGTGCAGAGCGCCAGGAGGAGGTGCTCGAGGCGGATGCGCGGGAGGAGGGAGGGGCTGGTGGTCACGGGGTTCGCCTCGGCCCCATTATACGGGCGGTGGGTCGTGGGGGTTTGGGTGCGTTGCGCCGCGGCCGTTGAGAGCTTGCGCGCCGCGCGGAACGCGGCAAGGAGCGCGAACAGGCGGCCCGGTGCTTCGGTCGCTCGGGTGGCGCTGGCGGCGCCGGCGGAGGCGCTGGGTCGCTCGGGTGACAAGGCGGAAATAGCGTAGGCGGTTGGTGGGATGCCGTCAAGGCTTGGCGGACGGCGGTCAGGAGAGCAGGCCTCGCTCGGCCATGGAGACCGAAGCCTGGGCGGATGCGATCACCAGGTGGTCGACGAGGCGGAGGCCGACGAGCTCACAGGCCTCGGAGAGGCGGCGGGTGAAGGCGATGTCCTCGGCCGACGGAGTCGGATCGCCGCTGGGGTGGTTGTGGAAAACGATCACAGCCGCGGCGTTCAAGAGAAGCGCGCTCGCGAGCACGCCGCGAGGCTCGACGGCGGCGCGGTTCAAGGTGCCTCGGTAGAGGATCGACTTGCCGATGAGCGCGTGCTTGGTGTCGAGAAAGAGGGCGCCGAAGGTTTCGTAGGGCTCCTGGTCCAGGTGTTCGGCGAGCCAGCGGGCGGCGGCGCGCGGATCGGAGAGGCGGGGAGGCTCGGCGCCGAGCGTGGCGGCGTAAGCAGCCTCGGGTTCTCGAATTAGGGAGAGGCGGTAGCGGGCGACGGTGGTGACGGTTTGGATGCGGTCGCCCTTGCGTGGGTCCTGTGCGTCGGCGAGCTCGAACTCGAGTTGCTGCGTCGGGATCGTCATTTCTCGTCGGTCTCCTGGTCGTGGTGTCCGCGTCCTCGCAATCGGGGACGGGGACACCACGACCAGGGGCCGCGGACGCGCGGAGCGCGCGCCGAGAGGAAGTGGTGCGAAGCGGGCGCGGACGGCGTGACAGGCGCAGCCTGGCGCGACGGACGAAGCGGAGCGGCGAGTAGGCGCGCGCGAGGCGCGGGAAGAGATCCCGAAGGAAACTGCAGGGCCGTGCTCGAGCGGCGGATCCAGGCGGGGGGCTGAAAACGACCCGCGGCCCGGCACGGCCCCTGTAGCGCTAGACGAACGAGGGCACGAAAGCGGACAGGGCTACGGGTGGTCGTCCGGCGACCGTCCTCGTCGCCGGCGACGTCGCCGGCCGGGCGGGGCAGGGGAGGCCTCTGGCGACAGGGCGGCGGGTGGTGGCGAGATCTCCGCAGGCGCGGACCCCCCCGGACCCCCCCGGCCGTCGCCCTGCCGCCGGCGGAAAGCCGCTGGGAGACGCGCCTTCCCGCCGGCTTGGACCGCTTCGGCGCGGCCCGCAGCAGAGCTGCGGACCCAACGCGCCGGCGGCCCACAGTGCGCCGGCCACGACGACGAGCTCGAAGAACGCGACGAGACGGAGAAGCGACCGCGCAAGGCTTCGCCATCATGACGTGGCGAACTCGAGTGGGACAGCCGCGCGGTGCGGACCCTCGAAGGCGCGCCGGCGAGCCAACGGGCGACGGTCGAGCGGGGCGCGCCTTCGAGGGTCCGCACCGCGC
>JAIOJQ010000221.1 GCA_019911865.1 Thermoanaerobaculia bacterium
ACCGGTCGAGCACCACGGCGTCGGGATAGAAGAGGGCGAGGGCGCGGACCCGGTCCACCACGTGCGGCAGGCCGACCGGCAGGTAGCGCCCATCACTCCACTCCGCCTGCCCGTTGACCGCCGGCCGCGCGAGGCTGCCCCGGATGCGGGCGAGGGCGTCGATCCGGCCGGCGAGATCGGGCTCGCCGATCAGCGGCGCGAGCCACTCGACGGCGAGCGAGGCCTGGAAGTTGAGATCGAGCTCACCGGGCTCGCCGGGGCGGATCCGCCCGGAGACGAACAGCTCGTCGGCACTGTCCTGGCTGCCGAGGTAGACGCTGGCGAGGCGCAGTTCGCCGGCCTCGAAGCCGCCGGTGACTGGCTCGAGGCTGCGAATCGTCCGCTCGGCGTGGCGGAACTCGAGTTGCGGAATGCGGAAGGCGACCTTCGGGCTCCCCCCGGCCGGCAGCTCGAGGGCAATCTCCGCGTCGAGCGCGCCGGCGATGCCGTCGGGACCGGCCAGCGCCCCCAGCCCGGCCAGCGTGGCCCAACGGTCGAGATTCTCGCTGGTCAGCCGGAAGTCGAGCCGCGAGACGCCTTCCGGCAGCCACGGCCCGCCGCCGCTCAGCCGGCCGAGCGCTCCGAGATCGACATCGGCACTGAGCTGGTCGGCGGCGAGGCGCACCGTGAAGGCTGCCGGTTCCTCGGCGAGCAGCGCGCCGTCGAGGGAGAGCTCCGCGATCTGCCCGGTCAGGTCGACTTCGGGCTGCACCAGCCGGCCGCCGAGGGAGCCGCGTGCCACCAGGCTCCCGGTCAGGCCCGCCGCGCCGATCCCCTCGAACGGCGGCAGTGTCAGGTCGAGCCCTGCCGTCTCGAAGCGGAAGTCGAGCCCCTCGTCGGCCACCCGGTAGCGTCCCTCGCCGCGGATCTCGCCGGCCTCGGCAACCCAGCGCAGCCGGTCGACGACGACCTCCTGCGGATCGAACGCCAGCGCCACTTCGAGGCGACTCGCCGGCAGGCCCGCGACGGATGCCGGCTCGAGGTCGGCGACCAGCTGGCCGGCCAGCGCCACCAGCGAGCCGGTCAGCTGCAGCCGGCCGTGAAGCGGGCCGGCAACCGGCAGCTCGAACGGCAGCCAGGGGGCGGCCTCCTCGGCCGGCCAACCTTCGGCAATCAACTCGAGCGCGAGCTCGTCGCGCTCGGCAAACGGCAGCCGGCCGACGAGGGAGAGGCGCGCCGCTTCGCGTTCGAGCGTCAGGTCGATCGTCTCGAGCGCTTCGTCGGTCGCCACCAGGCGGCCGCGCACCGTGTCCGCGCTGGCTCCGGGCGCCACGACGTCGGCCAGCAGCAGCCCGATCTCGACCCGCGGTCCGGCGCGGGCGAGGTCGATCCGCAGGTCGAGCTCGCCGCCGCCCGAGGTCGGCATCCAGAGTGCGCCCGGCTCGATGAACGTGGGCAGCCGGGCGAGCTCGCCGAGGTCTTCGCTGCGCACCGCGAGATCGATCTGCCCCGTGGCGTCGGCAAGCGCCACGCTGACCGCCCCGGTAACCTGCTGACCGCCGGCCCGCAGCTCCAGCTCGTCCAGTACGACCCGACCGCCGGAGATGGCGATCCGCCCGCCGCCCGCCGCCGGCAGGCCGCTGCCGGCGGCGGGCCGCACGACGAACGTGCCGCTGGCGTCGCCGCGGGCAACGTCGCGCAACGGAAAGTCGAAGGCGAGATCTCCGTCGACCTCGCCGCCGAGCCCGGCGACCGGCACCGAGAAGCGCGCCAGCAGGGCGTCGAGGTCGCCGCCCGCAAGCGCCACATCGAGCCGCGCCGGGTACTCCCCGCCGCGGATGCCGACCTCGAATCGGCCGCTCGCCGCGCCACGGGCGAAGCGCCCCTGCTCGAGGTCGAAGCGCACCTGCTCGCCGTCTCCGGCGGCGACCCCCGCAATCTGCTCGAGTCGAAAGCCGAACAGGTCGAGGCGCTCGGAGCGCACGTCGGCCCGCCAGCCCCAGCGCTCGCGCCGCCAGCCAAAGGTCCCTTCGGCATGCACGCGGCCGGCGATCTCGCCGTCGAGATAGCCCAGGCGGTCGAGGAAGGCGGCGTCGGCGTCGACGAAGGCGGTCAGATCGACGCTGCGTTCGTCACGCCAGTTCACCCTCCCGGAGGCGCGCGCCACGGCCTCGGGGGAAGTCGCGCGCACGTCGGAGAACTCGACCCGATCGGAGTACAGGCGCGCCTTGCCGGCCACCGAGAAGCGCGCCGGTGTGGCCCGCGGCAGGCCGAGCGTCACCTCCTGCGCCGCCACCGACCCCTCGAGGTCGGTGCCGCCGATGCCGGTCATGTGCACCAGCACCGCCGCGGCGTCGACCCGGACGTCGACCTGTTGCTCGTCGACCACCACCCGCGAGTCGTCGACCTTGAGCCGATCGATTTCGACCGACAGGCGGCGTCCCCCGCCACGCCGGCGGACGAGGCGGGGCAGGTTGTCGCCGTCGGGCCGCAACTCGAGGACCATCTCGAGCCCCTCGATCTCGACGCTCGACAGGTCGAGTACCGAGTGGCGCAGCGACTCGAGATTCCCCTCGGCCGACAGCCGGCGCACGCGCAGGAAGTCAGCCGCCCCCGGCCGGTCGCCGGGGATGACGAGGTCGCGCGCCACCAGGGTGAGCGGCAGCAACTCGAATTCGAGATCGCCCAGCGTCACGTCGCGGCCGATCGCCTCGCCGAAGCGGGTCTCGATCAGCGCCCGGGCGCGCTCGCGGGCGAACCGCGAGTCGGCGAGCAGGCGCAGCCCGACGACGGCGAGCGCGACGAGGGCCAGCGACCAGACCAGGGGCCGCAGCACGAAGCGGCGCCACCGCCCCGGCCGCCCCACCTACTCCCCCCAGTGCAGCTTGCTGCGCAGGCCTTCGAAGATCGACCGCGGCGCGCCGGTGCGCACCAGCCGCGCGGTCTCCGGGTGGCGGTGCACGCGCACCCGGTCGCCATCGCCGAACTCGTCCCCTTCCTGGCCGTCGATCGTCAGGAAGACGCTCTCGTGCGGCGTCTCGAGCGTGACTTCGATCAGGCTGGCGTCGGGCACGACGATCGGCCGCAGGGTGAGCGTGTGCGGACAGATCGGCGTCAGCACGGCGACCGGCAGCAGCGGGTGGAGGATCGGCCCGCCGGCCGACAGGTTGTAGGCCGTCGACCCGGTCGGCGTCGAGATCACCAGGCCGTCGGCCCGATAGCGCGACACCGGCCGCCCGTCGACGGCGAGATTGAGCTCGATGATGCGCGACAGGGCGGTCTTGGCGATCACCGCGTCGTTGAGCGCCAGGAACCGCCGGCGCCGCCCGTCGCCGCGCTCGAGCAGCACCTCGAAGAGCGCGCGCTCCTCGATCGCGAAGTCACCGGCCAGGATCTCGACCAGCGCCGGGTAGAGGTCGTCGCGCGCCACTTCGGTGAGGAAGCCGAGGCGGCCGAGGTTGACGCCGAGTATCGGCGCGCCGCCGGCGTGCCGGCGCGCCACCGAGAGCAGCGTGCCGTCACCGCCGAGCACCACGATCAGCCCGCAGCCGCCCTCCTGTCCGTGACCGTTGCCGGCGCCGAGCTCGCCGACGTCGCCGCGTCGCAGGTCGGCGCGGGTAACCGGATCGAGGAGGACCTCGTGGCCGCGCCGGATGAGCCACTCGGTCAGCTCCTGCGCCACGGCGACCGCCGCCGGAGCGTGTTTGGCGACCAGACCGACGGAGCGGATCGGCTCGTTCATCCGCCCTCCGGCCGAATCAGCAGGGCGAAGGCCTCGAGGTTCCCCTCGGCGCCCGCCACCGCCGAATCGACGGTGCCGACCAGTTCGAGGCCGAGTGCCGCCAGCCCGGCGGCGCGCTCGGCGACGACCCGCTGCCGCAGCTCCTCGTCCCGCACGATCCCCCCCTTGCCGACCGCGCCGCGGCCGACCTCGAACTGCGGCTTGATCAGGGTGAGCAGTCGCCCCCCCGGAGCGAGTTGCGGCAGCAGGGCCGGCGCGACCTTGAGGATCGAGATGAAGGAGAGATCGGCAACCACGAGGTCGAACGGGGGGCCGAGGGAGCCCGCCTCGAGATGCCGGGCGTTGACCCGCTCGACCACCGCAACCCGCGGATCGGCACGCAGGCGCCCATCGAGCAGGCCGTAGCCGACATCGAGAGCCGTCACTTCGCGCGCGCCGCGCTGCAGCAGGCAGTCGGTAAAGCCGCCCGTCGAGGCGCCGACGTCGAGGCAGCGCAGGCCCGCCGGGTCGACTCCGAAGTGGTCGAGGGCGCCGGCCAGCTTGCGTCCGGCGCGCGAGACGAACGGCTCGGCCGGGCCGCGCACGGTGAGCTCGGCGTCGAATCCGACCGGCGTCCCGGGCTTGTCCACCCGTCGCCCGCCGACATCGACCAGCCCCGCCATCACCGCCCGCCGCGCCCTCTCCCGGGAGTCGAACAGCCCCCGTTCCACCAGTGCCTGATCGAGCCGCCGCGCGGCGCCGGTCACCATGCCGGTCAGTCTAGCCGATGGCCCGCGACGCCCGCCCCGTGCGCGGGGTGCGGCCGGCGCCCTTCACCAGCCGCTGCGCTGGCGCAGGGCGATGATCTGCGCCACGTGGTGGCGGCCGTGCCAGGCGTAGAGGGCGAGGCTCTCGGCGAGCGTCCAGACCTTGCCGGTGTCGCCGTGCAGGAAAGTGCGCTGCCAGGCGGATTCGGGCAGCGCGTGGAGGAAGTCGAGCCAGCGCCGGTGCAGCGCATCGAGCAGCGCCAGCGGCGGCTCGACGTCACCGGCAGGGACTTCCGGCGTCGCCGCCCAGGCCACCTCGTCGTAGCCGCGAATCGTCGGCTGCTCCTCGGTCACGGTCAGCCGGTGGCGAACGTAGGCATTCACGTGGCTGTCGGGTACGTGGTGGACCACCTGCCGCACCGTCCAGCCGCCGTCCCGGTAGGGAGTGTCGAGCTGCCGGGTAGCGAGTCCGGCAATCGCGGCGCGCAAGTCGCCGGGCTGGCGCGCGAGCTGCGCCAGGTTCTCGGCGCGCTGCGTGGCGTCGTACGACTTCGGAGGCAGAAAGCGGCCGATCGGATAGCGCGTGTCGAGGGTGCTCATGCCCTCTTTCTATCCCACCCCGCCGCCCCGGCCGGGCGCGGACGTCAGGCGATGCCGCCGGGGGCGGCTTTGGGCGGGACGGCCGGTTGGGCCTTGGGGGCAGCGGCGAGGCCGCGGGCGAAGAAGGTGCGGAAGCGGAAGTAGAGCCCGTCGGCGTCGAGGCCGAGGGTCTTGCGCAGAATCTCCTGAGAACCGTGGGGGATGAACTTGTCGGGGACGCCGATGTGCAGAACTTCGGCGCCG
>JAIOJQ010000222.1 GCA_019911865.1 Thermoanaerobaculia bacterium
CGCTCGCCGCGGTCGACGACGGCTCGCCGCTGCGCGCCGTGCGGCGCGACCTCGAGCCGGAGATGGTGGCCTTCGTCGACGAGGCGCGCCGCCGCGGCGACACCCTCGGCGGCACCGCCACCGTCATCGCCCACGGCGTGCCGGTCGGCCTCGGCTCGCACGTGCGCTGGGAGGAGAAACTCGACGGCCGCATCGCCGCGGCGATGCTGTCGATCCCGGCGGTCAAGGGGGTCGAGATCGGCGCCGCGACGGCCGCCGCGCGCGGCTTCGGCTCGCAGGCGCACGACGCCATCGAGCCGCGGCCCGGCGGTGCGCTCGGGCGCACCACCAACCGCGCCGGGGGTCTCGAGGGCGGCATCACCAACGGCGAGGACGTCGTGGTGACGATCGTCAAGAAGCCGATCTCGACGCTGCGCGACGGCCTGCCGTCGGTCGACCTCGACACCGGCGAGCTGGCGGCGGCGCAGTACGAGCGCAGCGACGTCACCGCGCTGCCCGCTGCCGCGGTGATCGGCGAGGCGATGCTGGCGCTGGTGCTCGCCGATGCGCTGCTGGAGAAGCTGGGCGGCGACTCGATGGAAGAGCTCGCCGCCCACCTGGCCGCCGGCCGGGCGCTGCCGCGCCCCTGGCCGCGCCCCTGACTCAGCCCGCCACCACCACCCGGTTGCGCCCCATCCGCTTGGCCTCGTAGAGCGCCCGGTCGGCCTGGGTGAGCAGCTCGTCCATCTCCCCGTCGGCGCTCGGCTGGGTCGCCGCCACGCCGCAGCTGACCGTCACTACCGCCACCTCGGAGGCCGCGTTGGGGATGGCCAGCTCCTCGACGCGCTCGCGCAGGTGCTCGGCCACCCGCCGCGCCCCCTCGCCGTCGGTGGCCGGCAGGATGACGGTGAACTCCTCGCCGCCGTAGCGGGCGATGGCGTCGCCGCTGCGCGACAGGCCGTCGGCGAGCGCCTGCGCCACCTGGCGCAGGCAGTCGTCGCCGCGCTGGTGCCCGTGGGTGTCGTTGAACTCCTTGAAGCGGTCGACGTCGATCATCACCAGGGCGAGCGGCAGGTGGGTGCGCGCAGCGCGCTTCCACTCCGCTTCGAACATCTCGTCGAAGCGGCGCCGATTGGGCACCGCGGTCACCGAGTCGACGTAGGAGAGCTCGATGAGCAGCCCGTTGGCGCGCGCCAGGCGGGCGGTGCGCGCCGCCACCAGCTCCTCGAGCCGGCGGGATCGCCGCTCGTGCACCCGGCCGCGGGCGCGCACCAGCGCATAGACCCCGGCGATCAGCACGGCGAGCATCGCCAGGCGCGCCGCCGGCGTCTGCCAGGGGGCCGGCGCCACCGTGAAGGCGATCTCGACCGGGCCGGAGATCCGTTTGCTCGCATCCCGGCCCCAGACGCGGAACTGATACTCGCCCGCCGGCAGCCGCCCGAACTCGCGCTCGCGCACCGCGCTCCAGGCGCTCGGCTCGTCGTCGAACGGCACCAGCTGCGTCCGGTAGCGGGTCAGCGACTCGCCGAAGAAGGAGAGCAGCGCGAAGCGGAAGTGCAGCCGCGCTTCGGAGTGGCGCAGCCGGGCGCCGCCGGCGAGCGGCACACCCTCGGCCGACGCCGCGAGCACCAGCGGCTTGTTCGCCGACGCGGTCGGCTCCTGCATCGGGTCGAAGGCCGCCGCCCCGGCGACCGTGCCGATCCAGATCCGCCCGCGGCGGTCGACCGCCGCCGCGCCGCGGCTCGCCTGGTTGCTCGGCAGGCCGTGCTCCTCGGTCATCAGCTCGAGGCGCGACTCGCGCGGGTCCGGGGTGAGCCGGATGACGCCGCGATTCGACGGCAGGTAGAGCCGGCCCATGCGGTCTTCGAGGATCGAATAGACGACGCCGTTGGGCAGCGGCGGCAGGCCCGGCAGGGCGAGCGGCCGCGGCCGCGCCTCGGACGCGTCGGGGTCGAGGACCATCACGCCGCCGCCGTCGGTGCCCAGCCAGAGCTCACGGCCGCCGGCGGTGGTGCGCAGGTGGAGCGCGTGCACCGTGCTGTTGGTGAGCCCCTCGCCCCAGTGCGTCATCGCCCCGTCACGCCAGCGGTAGAGGCCGGTCGAGGTGCCGATCCACAAGGCCGCGCGGCCGGCGCTGTCGGTCTCCGGCAGCAGGGAGAGGATCGAGCTGGTCGGCCAGCCCTGCTGCGGGTCGGCGTGGCGCCAGGCGGCGCCGTCCCAGCTCGCCACCCCCTCGCGGGTCCCCACCCAGAGGCGGGCGCGCCCGTCGGGCAGCACCTCCTCGGCGAGCGCCTGCACGAGGTCGCCCGGCAGGGCGCCGGAGGCGCGGTCGTGGCGCCGCCAGCGCGCTCCGTCCCACTCCGACAGCCCGCCGTTGCGCGTGCCGACCCAGACCCGCCGCCCGCCGCCGACCCGCCGCGTCTCGGCGAGCGCCAGCACGGCGTCGTGACCGAGCTCACCCGTCGCCGTCGCGTGGCGGCTCCAGGCGCCGTCGCGCCAGACCGCCAGGCCGCCTCCGTCGGTCCCCAGCCAGAGCTCGGTGCCGCCCGGCTCGCCATCGCGCAGCAGCAGCGCCGAAACCGCCGAGCCGGCGAGCGCCGGCGGCGGTTCGATGGAGCGCCAGTAGCCGGTGACGATGCGCAGCAGTCCGTTGTGGCGGGTGCCGGCCCAGATCGCCTCCGCCCCCTGGGCGGCGGTCGTCTCGAGCACCCGGTAGACGGCGCGCGAGGAGTTGACCGCGCCGAGCTCGAGGCGGCGCGCCGACTGGCCGTCGAACAGGTGAAGGCCACCGCCATCGGTCGACACCCAGAGCGCTCCGGGGTCGTCCGGGCGCGGCGCCAGGTCGGTGACGAAGAGCGAAGCGAGCCCCTCCCTCTCCTCGACCCGCCGCCAGGCGCCGTCGATCCAACCGGCGAGGCCGGTGCCGTAGAACCCCACCCAGACCTCGGGGGCCTCCCCTTCGCCGCGCCGCCGCGCGCCGAGACTGTTGGCCGGCTCGGCCGGCGCCCCGGGCGGCACGACGACCGGCCCGTCGGGCAGCTCGATCCAGGCCGGCCCGGAGTCGGTGGCCAGCCAGAGCCGGTCGCCGTCGGTGCCCGGCACTACCAGGAGGTCCCAGACGCGATCGCCCGGCAGCCCCTCGGCGCGCCGCCAGTGGCGCCAGGCACGGCCGTCGAAGCGGGCGAGACCGGCGTCGTGGGTGGCCACCCAGAGATGGCGCTCCTCCCCCGCCGCGGTCTCGGCGAGTGCATTGACCCGCAGATCCCCGGGCCCCTCGTCCGCGTCGCCCCAAAAGACCTTCCACTCCCCGGCGTGGCGGCGCAGCAGGCCGCCCGCCTGGGTACCGACCCAGAGCGAGCCGTCGCCGCTCTCGAGCAGCGCGCGCACGAAGTTCGAGCGCTGGCGCACCGGCAGCTCGACGTCGGCCCAGGCGCGGCCGTCGAAGTGGGCGAGGCCGTCCTGGGTCGCCACCCAGAGGCGGCCGTCGCTGCCGATCAGCAGGTCGTGCACGGTGTTCTGCGGCAGGCCGGCGGCGACGTCGTAGGCGCGCACGAAGGAGAGCCCGGCGTCCCACGGCTCGGCGGCGGCCAGCGGCGCGGCCGCCAGCAGCAGCGCCAGCGCCGCGCGGGCGCACTCCCGCCGCACTACTCGGGCGGGGCGCGACGGGGCGAGGGTCATCGTCGTGGTGAGCGGGATCCGCCCGGCGCGCGTCGCCGGCGTGCGGATCCGGGGCGAAATCCTACCCGAGTCGGCACCCCGCTCAGAGGGTGAGCAGCGCCACCCCGCCGCCGAGCAGGCCGATCGCCACCAGCTTCGTGGCGGTCACCGGCTCGTCGAAGAAGGCGCGCCCCCAGACCACCGCCAGCGCCCCTCCCACCCCCCGCTTGAGCGTCTCGACGAAGCCGATCGGCAGCTCGCGGATCGCCAGCAGCTGGCTGCCGAGGGCGACCGCGCCGAAGACGATGGTCGCCACCAGCGCCGGCCCGTAACGGCGCACCTGCGGCAGGGTGGCGCGCAGGCCGCTCCTGCCGAGGGCGATGGCCGCCACCGTCGCCACCCCGGTGTGCAGCACCAGGGCGTGCGGGATGGCGCCGATGTGCTCGAGCGCCAGTTTGTCGAGCAGCATGGTGGCCGACCAGCCGAGCGCCACGGCGGCCATCACCAGACTGCCGGGTTCGATGCGCATCCGGCGCCCGCCGCTCGGGCGGTGCGGCAGCCGGGCGGCGAGCAGGAAGGCGCCGACGACGACCATCGCCACGCCGGCGAGCCCGCGCGCCGGCAGCTGCTCGTCGAGAAAGAGGCTGCCCAGCAGGGCCGAGAAGACCGGCGTGAGCGACAGCACCGGCAGCGTCACCGAAAGCGGCGACAGCTGCAGGGCGCGGAAGAAAGCGACGTTGGCGGCGACGTTGAGCGCCAGCGACGCGAGGCCGGGCAGCAGGTAGCCGGCCGGCTCGAAGCCGCCTTCGCCGCGCACCAGCGCCCAGAGCGCCAGCAGCGGCAGGGCGCCGACCGTCACCCAGAAGACCAGCGCCCAGGCCGTCATTCGGGCGGCGAGGAAGCGGCGCGACAGGTCGCACAGCGACCAGCCCAGAGCCGAGGCGGCCGCGAAGGCGAGGACGGTGGGGGTCAAGCGCGGCGCAGTCTACAGCCCGCCGGGCGCGCCCAGATCGCGGCGAACTCCGGCGGGTCGCACCGCTCCCAGAGATGGCGCGCCTCGAGGAAGGTCCGGTAGGCGGCCGGCGGCTGGTCGCACTCGACCGCCGGCGCGCCGGCGGTGGCGTCGTCGCCCAGCGCCTGGCGCAGCGCGTGGACGGTCTTCGGGATCACTCCTTCGACGACGAACGCGCCGCGCCAGACCTCCTCGAGCAGCTGCTCCTTGCTCACCGTCTCGCCGGCGTGGCGCGCCAGGCAGACGAGCAGCTCCATGGCGCGCGGCTCGAGGGTCACCTCGCCGCCGGGACCGTGCAGCCGGTTGAGCCCCGGCTCGACCCGCCACGGGCCGAGCGCGAAGGGACCGGGATCGCCCGCCGCCGTGCTCCGCTCACCCCCCGACATGCCGCCATTCTGCGCGAGCGCCGGAAGCAAGCGGTAAGCAGCAGGTAACAGGCGCGGAAAGACCGCTCCCCCGCCGCGGCCCGAGACTGCGCTCTCCCTTCCGAGGAGACCGCCATGAACAACCGCCTTGCGCTGCCGCTGTTCGCCCTCCTGCTGCCGCTTCCCGCCGCCGCCCAGCTCGGCCCGGGGGGCACCCAGTCGTGGAACCAGAGCTCCCCCGGCCTCGGCATTGCCATGGAGGCCGACGCCTACATGGGCCGTGCCCTCGCCGCCGGCGACTTCGATTGCGACGGCTTCGACGACCTCGCCGTCGGCGTGCCGGAGGAGAACCTCGGTCCGCTCGTCGCCGCCGGACTGATCCACGTCCTCTACGGCGAGCCCGGCACGGGCCTGTCGGCCAGCCGCGACCAGATCTTCGTGCAGCCGATCGACCCCGGCGAGGACGGCGACTGGTTCGGCTTCGCCCTCGCCACCGGCCGCTTCGCCGGCCACTCGGGCAGCGATCTGGCGATCGGCGCCCCCTTCGCCCAGGTCGGCGCCTTCGACGCCACCGGCATCGTCAGCGTCCTCGCCTCCCAGGCGCTCTTCCTCGACGGTTTCGAATCCGGCGACACCACCGCCTGGTCCGCCGCCGCCCCCTGACCCGGCGCACGCTCAGCCGGGGACTGTCACCGTTTCCCCCGTCCGCCAACCGGTCTGCCCGGTGCTCCGGCGGGAATCGGTGCCTCTCCCCGGCGTGCCACCAAGGTATCCGATGCCAGTCATCGGTCAAGATTCTCTCTCGAGCGACCGGGCCACTTGCCACACTCCTCGTCTCGGCCGCGCCCCGACTTCGGCGACGGGCTTTGCCAGTTCCGTTGTGGTCGTCGTACTCTTGCTGATGGATGCTTCGACCAAGGGAGCACACTCCCGTGCGACTGGACGCACGCTCCCTGCCGCCAGCTCGGTGGACGTTCTAGCTGAAGAATGCCGCTCGACTCAGGAGGCGATGGCCCTCGAAGCACGGCGGGAGGTATCGGAAATGTCAAGCACTGCAACCTGCCAGACCCAAGTCTTGATAGCAGCGTCTCTCATGGCCATTTGCTCCGTGGCACTTGCATCGGAAGAGCCCTTCGCCGCTGAGTATCAGAAATACCTCGATCTTCCCGACGTTAAGGCTTTCGCGGTGGCGGTGGAGGATTCCGGAGCTTGGGTAGCGGGCTACAGCTGGGGAGCGCAGAGCATCAATGATGCGGAAGCCCGCGCGCTCACCGAATGTGCATCTCAGGCGGCGCGCGAACTCCTGATTGCCGCAGACTGCGCAGTCATTGCCGTTGGAAATGCGCGCACGGGCGAGCCTCACCTGCCAGCAGCGACTGACGTTGCCTATGAGGTGCGCTGGGTGAACGGTACCTCCTTCGTGATTGGCGCGACAGAGGAGCTGCAGCTCTGGGCGGCCTTCACGACCGGGCGTGATCCCCAAGCATTTCTCTATCTCGTCAACGGTGGCGGGGCGCCGATCACCTTCTCGCCGGAGAGGATTCGAGCCACGGTTGGGAGTCAGGGCCGAAAGGGCCCAAGTCGGTCTACAGTGAGGGTCTTCAGCGCGGCCGAGTACGAGAAGAAGGTGCGCACCAAGCAGGCTTGGAAGGCGGCGCTCCATGGGGCTGCTGTGGGCTTGGCAAACCAACCTCGAGTTCAAACAAGCACCTTCCAGGGAGACTTTGATTCACATCAGCCGTTGCGTCCCGAAAACTACACGTACGGATCGTTTGCTGGGCAGATCACACGCTGGCCCAGCGCAGCTGTATATGCAGCCGCCAGCCAGAGGTCAGCGGCGCAGATCCACGCCATGGACAGCCAACTCCAAGCGTCATTTCAGGCAATCGCAGCGTCGCTGCTTCGCACCCACACCCTCATGCCGGGTTCCTACTACGGCGGCATCGTCCACGTGGCGCGCTTCCGGGGTCAGAAACTCTTGCTTGAAGTCCCGTTCGGAGACAAAGTGTTTCGGGTCTATTTCACGATGCCTTGAATTCCTCGTCACCCGGAATCCTGCATTGCGACTTTGCACTCCTCGAGTCACTAGTTTGGTGCCGCATCCTTGCCGACTCGACGGCCTGCGACCGACCTGTGTACCTCCTGCTGAAACACTTGCAACTGCGATCGGCGGCGCGATCCGCACTTAGCGTGTCGGACGCTCGCCTCGTCGGTAATCGTCCACGGCGCACCACCTGCTGGTTCACAACTCCAGGATTGAAACTCCTGCGACCTCGAGGATGGAGGCCTCAGCAGGATTGCCATTCTGGTCCCAGAACCGGACATCCCTGCCGAACACGGCTCGCTTCGTTAGGTCGCCCCCCGCGCAGCTCGTCTCGATTCGCTCCCATCTGCGCGCGAACGACCCTCGAGCGAGCGGCGCACCATCGGGCCACCACGCGGCAAAATCTCCCGTGCGCACCTCGTAGGCCTGCCTGCAGAGTCCGGCAGTGCAGCAGTCCGTGTACCAGTCGATCTCGAAGCTCAGGACGGCCTTCACCTGGCCGCTGGGATACCGGAACTCCCACCGACCGAGACGCAGAAACTCCCTCCAGGGCGGCAATGGTTGGCCGGCAAGTGCCGCTATCAGAAACTCCCTGTTCTCCCACGCGGACCAGGCACCGGTCGCGACCAACGTGCCGTCCGCCGCGTGGAAAACGCAGGGTTCCGCCGGCTGAGCGCGCTGACGGTCGCCAGTCTTTCCGAAAGACCCGCAGGCGGCCAGGCAGACCGCTGCGGCCAGCAGGCCGCACAGACCCGCTCCCCGGCTTCTTGAAAAATTCTCAATCGCCTTGCTGGTACCAGGCATAGGTCTCGCCCGTCCAGTAGATCAGGCCGCTGGAGGACTCACTCTTCATGACGAGGAGGGCATCCCCAACAAGCGCGGGTGGTGGGCCCGCTTCCACTCCCTCGTCCACCGGACCCTGCAAGTGCACCTGCCAGGCATCGAGCCAGTCCACGTCGTCCTCGTCGCCCCATTCGGCGAAGCCGAGCGGTCGACCGGCACCCAGGAGAATGACGCTGTCCGAGCCGCCATGAAGGATCGCGATTCCGCTCTTGCCCGTCTCCCTCTCGCGCATCAGCACCGCGGTGTCGAGCAGTTGGTCGCCGTCGAAGTCGCCATGCTGGTAGAAGGGGTTGACGTGAAAGCTGACCCGGTGAGTCTGGCTGATCCCGGAGGCATCGAGAATCCGCTGCACCCGAGGTGGAAGGCTGAAGGCAGCCACGCGGTATGGATTGCCGCCAGCCGAGGCCGCCGCGAGCTGCGGCCGGGAGTCGGCCGTCGTGTCCAGCTTTGCACCCGCCCTCCCGGAAGACTGAACACTCCCGGACCTTTCCCCCTCACTCGGTGAGGTCTCGATCAGTGACAAAGGAAACTCCACCGCCCAGGCCTCGCCTTTGTACATCGCCGGTTCCCACTCGTAGTCGCGCAGGCAGCGCACCAGGTTTGCTCGCAGCCCCGGGGTCTCGACGCCGCGCACGACGCGAGCCCGGGCGATCTCGCCGGTCGGCGCGACGACCGCCGTCACGATGACGAGGCCGCCCTCGCGCGCCGGCGGGTGTCCGTCGGGAACCTCGAGACGACCGCGTTGCACGAGGCGCGGCGGGGAGCCCGGGAAACCGATCCGCCCGATCCGCGCCTCGTCCACCGTTGCCAGAGCGCTCTCGCTGACGACGAACCACTCTCCCGGAGCCTGCGGTTCATAGTTTCGAGGTGCCGTCCGCTGGCAAGCAGCGACAACGCCCGCCAGCAGCAGAAGCGCCGCGCAGACCGCCGTCCGGGGTGCCTCTCCCCGGCGCACCCGGCGCACCCGGCTCGACACCGCGCCCTCAGTCCTTCCCGGGGCTCGATCCGGTGTCGGCGACGCCGAGGGCTTCGGTGAGACGCTGGCCGTCGAGGTGCTTCTCGAGGCCGGCGAGGGCGCCGGCGACTTCGGGGCTGCCGAACAGTTCCTGGCCGGCGACGCTGCCGAGCACCTCGAAGCTGGCTTCGAAAGTCGAGGCCCCCTCGTACTGCACCGCCTTGCGCGCCGCGTCGCGACAGGACTCGGTGAGCAGGCGGAGAACCAGTTCGGCCATCCCCTTGTTGGCCGCGTCGAGATCGGTCTCGGTGACGTTCGAAATCGGCCGCACCGCCGGGTGCGCCGAGGCGGCGACGAACATCCAGCGCACCAGGCCGACGCGGTCCGCCTCGGTGGTCGATTCGACCAGGCACTTCGCCAAGTCGTCGGTGTAGACGCCCGCCGGCAGCACAGCGGCGCCGGCGAGCAGGGTCGTGGAGAGGCAGAGCGCAATGCGGCCGAACGGGTTCATGGCGAGCTCCCTGTCGCGCAGCGTGAAGTTGGATTCCCGCCCGAGTCTACCGCCCGGGCCGCCGGGTCAGCCTCCCCGGGGATCCGCGGTTCATCCGGCCGTCTTCGCGCAGCCGCCCGCCAGGGGACCCCATCCCGCGCCTCCCCCGCACCGCTGGCGCGACCGCCCGTCAGGTGAGCCAGCCGCGAGCGATGCCCCGGCGTCCGAGCAGCGCCAGGGCGATGCCAACCACGAGAACCACGGCCTGCATCGCGACGGCGACCGGGCCGGCGTGACCCGCAGTTCCAACGGGCCCGGACGAACCCCGTTGAACACAACCAGGTGAGGCGGTGATCGTCCCCAGTTCAGGGTCGACTTCGAGGAGCGCTGGAGTCACCGGCGCGCGGCGCGGGTCTCGCGCACCGCGACCTCGATCAGGGGTGGGCCCAGGCGACGAGGCGTTCCCGGAGCTCGCACCGGAACGCCTCCAGCTCCTCGACCGTAGCGCCGCCCGGCGGCGAGAGGTCGGGTCCGAGGCGCAGCTCGGAAAGAACCCACGCCAGCTGCGCCGCGGTCAACCCGGCGTCCTTGCGCGCCGCGTCCGCGAGCGCCGACCGGTCCACGGGATAGCCGGCGCGCTCGAGTGCGAGCAGATCGACGAGATCGCGGATCTCCGCGCGCCCGAGCAGGGACGCCAACTTGTTGGCGCGGATCTCCTCCGACCTGTCGACGCGCACACCGCCGGTCAGGAAGAAGGAGCGCGGCGTCCGGAAAAACGCCGTCAGCAGGTCGCGCTGCAGCTTATCGAGGCCCACTGGCCGACTCCTGGCGTGCCCAGGCATCCAGCAGGAACTCCCAGAAGGGACGCCGGCGCCCCAGGTGGCGGGACACCCTCGGCCAGGCCGCGCGGACCTCGGCGAGCGACACGAAGAGCCAGACGTCCGGGTCCCGCGCCTCGCGCAGGAGCTTGCCGAGCAGGCGGTCCCGCTCGGGCGGCGACGCCTCCGCCAGCCGGCGCCGGAACTCCGCCACCGTCATCGGCTCGTCCCAGAGGAAATAGGGGACGGCCTCCGGCGAGGAGAGGTCGGTCGAGAGCGGAGCGGAAGTCGCCATGGTCGAACCCGGATCGAATTCTAGCCGTCCCCGGGCTGGAGCGGTTCGACCGATCGTCGTCGACTCAGTCGAGAATCTCGCCGTTGTGCAGGCGGCGCAGGAAGGCTTCGAGGGGGAGCACACGCGCCCCCTCGACCTCGAGCTCCGCGTCGCCGCGATAGACGACGTAGCTGCGGAGCTTCCCCGGCAGGCTCGTCTCGAGCGACCGGAGGCCGGAGCGGTACTCGGAGCGGTACCTCTTGCCAGCCTTGACCTCGATCGCCACGCGGCGGGGGCCGTGCCACCAGACGAAGTCGACTTCGGTGCCGCTCGGCGTGGCCCAGTAGCCGAGCGAGCCCTTGATGCCGGCGTAATGAAGATACGCCCGCAGCTCGTGGAGGACGACGTGCTCGAGCAGCACGCCGTCCCAGTCGGCCGGGCGCGGCTGGTCGAAACCGCCGGCGGCCGCGTGGAGCACGCCGGAGTCGAACCAGTAGAACTTCGGCTGCGCGACCTCCTTCACCTTCGCGCGCGGCCGGTACGCGGGGAGCCACTCGCCGATCAGGGTATCAACGAGGATCTCGAAGTAGCCGCGCACCGTCTCGCGGGAGACCTCGGCGTCGCGCGCCAGGGAGGAGACGTTCGTGGTCTGTCCCGCGGCGAGGGCGGCGACCTCGAGGAACCGGGCGAAGCCGCCGAGATCGCGCACGAGTCCTTCGGCGCGCACCTCTTCGGCGAGGTAAGTGGTCACGAAGGCGCGCAGGTAGTCCTCGCGCGCCCCGTCGTCCGGCGCCAGGACGCTGAGCGGCATGGCGCCGAAACGCAGGAGCTGCTCGCCCGGAACGGAGAGGTCCGTCTCCGCCGCGGTGAGCGGAAAGAGCCTGCGCATCACGGCCCGCCCGGCCAGCAGATTCGCGCTCCCCCGCCGGAGCTTGCGCGCCGACGATCCGGTGAGCGCGAACCGGCGATGGCCCTTCTCCTCCATCAGGTAGTGCACCTCGTCGAGCAGCCGCGGCACGCGCTGGATCTCGTCGACGACGATCCAGTCGGACTTGGCCCGCGCCTCGACTTCGGCGCGGAAGAGGGCCGGGTCGCGCTCGTAGCGGATGGTGTTCTCGGGAGTCAGCAGGTTGACGACGAGCGCGCCGGGGAAGCTCGTCCGGATCCACGTACTCTTGCCGGTCCCGCGCGGACCGAAGAGGAAGAACGAGCCGGCGGGCGGCGCCAGGGTACGTGTAAACATCGTCACCAAATATACGGCAAATTTGGTGTTGCTCTCAACCAGCTGCCCCTCCACCGTCGGAGACCACCCCGGCAGACGACCGACCGGGGACCGATATCAAGGGGGGTGTCGTCGAGCCCGGCGCAGCGCACCGTCGACCCCGGGACAGGGCAGCACCTTGTCCTCCAGGCCGGTGATTCATCCAACCAGATTGCGGACGAGGATGCGAATCGGCTGGCACTCGACCCCGGCGCGGCGCTCAACTCCGGTCCGGTTCGTCGAAGCGCGCTCGCGGCGTTCGGCCGCGGGCTCCGGCGTGCCGCAGGACCTTCGTGTCACCCGAGACGAGGAGCGCCGGGGTCACCGGCGCGCGGCGCGGGTTTCGCGCACGGCCAGCGTCTCGGCCCGGGACGCGGAGAGATTCGCGCGGCGCCGGGAACGCGCCACCAGCTGCTCGGCGGTCGCCCGCGGCTTGATGCCGTATGCGATCACGCTCTCGGCGACCCGCTCGCCGATCGTCTTGCCGCGCGCCGCCGCGGACTCCTTGAGCGCGCGATGGAGCTCCTCGGGCAGGGTCAGAGTCAGCCGGCTCATGCGCGCAGGATAGCGCCGGAGCATCAAAGCATCGATGTGCCCAAGAAAATTCAGTCAAAGGCAATTCTCCGCGGGCTCCCCGTAGCTCGTGGGCGGCGAGACGACGGGGCGCCGCCGGGGTCGACCGGCGGCAGCCGGCGGCGACAAACAGAAACGAAAAGCTTCCATCGAAGGGGCCGTCCTTCCGAGCGGGCTCGCCTCCCGGGGACCCGGGGGCAACGGGCGAAGCGCCCCGGAGCTCTTGACCCGCTTCCGCCGCCCGCTTTTTCCTTCTCCGGGCTTTTGTCTCTGCCTTCGGCCTCCGGCGAGGCGAGATCGGTCGCGAGCGGCGGGGCGGAGGTCGCCGGGATCGAAGGCGGGTCGGATTCCGGCCTACCCTTTGCCGGAGAGGATCGAGCTGGCCGGGTGGCGGAAGGCGGATGGGCGCAGGGCGCCGTCAGCCGTGCTTCGCAGGCTCCGACGACAGGAGCTCGACGTAGCGACGGTAGCTGAAGACTCGCCCGCGTCGCCGCCTGGTCAGCTCGGCAACGACGCCCAGCGACTCCAGATGCGCCAGCGACTTGTTGACCGTCGCGGCGGTCAGCCCGGTCGCGTCGACCAGCGCGCCGGCGGTCGAGATCGGCTGGCGCTGCAGGGCTCGGTGAACCGTGAGAGCCGAGCCGGCGGCCCGTCCCAGGGCTGCAATGCGCGTGTGATCCGTTTCGACGAGCGCCAGCAGCGCGCTCGCCGTCGCCGCCGCCTCGACCGCGCTCGCTTCGATCCCCTCGGCGAAGAAGTCGAGCCAGCGCTCCCAGTCGCCGCGCAGCCGCACTCCGTTCAGCAGCTCGTAGTAGCGGGCGCGGTGCGTCCTGAAATAGAGACTCGGATAGAGCATCGGCTCGCGCAGCACGCCGTCGGCGATCAGTCCGAGCACGATCAGCAGCCGCCCGAGTCGCCCATTGCCGTCGAGGAACGGATGAATCGTCTCGAACTGCACGTGCGCGAGTGCCGCCTTGAGCAGCGGCGGCGTCGGCTCCGGCTCGTCGTTGAGGAAGCGTTCGAACGACCGCAGGCATGCCGCGACGGCGCTCACCGGCGGCGGCACGAAGATCGCGTTGCCCGGGCGCGTGCCACCGACCCATACCTGTGTACGCCGCAACTGCCCGGGCGCCTTGCCGTGCCCCCCGGGGTGGTCGAGCAGGACCTCGTGCATCGAGCGCACCAGCCGCATCGACAGCGGCAACCCGCCGCGCAGAAGCTCGAGACCGTGGTCGAGAGCGGCAACGCACCGGCTCACCTCGCGCGCGTCGTCGACCGGGACGCCGGGCTGCTCGTCGATCTCGTGGAGCAGCAGGTCCGCGAGCGACGACTGCGTACCTTCGATCTGCGAGGAAAGCACGGCCTCTTTGCGCACGAAGCCGTAGAGGACGAGCGCCGCGTTGGGCAGATGCGCGGCGAGGCCGTCAAGGCGTCCGAGCGCGAGCAACGCGTCGTCGAACCGGCGCCGCAGCGCGGGGCTCCAGACGACCGGCGGTTCCGGCGGCAGCGGCGCGGGCACGAACGCCCGGAACCGCTCACCGGCGGCGGCGACTTCGACGTAGGTTCCGGGGACCGGGCGGCGCATGAGAAACGTAAAATAGGGGCGACGGTTATTTTAGGTTAGATAATCAACCTGAATCAACTGCCCCCCAGCGAGGGGATCTCGTTCAACCGGTCAGTCGGCCAGCCAGGCGCGGAGGCGCTCGAAGACTTCGCGGCGGGCGAGCAGGTCGAGGTGGCCGGTGCCGCGGGCGATCCAGGTCCGCTCGGGCGGGATCGCCAGGTCGAAGGCGGGATCGGGGTGGCGGCCGAGGGCGCTGGCGAGCGGCACCAGCCCGTCGCCGATCAGGCGCCCGTGCAGGCCGCGCGCTTCCGGCCGCGTCGTCGCCGCGACCGCGCAGCAGACGACTCCCGCCGGCAGCGGCAGGGGCCGGCGGCGATCGCCGTGCGGCGCGAAGCGGTCGCGCCCCCGCCAGTCCTCCTCGACCACGTTGCCGTGGCGCAGGTCGGTGATCCCGGCGCTGCGCACGCTCCCCAGCCGGCCGAGCGGCCGGGCGTACGGCACCGCGCCGAGGATGCGGTGCAGCCACTGCCCGCCGCGCTCGAGCGGCGCGCCGTGGTGCGGCGTGCCGAGAAAGACCAGGTGCCGCAACCGCCGCGGCCAGCCGGCTCCGGCCCGCTCGGCCTCGTGCACCGCGCCGCGCGCCACCAGGCCGCCCATGCTGTGGGTGACGATCGACAGCGCCTCGAGCGGCACCGGCCAGCCAGCGACCATCGCTTCGAGCGCCGCGGCGAGCTCGCGAGCGTTCTCCGACACGTGCCGGCCGCTGTTGTAGCGCACGTAGACCGGCGTCGCGCCGAGCTCGCGCGAGAGCGCCTCGCCGTGATCGTGCCGCCGCCGGCGCCAGTGCAGATCGCTCCGACAGAGGCCGTGGACGAGCACCACGACGCGGCGCGACGCCTCCGGCAGCGCCGCCGCCAGCCCTTCGGCCGAGAGCCGCAGGTCGCGCCGCCCGTGGCGCAGGCGGAGCGGAATCGCCAGCGGATTGCCCGTGGCCTCGAGGTGGTCGCCCAGCACGCCGTTCAGCGCCGCGACGAGCGACTCCCGCCGCGGCGCTGAACGGCGTGCTGGGCGACC
>JAIOJQ010000223.1 GCA_019911865.1 Thermoanaerobaculia bacterium
CTTCGCCGACGGCATCGACGACGACAGCGGCGGCGACGTCACCGGCGTCACCGCCGGCGCCGGGCTCTCCGGCGGCGGTGCTTCCGGCAACGTCACGGTCGCCGTCGACTTCGCGCAGGCGCAGTCGCGCGTGACCGGAACCTGCGCCGCGGGCTCCTCGATCCGCCTCGTCGCCGCCGACGGCACCGTCACCTGCGAGACCGACGACGACAGCGGCGGCGACGTCACCGGCGTCACCGCCGGCACCGGGCTCTCCGGCGGCGGCACCAGCGGCAACGTCACGGTCGCGGCCAACTTCGCCGGCAGCGGCTCCGCCTCGACCCTCGCGCGCTCCGATCACAACCACGCGGGCCAGACCTGGGTCGGCACGTGGGGACTCCAGATGCAGGCTCAGGGATCCAGCGTCTACGGCCTGAGGGGCTGGTCGCTGGCGACGAGCGGCCAGGGCACGGGCGTCGAGGGCCAGAGCGATTCGACGGACGGCCGGGGCGTCGAGGCCGAAGCCACCGCGACGACCGGCAACGGGTTGGGGCTCCTGGCCCTCGCCCGCAGCACGGGCGGCTACGGTGTCTACGCCTACGCCACGGCGACGAGCGGCACGACCTACGGCCTCTACGGAGCCGTCGACTCGCCGGCGGGACGTGGCGTCTACGGCCGGGCAACGGGGGGGGGCTACGCCGGCTACTTCTTCGGCAACGCCTCCGTCACCGGCACGCTTTCGAAGGGTGGCGGCTCGTTCAAGATCGACCATCCGCTCGACCCCGAGCGCAAGTACCTCTACCACTCCTTCGTCGAATCGCCCGACATGATGAATGTCTACAACGGCAACGTCGTACTCGACGCCGCGGGCGAGGCCTGGATCGAGCTGCCGGAGTGGTTCGAAGCGCTCAACCGCGACTTCCGCTACCAGCTCACGCCGATCGGCCGGGCGGCGATGGTCTGGGTGGCGCGGGAGGTCGAGGGCAACCGCTTCCAGATCCGTGGCGCTCCCGCCACCAAGGTCTCCTGGCAGGTGACCGGCATCCGCCACGACCCCTTCGCCGAGAAGAACCGGATTCCGGTCGAACAGGAGAAGCCCGAGACCGAGCGCGGGCTCTACCTCCACCCGGAGGCGTGGGGAAGGCCGGCGCAAGAGGGCATCGACGAGCGCGAAAGCGCGCGGGCGCGGGCCCTGCTCGCCCCGGCGCCGCAGGAGGAGCAGCCATGAAGAGGACGACGAGGACGGGTCTGCCTCGCCCGTCCGCGGAGGTCGCGACGGCGACGATCGGCAGGCGTCGGCGGTGCCGGGCGTTTCTCGCCGGGACTTGTGCCCTCGGCTCGGCGCTCGTTGTCGCGGGCGCGGCGTGGAGCGCGGTCTGCCCGGTGCCGAGCGCCGGCCACCCGACGATCGACTCGGCGGTGCGCGATCCGATCTGCACGACGGCGCAGCTCGCTACCGGCAGCTTCGCGGAGTCGGTCGAGATCGATCGTGATTTCGCGTTGGTGGGCGCGGGCTCGGCGGCGAGCGTCGTCGCCGGAGCGGTACGCGTCACCGGATCGAGCAGCGACGTCACGATTGCGGGCCTGCGCGTCGACACCACGGGTGTGGGTGTGGCCGGCTGCTGGCCGCGGGCGCTCGAAGCGGTTGCGGGCGCCGAGCTGGCGGCCGGGCCCGACGTCGAGGTGCTCCACACGGCGATGGGCAGCGGGCTCTGTCGCCTGTTCACGGACGGTTTCGAGAGCGGCGGCACGCTGGCCTGGTCGGCCACGGTGCCGTGATACGGCAGCGACGACGGACGAGGGGGAACCGGTGACTTCGAGAGCCTGGATCGGCGGCATCGCGGTGAGCGTCGGACTTCTCTGTGCACCGGCGGGCGCCTTCGGCGCGGCCCGCGCGGTGGCGGTGTCGCCGGGGGCGGCGGCCGC
>JAIOJQ010000224.1 GCA_019911865.1 Thermoanaerobaculia bacterium
GCGGCGCGGCCGGCGGAGCGACTTTCGCAGCAGCCACGGGCGGGGGGGCCCCCGGCGCGGGCCGTGCAGGGCGCGGCGGCGGTGCAGGCCCCAGCGCGGCGAGCTTCGACTTCAGATCGGGCAGCGCGGCGTGGCGCGGATTGAGCGCCTCGAGCTGCGCCAGCAGCGCGGCGGCCTCGGCGACATTGCCGCCGGCGATGGCCTGCCCCGCCGCTTCCTGCAGGCGCGACGCCTCGTTGACCCGCTGCGCCGCCCGCTCGATCTGGGCGAGCAGGTCCATCCGCTCCTCGCGCGACAGCTCCGAGACGCCGGAGCGGCTGCCCGGCCGCGCCGAGGTGGTCGGCACGGCAGCCGGCGGCGCCGCCGCGCCGCCACGGGTCACCGGAATCTCCTGGGTCGACACGCCGCGCAGCGCCTCGGCGACGCCGACCAGTGCCTGCAGGAAGGAGAGCGCGTCCGGCCAGCGCTCCTCGCGACTGCGTGCCAGCCCCTTGAGCACCACTTCGTTGAGCAGTGGCGGAACGGAGATCGCCGGGTCGCGGCCGATCAGCGGGATCGGCGCCTCGGTCAGCCGCTTGAGCACGAAGCCGTGCGGATTCTCCGACTCGAAGGGCATGCGGCCGGTGAGCATCTCGTAGAGCACCGCGGCGAAGGAGTAGAGGTCGCTGCGATGGTCGAGCGGCTCGTCCTTGATCGAACCGGCCTGCTCGGGCGAGCAGTACATCAGCTTGCCCATGAACATGCCGGCCTGGGTGATCTCGAGATTTCCCGGCGTCTGGAGATTCTTGGCCAATCCGAGGTCGATGATCTTGATCAGCGGCCGGTTGCGCCGGTCGCGGGAGATCATCAGATTGTCGGGCGACAGGTCGCGATGGATGACGCCGGCCGAGTGGATGGCGTCGAGGCCGCGCAGCGACTGGATGCCCAGCTCGACCGCCAGCGCCAGCGGAAACGGCCCCTTGCCGCGCAGAAAGCTGCCGACGTCCTCGCCGTCGATGTGCTCCCAGACCATGTAGAAGCTGCCGTCCTCGAGGCGCGCGAAGTCGTAGAGGATGGCGACGTTCGGATGCTTGATCTGGGTGGAGATGCGGGCTTCCTGGGCGAAGCGCTGCAGGGCATGCGGATCGGTGGCGCGGTCGGCGCGCAGGATCTTGATCACCCGCAGCTCGTGCAGGTGGATGTGGCGGGCGCGCCAGACCTCGCCCATGCCGCCGGTGGCCAGGCGTTCGAGGATCTCGTACTTGCCGTCGAGGATGGATCCGCTGTCGCGCTGGCTCACTTTGCCCGTTCGCTCCTTCTCGCCTTCGGACCTTCCCTGCTGGAAGACTGCGTATTCTAACGTCGGCGTGGGAGAATCCCGCGCACCCTTGGCAGGCCCTCCCTCCTCCCCCCTGCGCGCCGCGCTACTGCCCTGCGTCCTGCTGTTCGGCGCGATGACCAACCTGACGCTGGTCGTGCCGGGACTCAAGGAGCTGGTGGTCGACGAGCTGGGCGGGACGGTCGCCGACGCGGCGCTCTTCTTCACCGTCGAGATGGCGGCCTACCTGGTATTCGCGCCGGTCTGGGGTCTGCTCTCCGACCGCACCGGCCGGCGGCGGCCGCTGGTGATCGCCGGGTTCGCGGCGAGCGGCGCGCTCTATCTCTCCTACCTGTTCATCGATTCGGTGCCGCTGCTGCTCGCCCTGCGCTTCGTGCAGGGAGCGGCGGCGATCGCCGGCTGGTCGACCGCCCTGGCCATCGTCTTCGACGGGGCCGACGAGCGGACCCGCCCGCGCCTGGCCGGGCTCGCCGGGGCGTCGATGATCCTCGGCGTCGGGCTCGGAGCGCCGTTCGGCGGCGCGGCCTCGGCGGCATCTGCATTGGCCAGGAGATGCATCACGGCAAAGC
>JAIOJQ010000225.1 GCA_019911865.1 Thermoanaerobaculia bacterium
ACCGGTCGAGCACCACGGCGTCGGGATAGAAGAGGGCGAGGGCGCGGACCCGGTCCACCACGTGCGGCAGGCCGACCGGCAGGTAGCGCCCATCACTCCACTCCGCCTGCCCGTTGACCGCCGGCCGCGCGAGGCTGCCCCCGCTCCGGCGCCGCCGCGGGAGGTCGCGGTTCGCTGACACTAATTGTCATGTCGGTGCGGAGCAACGCGCCCGGATCGACCTCGATCACCACCGCGCGGGCCGCCTTGACGACTCCGTGCCGCTTCTCGCGCTGCCGCCAGGCAAGCCGCTCCGGATCGACTCCGTACCAGTTCGCCGCGGCGGCGATCGCCTGGGCGAGCGAATTGCCCGAGAAGAACCGCCGCGCCGGTTCGCTCACTTTCCGCGCCCCTTGCGGCCCGCCGCCGCCGGCGCGGCCTCGACCGCGTGGCGGTCCTGGAACCGGTTGTAGAGCCCCTGCTGGACGATCGACAGCACGTTGTTGGTCAGCCAGTAGAGGACCAGGCCGGCCGGGAAGCCGAGCGAGAAGACGGTGAAGACGATCGGCATCGCCTGGATCATCCGCTTCTGGATCGGATCGGGCGGCGCCGGCGTCATGCGCTGCTGGAGAATCTGGGTGACGCCCATGATGATCGGCAGGGCGTAGAAGGGATCGGGAGCGGTCAGGTCCTTGACCCAGCCGATCCAGGGGGAGTGCCAGAGCTCGACCGCGGTCGACAGCAGCTGGTAGAAGGCGAAGAAGATCGGCAGCTGGACGAGGATCGGCAGGCAGCCGCCGGCGGGGTTGACCCCCTCGGTCCGGTAGAGCGCCATGACCTCTTCGTTCATCTGTTTCTGCGCCTCGGGATTGAATCGCCCCTGCTTGTCGCGCAGCTTGCTCCGCCAGCGCTCGCGGATCGCCTGCATGCGCGGGTTGAGCTTCTGCATCTTGCGCATCGACTTGAAGGAGGCGAGCGAGAGCGGCAGCAGCAGGATCTTCAGGACGGTCGTCAGCACGACGATCGCCCACCCGTAGTTGGCGACCAGGTTGGCGTGAATCCACTGCAGCCCCCAGAGCATCGGCCGGGCGAGAAAACCCAGCCAACCCCAGCGCACCGTCCGCTCGAGCCCCCAGGGTAGCTCCTTGAGTCGGTCGTACTGCTTGGAGCCCCAGTAGGACGAAGCCGTCAGGCGCCCGTTGTCGGCCACCAGCACCAGCCGCGTGTCGCGCGGCCGTTTGGCGTCCGCCTTGGCCACCTCGCCGCCGGCCGGCAGCGCCCGGGCGTCGAAGACCCCCTCCTCGGCGCCGGCGTCGAGCAGCACCGGCTCGATGCGCGCCCCGGCAACCCCCTCGCCCGGCACCACGGCGACCAGGAAGTACGTGTCCTCGACGCCGATCCAGTCGAGGCCGGCACCGGCGATGCGCAGCGTCTCCTCGACCTCTTCGACCGTCTCGACCGAGGCCGTGCCCGCAACGCTCCAGACCGCGGAGCGTTTGAGAAACCGGTTGGCTAGCTGCTCGGCACTGCGCGAGCGCAGACCCGGCCCGACCATGACTCCGAAGCCGGGAACCGACGCCGAGACCTCGAGGTCGAGTCGGCCGTCGGGGTGCAGCAGGAAGCGCTTCTCGGCCGATCCCGCCGCGCCCCGGTAGCGCAGGACCAGCTGCTCGCCGGCCGCCGTCGCCTCGCGCTCGGCAACGAAGAGCTCGTCGTTGATCGGCAGCGCAACCCCGGCGCCGTCGATCAGCGCGAAGGGCCAGGGCGCCGCGGCGCGGCGCTGCACCAGCTCGAGCGGCTCACCGTCCGTGCCGCGCTTGCTCTTGATCACCAGCGAAACCAGCTGGCCGCCCCGGTTGGAGAAGGACGCCCGCACCTCGGCGTTCTCGAGCGCCACGACCTCCTCGGCGGCAGCGACGATCGGCTCGGCCGCAGGTGCCGGTTCGCCCGCCGCGGCGGCGTCCGCCTCCGGCGCGGCCGCGGCAACTGGCGCGGCCGCCGGATCCGGCACCGGCCTCGTCGCCTCCGCCGCAAGGCTCGTCTCGGGGGGGAGCGGCTGGCGGACCGGCTCGGGCGGTGGAAAGAGGTACTGCCAGGCGAGCAGGATCCCCATCGACAGGACGGCGGCAAGGAGAAGACGTCGGTTGTCCAAGGTTGCAGAGTCTCCGGGGAAGCGGTTCGGTCAGGGGATGTCGATGCCGCCCAGGCCGAGCGGCTGGCAGCGGGCGATGCGCCCGAGGGCACGCCGCAGGCCACCGGAAGCGCCGTGACGCAGTACTGCGAGCCGGGCGTACTCCGAGCAGGTGGGCGAGAAGCGGCAGGCGTCGGGCAGCAGCGGCGACACTCGCCGCTTGTACCCGTCGAGCAGCGCGACGAGCAGGCGGGCCAGCGCCCCCGGCCGGGGAGCGCTCACGCCGCCCCTGCCGGCGCGCCGGCCAGCAGCCGTTCGAGCTCGGCGCGGAAGGAGGCGAAGTCCGCCTCGCCGGCGCCGGGCTTGAAATGGACGATCAGGTCGAGCGGCGCCAGAGCCGCCCGGCGCGGGCTGCGCCGGAAGACCTCTCGCGTCCAGCGCTTGAGACGCTGGCGCACCACGGACGAGCCGACCTTGCGGCTGACCGTGATGCCGAGGCGAGGGTGCCCCTCGTCGTTGGGATGGAAGTGCAAGGTCACCAGGATTCCGTGGCGCCGCCGGCCGCCGCGATAGCAGCGCTGGTAGTCGGCTCCACGGCGGAGGGTCTGCTGCCGCGGCAGCCGCTCGCCGGGAGCGGCGGAGGCCGTCGGCATGCGTCCCTCACACGGTGAGGCGCTTGCGTCCCTTGCGGCGTCGACGAGCGAGGACCTTGCGGCCGTTCTTGGTGCTCATCCGCTCGCGGAAACCGTGGGTCTTCTTGCGCCGGCGATTGTTCGGCTGGAACGTACGCTTCACTTCGGACCGCCTTCCTTACGGGATGTTTCCGGGTTGCTGTGGCCGGAGCGCCAAGGCCGTGCCCCCCGAAGGGGGACTGCCGACGGCGCAGAGCCGCTCATTCTAGACCGGGACGGCCGTCCGGGTCAAAAGCGAATTGGCGGAGAGGGTGGGATTCGAACCCACGGTACCCTTGCGAGTACGCCGCATTTCGAGTGCGGTACTTTCAACCACTCAGCCACCTCTCCGCAGAGGACGGACGAGCCCCCGAAGGGCCGTCCGTGAGGTCGAAACGGCGCGGAATGTAAACGCCACGCGCGCGCCGCACAAGACCGGAAGCGCGGACCGGATCAGCGAATATGCGGCGGGCTTCTACAGGGGTATTTCCGGGGCTTTCCGGCCACCCCGCCGGGCGGAAGCACCGAGGCCGCTGACACTGGCCATGACGGCCGTCCGGGCCCTTGCCCTCTTCGGGAAGGTCCTGCCGCCTGCCGTGAAGCGGCACCGGCGTATGCTCGACGGCCGCAAGGCGGTGAGAAAGCCTTGATTTCAGGCCCTTTCGCGGCTTGACAGGCCAACCTCCCCCTGTATATTGCGCGCCAATTCGGCCCGTGCCGCTGTCACCGGCGGCCGCAGGGCCTTTTTCGTTACATGGTGGTATCAACGATGTTCGCAGTCATCCGGACAGGCGGCAAGCAATACAAGGTCGCGAAAGACGATCTCCTCGAGATCGAACGCCTCGACGCCAAGGCCGGCGACAAGATCGAGCTCGGCGAAGTCCTCATGCTCGGCGCCGAAGGCGGCGAGATGAAGGTCGGTGCGCCGCTCGTCGATGGTGCGAAGGTGAAGGCCGAGGTCGTGGACCTCACCCGTGGCCCGAAGCTCACGATCTTCAAGAAGCGCCGCCGCCAGAACTATCGCCGCAAGAACGGTCATCGCCAGGATCTGATG
>JAIOJQ010000226.1 GCA_019911865.1 Thermoanaerobaculia bacterium
CGCGAGCGCCGCCGCCTCGAGGCCGACGCCTACCACGAGCAGCGCCGGGCCGGCGCCGACCAGGGCGCGCAGGCTCGCCAGAGCGCCGCGCGTCCGTTCGATCTCGGCGTGGGCTTCCCGTTCGCGGGCGTGCGGGTCGAGGGTCATCGGGGTCAGAAGATGAAGTAGATGAACGGGTTGAATTTCTGCGTCGCCAGCGCGGCGACGGCCAGGGCGAGCAGCAGCGAGGCGGTGGCGGTGCGCAGCGGCGTCAGCTCGCGCGTCCAGGTCCAGCTCGGCGCGCCGGCCCAGACGACCAGCGCCGCGGCGCCCAGCGAGAGCAGCAGGAAGGGGGTGTGCAGCAGGCCGGCGAGCAGCGCCGCTTCGGCCGGCACCGCGGCGAGGCCGACGAGGCGCGCGAAGTAGTCCGCCGTAGCGGCAAAGTCGGCGGCGCGGAAGGGCACCCAGGCGAGCGAGACGAGCAGGAAGACGCCCGCCGCGCGCAGCGCCGCCGGCAGCCGTCCCCAGAGCCGCTCGACCCCGATCGCCCGCTCGCCGGCCAGCAGGGCGCCGTGGATCCCCCCCCAGAGGACGAAGTTCCACGACGCGCCGTGCCAGAGGCCGCCGAGCAGCATGACGATCGCCAGGTTGGCGTAGGTGCGCGCGCCGCCGCGCCGGTTGCCCCCCAGCGGCACGTAGAGGTAGTCGCGCAGGAAGGTCGACAGCGACAGGTGCCAGCGCCGCCAGAAATCGGTGATCGAGGTGGCGCGGTAGGGGGAGTCGAAGTTCTTCGGGAAGACGAAGCCGAACAGCAGGCCGAGGCCGATCGCCATGTCCGAGTAGCCGGAGAAGTCGAAGTAGATCTGGAAGGAGTAGGCGAGAAGCCCCGTCCAGGCGTCGAGCACGCCGGCGCCGGCGGCGTCGAAGACGGTGTCGGCGAGCTTGCCGCACGGGTTGGCGAGCAGCACCTTCTTGGCCAGCCCGACCGAGAGGAAGGCGACGCCGCGGGCGGCGCGGGCGAGCGTGTGGCGACGCTCGCGCAGCTGCTCGGCGACCTCGGAGAAGCGGACGATCGGTCCGGCCACCAGCTGCGGGAACATCGACACGAAGCAGGCGAAGTCGACGAAGCTCTTCATCGGCCGCGCGTGGCCGCGCCAGACGTCGATGGCGTAGCTCATCGACTGGAAGGTGTAGAAGCTGATGCCCAGCGGCAGGGTGACGCGCAGCGCCGTCTCGATCGCCGCGCCCGGCGCGCCGAGCGCCGTGGCGAGGCCGTTCCAGCTGCCCACCGCGAAGTCGAAGTACTTGAAGAAGCCGAGGATCGACAGGTTGGAGACGATCGAAGTGACGAGCGCGGCGCGCTGCCGGCGGCTGCGCGGCCCCCCCACGGGGAGCGGCTCGGGGTCGGGCCCGGCGGAGAGCGGTGAGACACCGGCGATCACCAGGCCGCAGATCCAGTCGATCGCCGTCGACAGCAGGAGGAGCAGGCAGAAGGCGGGATTGGTCCAGCCGTAGAAGAGATACGAGACGAGCGTCAGGACGAGGTTGCGCCCCCGCCGCGGCGCCGCGAAGTAGAGCAGCAGCGCCAGCGGCAGGAAGCCGAAGAGGAAGAGGTAGCTGCTGAAGACCACCGGTCAGCGCGCCCCGGGCAGGGAGCTGTCGTACCAGAGCGTGCCGCTCGGGCGCGTCGCGTCGTCGGAGAGGAAGAGGCTCTCGAGCTGCGGCTGGACGTCGAACGGCTCGAGGCGCAGGCGCGAGCGCGCGCCCGGACGGATCGCCATCTGCGGCGCCGGCACGGCATCGACCAGCGCCCAGCGCGCGACGCGGACCTCGCGCTCGGCGAGCTCGCCGCCGAGCACCCGCTCGACGCGCCAGCTCTCGACCACCAGCGCCTCGGTGTAGGGGGAGATCTCGTCGAGCGTGGGGACGCGCGAGCGCGCCAGCAGCACCGCTTCGACCTCGACCGCCGCCAGCCGCGGCATCGCCGCCAGCGCGGCGAGGGCGCGCTCGGCCTCGACGGCGACTTCGGCCGGCGCCAGCTCGCGGGCGTGGATCGCCAGGTGCGAGAGATGGCCGCGCGCCGTCGCGTCGACCTCCGGCTCGCCGCCGAGGGTCAGCTGGCGCGCCCGCCAGGGGAAGAAGTCGCCCGAGGCGGCGGGCGAGCCGACCGGCCGGCCGTCGAGATAGGTGCGCAG
>JAIOJQ010000227.1 GCA_019911865.1 Thermoanaerobaculia bacterium
GTCGAGGCCCCAGGCGGCGCGCAGCCGCGCCGCCTGGGCCGGCGAGACGCGCGGGTCCTCGGGGATCGAGCCGGGTCCGCCGGGCAGCGCATGGACGAGCGCGAAGGTGCCGCAGACGACCAGCGCCGCGAGCAGCGCCGCGGCGGCAAGGCGGCGGGCGATCAGTTCCGGCATGCGCGATCCGGCCGCGGCAGCGGCAGGGCGGTCATCGCCGCCGCCAGTGGTGCAGCGAGCCGAGGGCGGCCAGTGGCGTGATCTCCACGCCTTCGAGGTCGGCGGCGACGGCGCTCAGCCGCTGGGGCTCCCAGAGAAACGTGTAGGGCTGCTCGGCGTGCAGGATGCGCTGCGCTTCGATCAGCAGCTGCCGCGCCTGCGGCAGCTCCGCGGTAGCGCGCGCCCCGGCGAGCAGCCGGTCGAGCTGCGGGTTGGCGTAGGCGACGAAGTTCCAGCCGTCGGCGATCTCGGCCGAGTGGAACCAGGGGCGCAGGTCGAACGTCGTGTCGATCGACCAGCCGGCGAGCGTGGCGTCGTAGTCGCCCGAGAGATTGAGCTCGGTGAGCAGTTGCATCTCGACCGCGCGAGCCGTGGCGGCGACGCCGACCCGGCGCAGCTGGTCGCAGATCAGCGCCGCGGCGTCGGCGCGCAACCGGTTGCCGCTGTTGGTCAGCAGAACGAAGCGGAGCGGGACGCCGTCGCGCTCGAGCACGCCGTCGCCGTCGCCGTCGGCGAAGCCGCGGCGCGCCAGCAGCTGGCGGGCGCCGTCCGGATCGTAAGGCCAGGGGGCGAGCTCGGGATCGCGCGCCCAGGCGCCGGCCGGGATGGGACCGGCGCCGACGCGGGCGCGACCGTGCCAGAGGGCGCGCACCAGCTCCTCGCGGTCGATGGCGAGGGTGAGCGCCCGGCGGACCTGCGCGTCGTCGAACGGGGCGCGGCGGCCGTTCCAGCCGATGTAGTCGAACTGCCGGGCGGCGGTGGCGACGACGCGCAGCCGGGGCGAGCGTTCGACCCGCGCGGCATCTCTCGGGGAGAGGCCGTCGAAGAAGTCGAACTCGCCGGCCAGCAGGCGCTCGAGAAGCGAGGCGGGGTCCGGGACGACGCGGAAGCGGACGCGCTCCGGACCCCGGGGGTCGGGGTCGAAGTAGCGGGGATTGCGCTCGAGCGTGAAGCCGAGCCCGGAGCGCCACCCGGCGAGACGGAACGGGCCGCTGGCGACGGCGCGGCGGCGGAAGAAGGACTCGCCGGTGCGCCACTGCGCCAGGGGGAGCGGCCGCCAGGCGTGCGCCGGCAGAATTCGCCCGTCGTTGACGTCGACCAGCGGGGCCGGGCTGGACGAGCGGAGCCGGAAGCGGACGGTGCGCGGGTCGAGGACGTCGACTCCGGCGATTCCCGCCTTGGAGCCGGCATAGGACCAGGCGACCGTTTCGGCGGTCTGCGCGGCGAAGGTGAATCGGACGTCCTCGGCGGTGACCGGCGTCCCGTCGCTCCATCGCGCGTCGGCGCGCAGCCGGAATGTCAGCGAGCGCTGGTCGGGCGAGAGCTGCCAGGATTCGGCGAGCCGGGGCGCCAGGGTCGGCGGATGTGCCGCCCAGTCTGGCTGCTCGTCGAGCAGGTGGAGCTGCAGCAGGTCGAGGACTTCGGTGGTGAAGCGGACGCCGCCGGAGACCAGCTCGTTCACCCCGGCCAGGTCGACCGTGGTGGCGATCGTCACTTCACGCCGGGCGCTGTCCGGACCGCGGGCCGGCGGCGCGCAGGCAAACGCCATCGCGGCGCCCGCGAGGGCGACGGTGCCAGCGACTTTCGGGCGCATGGGCTGCGCCGGATGCTAGAAAATGTCGGCCAGAAACGGAAGCGGGAGCCGGAACCGGCTCCCGCGTGCTGCCTGCGAGCCCTGCGCCCAGGTCAGCGGATCGCGATCTTGCGCGGCTTGGACTCCTCCATCTTCGGCAGCTGGATGGTCAGCACGCCGTCGGCGAACTTGGCGTCGACCTTGTCGGTCTTCACCGATGCCGGGAGGGTGAAGGAGCGGCTGAAGTTGCCGTAAGCGCGCTCGATCCGGTGATAGGCCTCGTTCTTGGTCTCGGCCTCGAACTTGCGCTCGCCGGCGATGGTCAGCACGTTGTTCTCGAGCGTGATCTGGACGTCCTCCTTCTTCATCCCGGGCAGCTCGGCGACCAGCTCGAGGTGCTCGTCCCCTTCGCGGATGTCGACTGCGGGCATCCAGGTGCGGCCGGCTGCCGCTTCCGAGGCGGGGGAGGCGCCCCAGAGGTCGCGCAGCATCTCGTTGAAGACGCGATCCATGCGCCCGCGAAGCAGGTCGGTCTCGGGGTTCCAGCGAATCAGTCCGGTCGTCATGGTCTCTCCTTCGTTGAGGCAAACGGGCACCAGTACCCGCAGCCTTTCATTACTGAGTAACGCTCAGAAAGCCCGGTCTATTCCTGTTGGCACTAGAAATCTGAGTGTATGACCATGAGATATGTAAGTCTTTAGGCTGGAACGACTTGTGCTTGGAGGCCGGCGGGGGTGGGTGCTAGCGTGCCGATCGTGAAGCGAGCGGGGGTCCGCCGGCCGACACGGCGCTTCTGGCTGATCGTCGCCCTGGTCGGCCTCTTCATCATTTTCGACATCGGCCTCTTCGGCTGGCTGATTTTCCGTTCCCTTTCGCAGCGCGAGCTCGACCGGATCCTGCTCGAAACCCGCGCGGAGGCCCAGGCGCTCGCCGGCCGGCTCCACCGCAGCGCCGAGCAGACCGGCGGCGACCTGTTCACCGCCATCGCCCTCGAGCAGGAGACGCAGACCTACATCGACTCGGTGCTGCGCCAGCGGCGTATCGTCCAGACCGTCGAGATCACCGACCGCAACGGCGTCCTGGTGATGAAAGAGCGGCGCGAGACGCAGATCGCCGTGCCGACGCCCGAGTCGGCCCGCCAGGAGTCGCACCCGCCGGAGCTGCGCCCCGGGGCGCCCCGCGTCGCAACACGGACGATCGAGCGCCAGGAGACCCAGGAGCTGCCGGCGCTCGACCTGTCGACCCTCGACGTCACGGTGCCGATCGGCGAGTTCGGCTCGCTGCGCATCGGCATCAGCCAGGTCGAGATGCAGCGCCGGGTGACCCAGCTGCGCCTCGAGCTGTTGCGCCAGACGACTCTGATCGGCAGCCTGACGCTGACCATCGTCGCCGGTGCCTTCGCGCTGATCTGGATCCTCATCCGGCGCGGCGAGAAGCTCGAGCGCCAGGCGGCCGAGTCGGAGCGGCTGGCCTACCTCGGCACCCTGGCGGCGGGTCTGGCGCACGAGATCCGCAACCCGCTCAACTCGCTCAACCTCAACATGCAGATGCTCGAGGAGGACCTCGGCAACCCGTCCGGCGATCCTACGGCACGCCGCCTGCTCACCATCACCCGCGCCGAGATCGGGCGACTCGAGCGCCTGGTCAGCGACTTCCTCGCCTACGCCCGGCCGCGGGCGCTCAAGCTGGAGACCGTGCCGGCCATCGACCTGCTGGTGGCGGCGCGCGAGGTGCTGGCGGTCCAGGCAGCCAGGCGCGGCGCCGACGTGCGCATCCACGACGAGAGCGCCGAGGATTGCGTGCGGGTCGACATGGAGCAGATCCAGCAGCTGCTGCTCAACCTGCTGCAGAACGCGCTCAACGCGACCGAGGGCACCGGTCGCCGGCCGGAGATCGTCCTGTCGACGCGCCGGGACGGCGCCCGGGTCGAGCTGTCGGTGCGCGACAACGGACGCGGCATCGCGGAGGGCGAGCGGGCGCGGCTGTTCGAGATCTTCTATTCCAACCGCAAGGGCGGCACCGGCCTCGGACTGGCAATCGCCGATCGCATCGCCTTTGCGCACGGCGGCTCGCTCTCCTTCGAGAGCGAGGAGGGCTACGGTTCGCGATTCTGGGTGTCGCTGCCGCTCGCCGAGGCGCCGGACGAGGAGCACCTGCCGGCCTCGTAGCGCCGCATGCCGGCGAACAGGCGCGCCATCTCGGGGGGCCAGCCGAGCAGCAGGGTGCCGTCGCTGGCCTGGACGACCTGCACGGTGCGCCCGGTGGCGAGCAGGCGGCCGTCCGCCACACGTTCGATGCGGTAGCCGAAAGCCACGACCTTGCGGGGATCCTCGAGCGGCGAGACTTCGATCGCCACGCGGTCGCCGAAGCGGGCCGGAGCGCGATACTCGAGGTGGCATTCGAGCATCGGCAGGCGGTGCCCGCGCTCGAGAGTCGCCATGGTGTCGAAGCCGAAGTGCGCCGCGAAGCGATGCCGGGCCGCCTCCATCCAGTCGAGGTAGTGGCCGTGCCAGACCACGCCGTAGACGTCGACTTCCCGGAAGCGGACTTCGAGCTCGGTGCGATGGGGCGGCAGCGGCGCGCTCACGCCATCATCCTATCCGCGCCTTCGCCGCCGCAGCGCTCTACAATGGCGGCATGTCGATCCGCCGAATTGCCGTGCTCACCGGAGGGGGCGACGCCCCGGGTCTCAACGCCGTGCTGCGCGCCGTCGTGCGCACCGCCGAACGCCTCGGAGGGCTCGAGACGGTCGGCGTCCTCGACGGTTTCCAGGGGCTGCTCGAGGAACGCTACCTGCGGCTCACCAGCACCGAAGTGCGCGACCTGGTGCGCAAGGGGGGGACGGTCCTCGGCTCGACCAACCGCACCAACCCGTTCGCCATCCGCACCCCGTCGGGCGGCGTCGAGGACCGCTCGGCCGACGTCATCGCCAACGCCCGGCTGGCGCAGTTCGACGCCGTGGTGGTGATCGGCGGCGACGGCAGCCTGAAGATCGCCCGCGAGCTCGGCGAGCGCGGCCTGCACGTCGTCGGGGTGCCGAAGACGATCGACAACGATCTCGAGGCGACCGACTACACCTTCGGCTTCTGGACTGCCATCGAGACGGCCACCGATGCCCTCGACCGGCTGCGCGACACCGCCGAGAGTCACCACCGGGTGATGCTGCTCGAAGTGATGGGGCGCGACGCCGGCTGGATCGCCCTGCACGCCGGCCTCGCCGGCGCGGCCGACGTCATCCTGATCCCCGAGATCCCCTATCGCGTGACGGCGGTCGAGGCGAAGATCGAGGAGCGCGCGGCGCGCGGGCAGGCCTTCTCGCTCGTCGTCGTGGCCGAAGGGGCGGCACCGGAGGGGGGGACCGCCTCGTACGTCACCCTCGACGCCGGCGACGGCCACCCGCGCCACGGCGGCGCCGCCGAGCGCCTGGCGCACGACCTCAAGCCGCACATCGAGCACGAGATCCGCTGGACGGTGCTCGGCCACCTGCAGCGCGGCGGCTCACCCAACCCGTTCGATCGCATCCTCGCCACCCGGCTCGGCCACCGCGCCGCCGAGCTGGCGGCCGCCGAGCGCTTCGGCCGCATGGTCTGCCTGCGCGGCGGACACGTGGTCGACGTGCCGCTGGCCGAGGCGGTCGACCGGATCAAGCGGGTGGACCCCGCCGGCGAGCTGGTCGCCACGGCGCGCGCCATCGGCATCGGCTTCGGCGACGAAGAGGTGAGTGATCCCGCCGACGCCTGAGCCGCCGGTTCAGTGCTTCTCGTCGACGATGGCGTCGAAGTCCTCTTCGGTAACGAACTGGTCGGGCTCGTCGTTGCCGCAGACCTCGCACAGCGCCTGTTCGACGCCGCCGTCTCCCCACTCGAAGTTGTAGGTGGGGTTCTCGCAGTTGAGGCAGATCAGGTAGTCGGGCGCGGCCATGTTCCACCTCCTCCCCCGGGGGTCGGGCTGAGCGGATTCTGCGCGCCCGCGCCCTCCGGCGGCAAGGGGAAATCGCCGCGGAAGCGGTCGACGGCGGCGAAGAACTCCCGCGCCCGCTCCCACTGCACGGCGTGGGCGGCTTGCGGGATGACGGTGAGCGAGGCGCGCGGCAGGGCCGCGGCCATGCGCTCGCCGACTTCGGCGCGGAAGAGCGCGTCCTCGCGCCCCCAGATCAGGCCGGTCGGCACGCTGAGGCGGGCGAGGTCGGCGTCGTCGAAGCCGTCCTCCCGCCGCACCGTCGCCAGGATGGCGCGCACCGCCGGCGAGGAGTAGGCGAGGAAGAGGCCGTAGCGGCCGGCGCGCAGCCACCAGGGCGGACGGACGAAGAGGGCGCGCCAGATCGCCCGGGTGTCGGCGAGCGTTTCGACCCGCACCATCCGCTCGATGCGTTGCCAGTCCTGGTCGAGGTAGCCGCCGGGGACGATCAGCAGCAGCCGGGCGGCGAGGCCCGGATCGGCGAGGGCGGCGCGCACGGCCACCCAGCCGCCGAGGCTGATTCCGGCAATCGTCGGCGGTCGATCGCCGAAGACGTGCCGCCGGACCGCCGCCACCTGGGCGGCCGCCTCCGGCACGGTCGGGGCGGGGCGGGGACCGCGGGTGCCGCCGAGCTCGGAGAGCTCGGGCAGGACCAGCTCGCAGTCCCGGCGCAGGTGCCCGGCGAGCGGCAGCCAGGTCGCCGCGGTGGCACCCATCCCGTGCAGCAGCAGCCAGGGCTCGCCGCCGGGCCGACCGCCCCGGTAGAGGCGGACCCGCCAGTCGCCCAGCCGCAGCTCTTCGCGGCGGAAACCGCGCGCCCGGAAGGCTGCGGCGGTGGCGGCGGCGAAGCTGCGGGCGAACATGGCGGCGGCGACGCTAGCATCCTGTCGGGGGGTGCCGCGGGGCCTGCGCCGGCGGCCTCGGCGCCTTGACCGTCCCGCCGGGGCGGTGCTAGATTCCCCGTTCCCCGTTCGGGGAGCAGAGAAAGGTGTGTCGTCATGTTTGCAGTCATCGAAACCGGTGGCAAGCAGTACCGGGTCGAGAAGGGGGACGTCCTCGACGTCGAGCTGCTGCCGGTCGAGAACCGGCAGGGCGAAAAGCTCTCCTTCGACCGCGTTCTGATGGTTTTCGGCGACGGCGGAACCCGGGTCGGCAACCCGGTGATCCCCGGTGCCCGCGTCGAGGCGACGCTGGTCGACGAGGTGCGCGCACCCAAGGTCCGGATCTTCAAGCACAAGAAGCGCAAGGGGCATCGGCGGCGCAACGCCCACCGGCAGGATCACCTGCGGGTCCGGGTCGAATCGATCGTCGTCTGAGCAGCCCGGGAGCAATCGGTCATGGCACATAAAAAAGGGCAGGGCTCGTCGAAGAACGGCCGCGACTCGAACGCTCAGCGGCTCGGCGTCAAGGCCTTCGGCGGGGAGCGCGTCACCGGTGGATCGATCCTGGTGCGCCAGCGCGGCACGCGGTTCAATCCGGGCCGCAACGTCGGCATCGGCAAGGACGACACGCTGTTCGCGAAGGTCGAGGGCGTCGTCTCGTTCCAGAATCGCGGCCAGCGTGGGATGTTCATCCACGTCCAGCCGGCCGCCGAGTAGAAACTCTTCCTCTCCGGCGCGGCCCCAGCGGCCGCGCCCGGACTCCATCGCGTGATTTTTCTCGACGAAGCCGGTCTCCACGTGCGCGGTGGCCGCGGCGGGGACGGGTGCGTCGCTTTCCGGCGCGAGAAGTACGTGCCGCGCGGGGGGCCCTCGGGGGGTGACGGAGGTCACGGCGGCTCGGTCGTGCTGGTCGGCGACGCCCGCCTGAACACCCTCTACCACCTGCAGTTCGCCTCGATCTACGCCGCCGAGCGCGGCCGCCACGGCATGGGCTCGAATCGCACGGGCCGCTCGGGAGACGATCTCGAGGTGCGCGTGCCGCTCGGCACCGTGGTGCGCGACCCGGAGGCCGAAAGGACGGTCGGCGAGATCCTCACCGACGGCGAGCGCCTGCTGGTGGCCAAGGGGGGGCGCGGCGGCTGGGGCAACCAGCACTTCGCCTCGTCGACCCGGCAGGCACCGCGTTTCGCCTACGATGGCAACGAGGGGGAGGAGTTCCGCCTCCGGCTCGAGCTCAAGCTGCTCGCCGACGTCGGCGTGGTCGGCCTGCCCAACGCCGGCAAGTCGACGCTGATCTCGGTGATCTCCGCGGCGAAGCCGAAGATCGCCGACTACCCCTTCACCACGCTGATCCCGCAACTCGGCGTGGTCGCCGGGCACGGCATCGAAAACCCGTTCGTCATCGCCGACCTGCCCGGCCTCATCGCCGGCGCCGCGCAGGGCGCCGGTCTCGGCATCCAGTTCCTCAAGCACGTCGAGCGCTGCCGGGTGCTGGTGCACCTGGTCGACCTGTCGGCCTTCGAAGGCTCGGCCGCCGACGACCTCGCGGTGGTCGAGCGCGAGCTCGGCGCCTTTCGCGCCGACCTGCTCGAGCGGCCGCGCGTGCTGGTCGGCAGCAAGGCCGACTCGGCGCGCCAGGAGCGGCGCGAGGAGCTGCATGCCGCCGCGGCGGCGCGCGGCGAGCGCCTGTTCGAGATCAGCGCGGCGACCGGCGAGGGGGTGACGGCGCTGGTGGGCGAGATCGCGCGGCGGCTGGCGGAGGCGTCGTGAAGCTCGGCCTGTTCGGCGGCAGCTTCGATCCGTTTCACGCCGGCCACCTCGCCGTGGCGCGCACGGCGCGCCGCGCGCTCGGTCTCGATCGGGTCGTGGTGCTGCCGACCGGACGCCCGCCGCACAAGCCGAACCATCGCCTGGCGCCCGGCCTGGCCCGCTACGCGATGGCCGAGCTGGCGCTGCTCGACGATCCCGACCTGGTCGTCTCCGACGGCGAGCTGCGGTCGGACGCGCCGAGCTACACGATCGACACCCTCGGCCGCTTCGCCGCCGAGCGGCCAGAGGCCAGCCTCCATCTGCTCGTCGGCTCGGACTCGCTGGCCGGGCTGCACACGTGGCGGCGCTGGGAGGAGATCCTCGAGCGCGCCACGCTCGCCGTCGTCGCCCGTCCGGGCGCCGCCCGTTCCGAGGTGCTCGCCGGCATGCCGCCGGTGCTCGCTGACCGCCTGGCGACGGCACGGCTCGAGTGGGTCGAGTGCGCGCCCCATCCCGCTTCCGGGACCGAGATCCGCCACCGGCTGCGGTCCGGCGAGGCGCCGCCCGACGGGTGGCTCGACCCCCGGGTGCTAACATTCCTCCGCAAGTACCGCCTCTATCGATGACCGAAACGAGCCCGCCCGCGCTTGCCGTAGCCACCTCCGACCGCGTCCGGCTGGCGATGCGCGCCGCGGCCGACACCAAGGCCGAGGAGATCCGCGTCCTCTCGCTCGCCACGGTGGCCGACTTCGCCGACTACTTCCTCTTCGCCAGCGGTGCCAACGAGCGGCAGGTGCAGGCGATCGCCGACCGGATCGAAGAACAGCTGCGCGAGGCCGGGGCCCGGCCGCTCCACGTCGAGGGGCAGGCCGCCGGCCAGTGGGTGCTGCTCGACTACGGCGACCTGGTGGCCCATGTCTTTCTCGAGGAGCGCCGTCGCTTCTACGGTCTCGAGCGCCTCTGGAACGACGCGCCCGACGTGACGGCGGACTTCGCGTCGTGAACGGCGGCGCGCTCGCCGCGCTCGCCTCCTCCTCGCCTTCGCTGGCCGCCGTCCTGCCGGCGCTCGAGCGGGCCGCCGCTTCGCAAGCGCCGATCCTGCTGCTCGGCGAGGCCGGAACGGGCCGCTCGACGCTGGCGCGTGGCCTGCACGCGGCGAGTCCCCGCGCCGCGGGGCCGCTGGTCGAGGTCGATCCCGGCGCCCTGGCGCCGGCCCTGATCGAGAGCGAGCTCTTCGGCCACCGCCCCGGCGCTTTCACCGGCGCCGAGCGCGGCCATCCGGGGCGGGTCGAGCGGGCGCGCGGCGGCACGCTGCTGCTCGACCACGTCGAGGAGCTCCCCCTGGCGGCGCAGCCGAAGCTCCTGCGGCTGCTGGCCGAGCGCCGGTTCACCCCGCTCGGCGGCGTCGAGAGTGCCGCCGACGTCCGCTTCCTCGCCATCGGCGCGGAGTCGCTGCCGGAGCGCGTCGAGCGCGGCCTCTTCCGCGACGACCTCTGGTGGCGGCTCGAGGTGCTGACCTTCCGCCTGCCGCCGCTGCGCCAGCGGCGCGGCGACGTGCTGCCGCTGGCCGAGGCCATGCTCGCCGACCTGGGGACGCGCTTCGGGCGCCCCGGGCTGCGGCTGAGCGAACGGGCGCGGACCTGGCTGCCGGCCGCCGACTGGCCGGGTAACCTGCGCCAGCTGCGCAACCTGCTCGAGCGGACCCTGCTCGCCGGCGACGGGGCGGAGCTCGATCCTGCTCCACCCGACGAGCCGGCCGGCGAGCTGCCCCGCTCGCTCGCCGAGGCCGAGCGACAGGCGATCCTCGCCGCGCTCGCCTGGAGCCGCGGCCACCAGGGGAAGGCGGCGGAGCGCCTCGGAGTGAGCCGCAAGGGCTTGTGGGAGAAGCGGCGGCGCCTGGGGATTCCCTGAAGTGGCCCCCGCGGGGCAGACTTGGCGTTCCATCGGATCATGAAGGCACTCGTCCAGCGCATCCCGGGCCTGGGAAGACTCCTCCAGGCGCTCGGCGTCAACAGCATCCCGGCCGCCGGCTTTTTCGGCGAGGGGTGGTCGATCGGCACCACGCTGCTGCTCTACTGGGTCGAAACGCTGGTCGTCATTCTGCT
>JAIOJQ010000228.1 GCA_019911865.1 Thermoanaerobaculia bacterium
GCCCTCGCGCCGAAGCGCGACGAGCTGCTTGCGCAGCTCGACTCTCGCCTCCACACACAGCCTCCGTCGATCGCTCTTTCGCACGAACGAAGTCTCTCACGTTCGCTCCAAGGTGGCAAGTGCAATACTGGACGGTCAATAATCGCCTGCTCGGCACGGGCACTAGCAACTCAAAAGCCGCACCGACGGCACGATACACATTCGGTGTCGAGTACGGAGATACGTCCCGTGCCAACGGCACCCGTGTGGCTAGGGTACGGGCCGGTGACGCCGGGGGCCGTGACTCGACTCTCCGTACTCCACGAGCGCAGATGGTCAATTCCATGGCCTCCGGCCTCGCCTACGGCCTGATGAAGTGGGCGAAGGTCCCCCACGCGGTCGCCGCCCCGGGCGCCCTGATCGGCGCCAGCAACTTCTTCGAGCTCGCCGTCGCCACCGCCATCGCCCTGTTCGGCCCCGAATCCGGCACCGCCCTCGCCACCGTCGTCGGCGTCCTCGTCGAAGTCCCCGTCATGCTCTCCGTCTGCAACTTCTGCAACCGCACCCGCCACTGGTTCCCGGAGCCGCCAGCGCCGGCGCCCGGCTGAAGCCGTGGCGGGCTCCCAAGCCGGACGCCCGAACGCCGCTCCGGGTTCCGCGGCATCGCTTCAATCAGGCGACTTCAAACCTGCTGCAGGCGGGGGAGAAACTCGCAACTTGCACAGGCAGTGTTGTCGGCCCCTCAGGCACTCTCGGCCAGCAAACTCCGAAGACCAGTGCTCATTGAACTTTCAACTTGAACTGTCAGCTTGCCGGCGGCAGCAAGGCGGGGAGGGGCTCATCTCGACATTCGAATTGCCGGATCGATCAGTTTCCGGGTGGCTCTATTCCCTGTCGATCGAACGGACGAACCTGCTTCTCGACCCGGATACCCTCGGGCCCCTTCACGAATCGAAGGACCAGCATTCCCTCGGTGCAGCTCTCCGCCGGCGAAAGCTCGAGCACCTGAAGCTGCCTCTCGCCTTCGCCGGTCCGCCAGTGAACCGTCGCGCGACTGGGAGGCTGCCGGGCACTGATGTACATGTACTTGGACGCGCTCGGACTCAAGTACGCGGATCTCACCACCATCATCTCGTCAAGTTTCACTCCAACTCCCTCGAGGAGGACATCCACCTCGCTTTCGATACCCACGTCGCATTCGAGCGATCGACCGCAAGCGGTGATCAGCAGCAACGAAATGACCAAGTACCCTTTCACGGAGCACATGTGTTTCTCGAGGGGTAGACGCTTCTGGTGACGCCTCCATTCATGACGATCCTCTTCGGGACTTGAGCCGACTCCAGCCAGGCGATCGGCGAGGTCGGATTGTCCAGAATCGACATGGGATCGTGCGAGTACAATAGCTCTTGACCTCGCTTGACGGTCTTCATATCCTCTCCTTCAAGCGGCCCGAAGCTCAGCCCGGCTTTCTTCAATTCCGTCCACATCCAGATCAGCGGGTCATGGGCCAGGAGATCCTGGTCATCGTAGCCGCCTCCTACGTCGGAATGCGCCCCAGCGAAGGCTTTCTCGACGATTCGAGGATCGCCGGGGCACGAAGGATCAATGACGCTCGTTAGCGGAAAGCCTCTCCGAAACTCATCCCGGGCTATCGCGTGACGTACGACTTCTACGTTTCCGGGAATGCCCAGCTCGTAGCCAAAATCCACGGAATTGCCCGGAAGTCCGAAGGAGCCCACGGTGTCAAAGAGGCCGAGAAACTTCACCTTCACGTTCTTATGCCACCGACGATAGACGGTTCGGTAAACCGGGTCTCCGTCTTTCGTGCGATGCGAGACGACCCGCTCGGCAGAGCTGAGATCCGGAACGCCGTATCTGTCGATCCAGTTGACGAAGGTGCGCGCGAGTGCCGCACCGCGGCTGAACCCAAGTACAATGATCTCCCGGTCACCAGCCTGGAACGCCTTCGCAAGATCGTCCCACATCAATTGCAGGCGGATCTGCCCTCCGAAGCCGAAGGCACCACCCAAGAAGGGGTAGTCGCGAACACCTACGCCTGATCGGTAGAAGCTGAAGTCGCCTGAATATAGCTCTGCCAGTTTCGCGACATTTGTCGGATTCTGCATCGTCGAACGATCGTTCCAGGTTCCATCGAAGGCGTAGACGGCAAGTCCCATCGGGTCGCCATGATTCGCCGGATCGTTCAGCCCGAACGCGTACGTCCCCGGCCCATCCACGTACCCCAGCGGATCGGCGGTGACAAACCTCCCCATGTCCGGGTCGTACCAGCGGTTTCTCATGTAGACGAGGCCGGTGGCCGGGTCGATTTCGTGGCCGTGGAAGCCGTAGAGGTTGGCGGCGGAGCTGGTGGGGATCTCGGTG
>JAIOJQ010000229.1 GCA_019911865.1 Thermoanaerobaculia bacterium
CCCTCACCGAACCCGCCGAACCCGCCCCCTGAACCGCCGGCCGAACCCCTGAGCCCGCAGCCGGGAAGCCCCCAGCGGCGGTCCCCCGCAGCCGGGGACATGTTCCGAACCCCGGCGGAGTGCTCCCCGCAGCCGGGGACATGTTCCGATCCCCCAGCGGGCGAGACACTTTCATCCAGACGCCAAAGGGATCGGTACGTGTCCCCCGGCGTACCACTCAGGAACCCCTCCGGACAGTTTCTGACGCCCAAGTGCGATAACTTCCCCAGGAACCGCACCTCAACCGCTTCCCGGAGGCCCGCAATCCCGATGGCCAGGGGCAGGAGCAAGGCAAAGTCAGGCGCCACGGAGCTCGGCTACGAGGCCCAGCTCTGGAAGATGGCGGACGCGCTGCGCAACAACATGGACGCGGCGGAGTACAAGCACGTCGTCCTCGGTCTCATCTTCCTCAAGTACATCTCGGACGCCTTCGAGGCGAAGCACGCGGAGCTCGCGGCGCAGCTCGCCTCGGGGGCGGACCCGGAGGACCCGGACGAGTACCGGGCGGCGAGCATCTTCTGGGTCCCGAAGGAAGCCCGCTGGTCGCACCTCAAGGCCTCGGCGCCGCAGCCGACGATCGGCACGATCGTGGACGACGCGATGGCGGCGATCGAGCGGGACAACCCGTCGCTCAAGGGGGTGCTGCCGAAGGACTACGCGCGCCCGAACCTGGACAAGCAGCGGCTGGGGCAGTTGATCGGGATGGTCTCGAACATCGCGTTCTCTGGAACGCGCCTAGTCGGCGCGGTCGACGAGGCCTCGCGCGCGAAAGATCGGCTGGGCCAGGTCTACGAGTACTTCCTCGCGCAGTTCGCTTCCGCGGAGGGGAAGAAGGGCGGGCAGTTCTACACGCCCTCGCACGTGGTCCGGGTGCTGGTGGAGATGCTCGCTCCGTACAAGGGCCGGGTCTACGACCCCTGCTGCGGCTCGGGCGGGATGTTCGTCTCGTCGGAGAAGTTCATCGAGGCGCACCAGGGCAAGATCGGCGACATCTCGATCTACGGCCAGGAGTCGAACTACACGACGTGGCGCCTGGCGAAGATGAACCTCGCGATTCGCGGCATCGACGCGCAGATCGCGCACGGGGACACGTTCCACGCCGACCGGCATCCGGACCTGAAGGCCGACTGGGTGCTGGCGAACCCGCCGTTCAACGACAGCGACTGGCGCGGGGATCTCCTGAAGGACGACCCGCGCTGGGTCTACGGGGTGCCACCGGCGGGCAACGCGAACTTCGCCTGGGTGCAGCACTTCCTGCACCACCTGGCGCCGTCCGGGATCGCGGGGTTCGTGCTGGCGAACGGCTCGATGTCGTCGAACCAGTCGGGGGAGGGGGAGATCCGCCGGAACATCGTGGAGGCGGATCTGGTGGACTGCATGGTCGCGCTCCCCGGCCAGCTCTTTTACTCGACGCAGATCCCGGTCTGCCTCTGGTTTCTGGCGCGCAGCAAGAAGAACGGCCGCTTCCGCGACCGCCGCGGCGAGACGCTCTTCCTCGACGCCCGCAAGCTCGGCACGATGGTCGACCGCACCCACCGCGAGCTGACCGACGCCGACGTCGCCAAGATCGCCGGCACCTACCACGCCTGGCGCGGCGACGCCGGCGCAGGCAAGTACGAGGACGTCCCCGGCTTCTGCAAGTCCGCCACCCTCGACGATATCCGCAAGCACGGCCACGTCCTCACCCCCGGCCGCTACGTCGGTGCGGAAGCCGCCGAGGACAATGGCGAGCCGTTCGACGATAAGTTGAAGCGCCTCATCGCGACCCTCCGCGAACAACAAGCTGAAGCCGCGAAGCTCGACGCTGCGATTGCTGTCAACCTGAAGGAGCTTGGGTTTGGCGAGTGAGTGGCGAAGAGTTGCGCTTTCGGCGCTGACGGAATCCGACGCGCCGGTCACCTACGGTGTGGTGAAGCCGGGGCCGGAAGACCCTCATGGCGTTCTCTTCATCCGTGGCGGCGATATTGCGGATGGGCGCGTGCTTACGTCACAACTTCGGACGATCACTCGCGAGGTGTCCGACCAGTACCGGCGTACGCAGTTGCGCGGCGGCGAGCTCGTTGTCTCTCTAGTCGGGAACCCCGGTCAGGTCGCCATCGTCCCGGAGGCACTCAGAGGCGCGAACATCGCCCGTCAAGCTGGACTCGTGAGGCTCCGGAAGGACGTAGACGCGCGGTTCGTCAAGTACTTCTTGAGTTCCAAAGCAGGCCAGGACGCACTCGGAGCACACGCTCTCGGCTCCGTTCAAAGTGTGATCAATCTGCGCGATCTCAAGACGGTTGAGATCCCTCTCCCGCCGCTCGACGAACAACGCAGGATCGCGGATGTCCTCGGCACGCTCGACGACAAGATCGAGCTGAACCGGCGGATGAGCGAGACGCTGGAGGCGATGGCGCAGGCGCTCTTCAAGTCGTGGTTTGTGGACTTCGAGCCGGTGCGGGCGAAGGCGGAGGGGCGGGTCCCATGGCTGCCTCGGGTGCTCGCCGATCTGTTCCCCGATTCCCTTGAAGACTCAGAGCTTGGCGAGATCCCAAGTGGGTGGGGTGTTCGAACCGTTGAAGCCGTGTGTTCCGATGTTGTGCGCGGGGTCACACCAAAGTACGAGAAGGGATCGGGTCGGCTCATTATCAACCAGAGGGTGAATAGAGGCCCAGCTCTTGACAAGTCGGAGTTGAAGGAGCTCGCTTCCGACCTTGCGGTGCCAGCAGATCGCTTTGCGAAGCGGTGGGATGTTCTGGTCAATTGTCTTGGCGAAGGCACGCTCGGTCGCGTTCATCTCTTCAAGGGCGACTCTGACGTCTATGCAATTGACCAACACATGTCAATCTGCCGAGGAGCTGGGCGAGGAGTCGGAGCATTCTTGTACCAATACCTCGCATCCCCTGGTGGCCAAGAAAGGATAGAGAGCCTCAAGTCTGGAAGCACCGGAATGACGATGTTTAACATCTCCAAGCTGCGCAACTTTCAGATTCTGTGGCCCAGGGGAGCATTGATCGAGGCCTACTTCCGACTCGCGGAGCCTTGGCACAGACGGGCTCATCAGTGCGAAGACGAGTCGGAGGCCCTGTCTGCACTGCGTACCGCGCTTTTGCCTGGGCTTCTGTCCGGTGAGATTCGAAGGACATGACGGACCCAGGTCGCAGCAGTACTGGCTCGCGTGAGGCTACTGCCTGGCCACGATTCCAGATCCTCTCCCTGGATGGCGGAGGGATCAGGGGTCTGTTCGGTGCGACGCTGCTCGCAGCACTCGAGCAAGACCTCAGAATCCGAGTAGTTGATCACTTCGACCTCATCGCTGGCACGTCAACTGGCGGCATTGTGGCGATTGGTCTTGGCCTTGGTCTCACTCCTCAGGAGGTTGTAGAGCTCTATGTCCAGGAAGGCCCGAGGATCTTTTCCAACCCGTTGGGGCTTGGCTCGCTCCAGAAGTGGTACAGAAGGAAGTACTCAGCTCTGCCGTTGGAGAATGCGCTGAAATCCTGCTTCGGAGAGCGACTCCTTGGCGAAAGCCAGAAGCGACTTGTCGTGCCGGCTTACAACCTAGGTCAGGACGATGTGTACCTATTCCGAACTGCGCACCACGAGAAGCTCCGCCGGGATTACCGAGTCCCGGCTTGGAAAGTGGCGCGGGCAACGTCCGCAGCGCCAACCTTCTTCTCCAGCGCCCGGGGAATCGACAACCTCAGGCTTGTAGACGGTGGTGTGTGGGCGAACAACCCAGTGATGGTCGCAGTTGCCGAAGCTGTGGCAACTCTGGGGGCCAAGCCTGACTCAATACGAGTTCTGAGCATCGGCACATCGCGGGAGGTCCGAGCTAGCCGGCCCCGCTTGGACGGGGGCGGAATCGTAGCGTGGGGGCGGGGGAACGCGGCCGTCGATCTCATTATTCACGCACAATCGGTAGCCGCAGACAATCAAGCCGGATTGCTGCTTGGCCGAGACCGCGTCGTTCGGGTCGATCCAGCGGTAGCAGAAGGTGAATTCTCCCTCGACGGCTCGCGCCGAGCGCCTGAGTTGATTGCGATGGCTTCGCACTACAGCCGGGCGCTTGGTGAGACATTTCAACGACAGCTCGCGGATCATTTCGCTCCTGCGTTTGAGCCGCTCTATCGCATAGGTGCTGGGGGCCTAGATGCTGATCGATGACCGTCAATCTCTTGGGGCGCTATTGGAGTCAGTCGCAGCTGCCCTTGATATCTCGGAGGAAGCGTTCGAATCGGCCACTCTCAAATACGAAGACGTGGGCGAGTTCCTTGCCGAGGATGGATCGAGCTTGGCTGCGCTTCAGCCGCAGATTTATCCGCAGGGCTCCTTCAGGCTAGGGACAGTGACTCAGCCTGTCGGGCGCGAGGACGAGTTCGACATCGACTTGGTTTGCGTACTTCAGCTGCAGAAAGAATCCATTAGCCAGAGGGAGCTCAAGACTCGAGTGGGCACGAGGCTAAGAGAGCGACACGACCTTTCCAGGATTCTCAGGGAGTCCAGGCGGTGCTGGACTCTTGGGTTTCCGAGAGAGGGAAGCGAGCCTGGGTTCCACATGGACGTATTGCCGTCCATACCGAATGTGGAACGCCCTCCAACTGGGTTGCTCCTCACAGATCGCGAGCTTACTCGCTGGCAATGGAGCAATCCTCCCGCGTACGCCTCGTGGTTCTACGAGAGGATGTCGGAGGTGTTTCTTGCCAACAGGAGAGCGCTTGCGGAAGCGGCACGCACAGACATCGAGGACATCCCAGATTGGCGAATCAGAACTCCCCTTCAGCGATCCGTGCAGATTCTCAAGCGGCACAGGGACATGTACTTCGGCAGCAAGGAACCGTCCCTCCGCCCGGTGTCGATCATTGTGACGACACTCGCGGCTCACGCCTATGGCGGTGCGCCCGACCTCTACGATGCTCTCGACTCAATCATACGAGGCATGCCGCGATTCGTTGAGAACCGAGCGGGCACCTGGTGGGTTGCCAACCCGGTTGACGATCACGAGAACTTCGCAGACAAGTGGAATGAGTACCCAGAGAGGCGGATTGCGTTCTTCGAATGGTTGGAGGGAGTCGGTCGGGAGCTGTTGGGCGTGGCCCGAGCGCAGTCCGTGGAGAGCGGTCTACGGCGGCTTGAGGAGGCACTGGGCGGGTCCCCGGTGAAACGTGCTGCGGCATCACTCGGTGTCTCTGCGGCCAGGCCCTCGAGAATCCAGATTGCAGCTTCAGTTGACGTTCCTGCGTTGGGCGCTTTTGGTCATGCGCTGGCGCCTGAGTGGCAGTTTCCTTTCGCGCTGGATGGCCGCTCCAAGGTCTCCGTGAGGGCGAGTGTCTTCGCCAAGAAGGGTGGCGTCATGCGACGACCCCTCTGGGGCCTCACCGATCGCTCTGTGCCGAAGGGAGTCTGGATCAAGTTTACGGCCAGAACGAACGCGCCGGAGCCGCACTCGATCCGGTGGCAAGTCGTGAACACTGGTCAAGAGGCGATTCAGGCGAACCAGCCCCGGGGCGACTTCTATGAATCGGATGGGCCCAACAAGTATGTCCGTTGGGAAACGACGGCATTCAGAGGTACTCACTGGGTCGAGGCCTTCGTGCTTGACCACCGCGGCGCATGCATAGCGCGGTCTGACCGCGTACTGGTGCGGGTTAGATAGTCATGGATCGCGTGGGCAAGCCGATCGGAAAGATGAAGAGGTTGTGAGGCGACCGTGAGTTTCTCCGAGTCAATTGTCGAGGAAGCCGCGCTTGGCTGGCTAGCCATGCTCGGCTTTCATGCCTACTACGGCCCGGACCTCGCCGTGGGGATGCTGGCGGCTGAGAGGAAGGATCCCAGCTTCCGGGACGTAGTCCTCGGAGAGCGCCTGCGGAGGGCATTGGAGCGTCTGAATTCGGACCTGCCGCCAGAGGCGGTGGCTGACGCCGCCCGCAAAATGCTGTGGGTCGAGAGCACCTCGCTGGTCGAGCGCAATCGCGCATTTCACCCGATGCTAGTCGACGGGGTGACGGTCGAGTACCGGCGGCCGGATGGGTCGATCGCCGGGGCGCAGGCGCGGGTGATCGATTTCGACGAGCCGGAGAACAACGACTGGATGGCGGTCAATCAGTTCACGGTGGTCGAGGGGCAGCACGAGCGGCGGCCGGACATCGTGATCTTCGTCAATGGGCTGCCGCTGGCGGTGATCGAGCCGGCGGCTGCTATAGGCCAGAATCTGGGTACGAAGACTCACATCGAGGAGCTTCCCTCGTCGGCGGGCGGCCCGGGCTCGTCATTCGTCGTCGAGACTCGCAAGGGAAGTCACTGATGCCACAGCGACCCTCTCGGAAGGCAGACCCGCGCCAATTGATGGAGCTCGCGGTCTCGGTGATGAAGCAGTCGGTGCCGGAGCCGAGGCCCGACGGTTCGCCGAGCCCCTTGGTCGGTGCGGTCCTGCTGCGTCCAGACGGGTCGATCGAGACGGCCGCGCGTGGCGAGTTGAGAGACGGAAACCACGCCGAGTTCATCTTGCTCGAGAGAAAGTGCCTGGGTGAAAGACTCGACGACTGCGTTCTCTTCACGACGCTCGAGCCCTGCCTCGATCGCAACGAGCCGAAGCGCGGGTGCGCTCGACACATTGTGGGCGCCAGGATTCGGGAGGTCTACGTCGGGGTTGAAGACGACAATCCCCGCGTCACTGGCAAGGGCATCGAGCATCTGCGTCGCGCGGGCACGACAATCCACATGTTCGATCGCGACCTGCAATCCGAGATCCTGGAACAGAACAAGCGCTTCTTCGAATGGGCGCGGCAACAGAAGCCGAAGCCCGTCGAGGAGCCTATCCAGCTCTCGCAGTATGAAAACCCGGTCGCGGCCGTGGAGCTTGCCGATCTGTCGATAGAGGCGCTCGAGAGTTACCGGACGAAGGCGAAGATCGAGCCACCGGTGGGTTCGGAAGAGTTCAACCGACGACTTCTCCATCAGGGACTTCTGCTTTCCGAGGGCGGTGTCGTGAAGCCGAGCGGCTTCGGCATCTTGCTCTTCGGCAAGCAGCCTAGAGAGTCGATCCATCATGCGGGCCTTCTCGCCCGCGCCGAGCTACCCAACGGTAAGTCCGCGCGTCGGGAATTCAGAGAAGCTCTGGTGCTCGTGCCAGGTCTTCTCGAAGAGTGGCTCGCCACGGTTCTACCGAGCACGATCGACCGGAGCAGAATGGAACGTCGAGAGGAGGTGGACCTTCCCTTCGAGATGATCCGCGAAGCGGTCGTCAACGCCTTGGTGCACCGCGACTACGACCTGAAGGGGCAGAAGTGCCAGCTCGTGCTCGATTCGGACACGATCCGAGTCAAGAGCCCGGGTCTGCCGATGCCGCCGATCTCGCTCGACGAGTTGAATTCGTTCTCGGCTCCCATGAAGAGTCGGAACCCTCAACTTCACTACGTGTTCGCTCGGATGGGGATGGCCGAAGAGCAGGGTTTCGGCCTGGAGAAGAGCTTGAAGCGGAAAGCAATCGAGCTCGGCTTGCCGCTGCCGAGTTTCAAGATGGAAGGCGAGTACCTCGTACTGACGATCGCCCGCCACCGTCAGGCTGCGCGAGCGACCCTTCCGGCGAGCGTGAAGGGCAGTCTGACCAAGGCCGAGGCTGCCGGATGGGAGTGGCTCGCGACGCGGGAGAGGGCGACTACGGCCGAGTACCAGAAGGCGATGGGCATTCCCAACAGGACAGCAAAGAACCACATCAAGAAACTGGTGGAGCTCGGTCTCTTGCGGCGGCAAGGCGCGGGACCTTCGACCTATTACGAGGTGCTGCGTGGGTAGTCGGACTTCGGGCCGGGGATCAGGCCAATATGGCCCGTTTTCGTCATGGAACTGCGGTATCTCATTGATCGGGCCATTTATCGGGCCGCCATGGCCCGATCGAAGAAAGGAAGCGCTCGACCCCGGAGAAGAGGTCCCCGAGAGCCCAGGAGAAACTGTACGGCTGCTTTCTCTCCGATCACGACCCAGATGATGCCGTTTTGGGCCCCCCGAGTGCTGGTCTTCCTGCAACTGCCGCTGCGGCTGGCGCTGCTGGTGCTGTCGATGTTGCTGCTGCAAATGGTGATCACGACGGTGATGGTGGTGGCGGTGATGGTGGCGTTAGTGGCGGTGGCAGCGGTGGTGGAAGCGATGTTGCTGTTGGTGATCATGATCAAGATCAACTTGACGACCCCGGCAAGCCAAGGGTGAATTTCACCGAATCCATCGTGGAAGAGGCGGCTCTCGGCTGGCTCGCCGGGCTCGGGTTCGGCGTGCTCTTTGGGCCGGACCTCGCCATAGGGATGCTGGGGGAGGAGAGGGCTGATCCGAGCTTCCGGGACGTGACCCTGGGAGGTCGGTTGCGCGGCGCCCTCGCGCGGCTGAATCCGGATCTGCCGCCGGAGGCTCTCGCCGACGCGTTTCGCAAAGTTTCTCGAGTCGAGGGCGCTTCGCTGATCGAGCGCAACCGGGCGCTTCATCGGGTGCTCGTCGATGGAGTGACAGTCGAGTACCGGCGCTCGGACAGGTCGATCGCCGGGGCGCAGGCGCGGGTGGTCGATTACGACGAGCCGGCGAACAACGACTGGCTGGCGGTGAATCAGTTCACGGTGGTCGAGGGGCAGCACGAGCGGCGGCCGGATGTGGTGGTGTTCGTCAACGGGCTGCCGCTGGCGGTCGTCGAGCTCAAGAATGCGGTCGACGAGGGGGCGACGGTCTGGAGCGCGTGGCAGCAGCTTCAGACCTACCAGGCGCAGATTCCGGCGCTCTTCGCCTACAACGTCTGCATGGTCGCCTCCGACGGCGTCCAGGCGCGCGTCGGGGTGCTGGGGGCGGGCAAGGAGTGGTTCAAGCCCTGGCGGACCGTCGACGGACGGGGGGATGCGCCGGCCACGATGTCCGAGCTCGAAGTGATGATCCGCGGACTCTTCGACAAGCGAAGGTTCCTCGACCTCATCCGCCACTTCGTCGTCTTCGAAGACGACGGCGGCAAGATCACCAAGAAGATGGCGGGGTACCACCAGTTCCACGCCGTCAACTGGGCCGTCGAGCAGACCCTGCGCGCGGCCGTGCCGGCGGAAGAGACGAGAGAGGGGCCACCGCTGCCGGGGCTCTACGCCAGCGAGCGGCAGGGGGGCGAGCGCGGGGACCGGCGGGTCGGCGTCGTCTGGCACACCCAGGGGTCGGGCAAGAGCCTGACCATGGCCTTCTACGCCGGGCGCGTCATCCTCCACCCGGCGATGGCCAACCCGACCGTCGTCGTCCTCACCGACCGCAACGACCTGGACGACCAGCTCTTCGCCACCTTCGCCCGTTGCCGCGACCTGCTGCGCCAACCCCCCACGCAGGCCGCGGACCGCGCCGACCTGCGCGCCAAGCTCGCGGTCGCCGCCGGGGGCGTCGTCTTCACGACCATCCAGAAGTTCTTTCCCGAAGAGCGGGGGGACCGCCACCCGGTCCTCTCCGAGCGGAGGAACATCGTCGTTATCGCCGACGAGGCGCACCGCAGCCAGTACGACTTCATCGACGGCTTCGCCCGGCACCTGAGAGACGCGCTGCCCAATGCCTCTTTCGTCGGCTTCACCGGCACGCCGATCGAGAAGGCCGACGCCAACACCCGGGCCGTCTTCGGCGACTACATCAGCGTCTACGACATCCAGCGCGCCGTCCACGACGGAGCCACGGTGCCGATCTACTACGAGAGCCGGCTGGCGAAGCTCGAGCTCGCCGAGAGCGAGAAGCCCCGGATCGATCCCGACTTCGAGGAGGCGACCGAGGGGGAGGAGATCGAGCGCAAGGAGAGGCTCAAGAGCCGCTGGGCCCAGCTCGAGGCGGTGGTCGGCGCCGAGAACCGGATCCGGCGGATCGCCCGGGATCTCGTCGAGCACTACGAGCGCCGGCTCGAGGCGATGGAGGGCAAGGCGATGGTGGTGGTGATGAGCCGCCGCATCGCCGTCGAGCTCTACAAGGAGCTCGTGGCCCTGCGCCCGGCGTGGCACGCCAAGGAGGACGAGAAGGGGGCGCTCAAGGTCGTGATGACCGGCTCGGCCTCCGATCCGCTCGACTGGCAGGACCACATCCGCAACAAGCCGCGCCGCGAGGTGCTCGCCGCCCGCTTCCGGGACCCGAACGACCCGTTCCGCATCGTCATCGTGCGCGACATGTGGCTGACCGGCTTCGACGCGCCGAGCCTCTCCACCATGTACGTCGACAAGCCGATGCGCGGCCACGGGCTGATGCAGGCGATCGCGCGGGTCAACCGGGTGTTCAAGGACAAGCCGGGCGGGCTGGTGGTC
>JAIOJQ010000019.1 GCA_019911865.1 Thermoanaerobaculia bacterium
GACCGGCTCCTCGTCGTCTGCGGCTCTGCCTCCGCCTCGGTGGTAACCCGCGATCACGCCGGACACGCTCCGGCTTTCTCGAGGCTTCACACCTCGAAACTACGACGCAGGAGCCGGTCGCTCCATATCGTCTATGGAAGCCTTTGTCTTGAAGCTTTTGCTTTTAACAAAAGGGCTTTGTCTCTAAAAACGCTCGCTCCGGCGGGATGTGCCTCAAAGTGGCAGGCTCCAGCCGAGGCTGAGGCGGAGGTCGGAGGCGGTGTCGGTGAGGCCGGCGGCTGCCGTGAGGGAGAGCCGGCTGCCGCCGCCGAGGCGGCGGCGCAGGACGAGGCCGGCTTCGGCCGGCGGGTCGGCGCCGTCGAACCCCTGGCTCCAGCCGGCGGCGAAGACGCGCCAGCTCCAGTCGCCGGCGAGCGGCCATCCGAAGGCCAGGTAGCCGACCGCCGAGTCGTCGATCTCGAAGTCGGGCAGGTCGCCGAAGCGCCACCAGCCGAGTTCGCCGAGCAGCTCGCCGCGCCCGAGTTCGAATGCGAAGGTGAGGCCGGCGCCGAAGTCCCACTCGCCGGTCGACAGCCCTTCGTCTTCGTCGGCCACCGGGATCTTGGCGGCGGCGTAGAGGCCGAGGTCGCCGCCGGCCGGTCGGGCGAGCTCGAGGTCGAAGCGCAGTGATGGATCGGCCATGCCGGTGGAGGCGTAGTCGATCGTCTCGGGGTCGGGGACTTCGATCGGGCCGTCGCGCCGGCGGTTGCCGGCGCCGGGCCCCATGCCGGCGGCCGCCGGGGTGGCGGCCATCCCGGGGTCGGCCGGGGCGCCGAAGCGGCGCCCGGTGGGGACCGGCTGGACGCCGCCGACCAGGGTGACGTAGGGCGACGAGCGGTCGACGACCGGCACGGTGAGCGCCAGCGAGGCGCTCTCTCCCACCCAGGCCAGCTCGTTGATCAGGACGAAGGTGCGGGTGGTCTCGGTCAGGGTGTATTCACCCGTGGCCCAGCCGAGCGAGCCCGACCAGACGAGCTCGCCGGCGGGTACCGGCGCCACCGTGGCCAGCGCCAGGACGGTGACGAGTGCAGCGGCGCGACGAGGCCGCATGGCGCGGGCTCAGCGATCCTGCAGCCGATCCCGGTCCTGATCCCGATCGCGATCCTGCAGCAGGTCTCCATCCTGGTCGTGGAGCCGGTCGCGGGTGCGGTCGAGGATGCGCAGTGAGTCGTCCATGTCGTCGGCCATGTCGGAGAGGTGCCGGCGGACCCTGTCGAGGTCACGGTCCATGTCGCGGTCGCGGGTCATCAGCGGATCCTCGAGGCACTGCTGGAGGCGGTCGGCGCTGCGCTGCATCTCGCGCGACGCGTCGCGCAGCTGCTCGCAGAGCTGCTGCATCGCACGCTTCTGCTGGCGCACCGGTTCGCCGCCCGGCCCGTTCTCGCGCACCATCTGACTCGCCATGCGATCGGCGCGCTGCTCCATCTCGCCGAAGCGGCTGTGCAGCCGCTCGGTCTCGCGCACCTGGTTCTCGACCCGGGCACGCAGCGGATCGGTGGCCGCGCCGGTGTCGGTGCGCACGCGCGTCTGTTCACGGACCGTCTCCTCGCGCGGCGTACCCTGCGCCTCGGAGCCGCCGCGCCCGGGACCTTGGGCGGGAAGGAAGGACGCGCAGAGCAGGCCGGCGGCGAGCGCCGTGCCGAGGGGGAGGCGAACTCTCATGGTGGGGCTCCTTTCTGCGGTCGCCGCGGGCTGCCGGCCCGGAAACTCCGCATGGGCATGGCGCCGCGGCTCCGATTCGGGCGCCGTCTCGACGGTGCGCGCCGCCCCGGGCGAGGGCCACACCCGGTCGGGCGGTGTCCCCGCCCGCCCGACAGGGGGGGGATCAGTTCAGGTAGCCGAGGGCGGCCAGCTCGTCGAGCAGGGTGCGGTCGGCGGCGCTGCGCGGCGTTTCGGCGCCGAGCTGCTCGCCCCAGCTGGCGATCGTCCGGCGCGGCCGGCTGGCGGCGAATTCGGGGCGGAAGAGCTCGTCGCGCACGTGGCCGGGGAAGTCCTCGGCCACCGGCAGGCCGAGGGCGAAGAGGAGAGTCGGCGCGATGTCGTGGATGGTGACTTCGGGCAGGACGGCGCCCGGCTGGATCGCCGGGCCGGCGGCGAAGAGGATCCCCTTCGTATGGCTGTCATGGCTGCCCGAGATGCGGCCGAGGTGGCGGATGGCGTGGCGCACCGGCGCGCCGTCGAAGTAGAGGGTCGGAGTGGCGGCGCGCTTGTCGGCGACCACCACGGCGTGGGCGCCGCGCCCCGCCTCGCGCTCGTCGGGCAGGCGGACCCGGAAGGCCGGGGCGCCGCCTTCGAAGGTGGCGCGGGCGAGGGAGCGGTCGAGCTCGCGGCGGGCGCGCTCGAGCGCCGCGGGCTCCGGGTCGCTCCCCTCCGGCGCGAAGCGGACGAACTTGATCGCCCGGTAGTCGGGCGAGCGGTAGGCGAAGGCCCGCGAGCGTTCGAGATCGACCTCCTCGCCGGCGCGCACCAGCAGACCGGCCGCCTCGAGCACCCGGTCGAGGTCGAGCAGCAGCTGGACCTCTTCGCCGTGGGTGGCGCGGAAGCCGTGGTCGGAGATCACCAGGACGTTGGCCTCGGGCGGCGCGGCGGCGAGGATCTCGCCGACCGCCTGGTCGACGGCGCGGTAAGCGGCGGAAACCGGATCGTCGCCTGGCCGCGCGGGGACCGGATCGCCGAAGGCGGCGGGCTCGTAGAGCCGCCAGCTCTGGTGGCTGGCCAGGTCGAGGCTGCGGTAGTAGGGGAGCACCAGGGCGTAATCCCCCTGCACCGCTTCGACGGCGAAGCGGGTGACCAGCCGGTCCTGCAGCTGCGAGGCGTCGTTGCCGCCGAACGGGATGCCGGACTCGCGCGCCTCCGCATGCGCCGCCTCGAGTTCGGCCTGGCGCTCGGGCGGGTGGATGCGTTGCGGCAGCTCCTGGGCCAGCCGGTCGGTCAGCACCAGCCCGTCGACCGGTTCGGCCGGCCAGCTCGCCCACCAGCCGAGCACCGCCACCCGGCGATGGGCGCGGCTGAGCATCGACCAGAGGGCCGGCACCTTGCGCGCCGCCGAGGAGACCGGCACGTCCCCCGCGTCGGTGGGCACGACGAAGTCGGTGATGCCGTGCCGGCCGGGCGGCATGCCGGTGGCGATGGTCGTCCAGATGACCGGCGAAGCGCCGTAGTCGGTGGCGAGGCGGGTGTGGAGGCCGGCGTCGGCGAGGCGGCGCAGGTTGGGCAACTCACCGCGTGCCCAGAGCGTTTCGATGACGCTCAGCTCGCCGCCGTCGACGCCGATGACGATCCAGGGCGCCGGCCGGGGGGCAGGGGGTCCGGCAGCCGGGCGGGAGCAGGCGGCGAGCAGCAGGGCGCAGGCGGCGGCGGAGAGGACGAGGCGCGGCGCGGTCATCGGCGCGATCCTATCGGTTGGCGCGTATAGACTCGCGCCGATGGCCGAGACCCTCGTCAAGATCGGCGGTGGCCGGCCCGGAGAACCCGGGTCCCGCCGCGGCGCCCGTCCCGACTGGCTGCGCATCAAGCTCGCCACCCCGGCCGAGTTCCACAAGGTCCGCCGGCTGGTCGACGGGCTGTCGCTCAACACCGTCTGCCAGGAGGCCCGCTGCCCCAACATCTACGAGTGCTGGGGCGAGCACGGCACGGCGACCTTCATGATCCTCGGCGAGATCTGCACCCGGCGCTGCGGCTTCTGCGCCGTGACCTCCGGCCGCCCGATGCGGGGGACCGACGCCGACGAGCCGCGCCGGCTGGCCGAGGCGATCGCCTCGATGCAGCTGCGCCACGCGGTGATCACCTCGGTCGACCGGGACGACCTGGCCGACGGCGGGGCGCGCCACTGGGCGGCGGTGATCGCGGCGATCCACGAGCGGGTGCCGGAGTGCTCGGTCGAGGTGCTGACTCCCGACTTCCGCGGCGTCCCGGACGCCCTCGACATCGTGCTGGCGGCGCGGCCGGAGATCTTCAGCCACAACATGGAGACGGTGCCGAGCCTCTACCGCAAGGCGCGGCCGGGCAGCCGCTTCGACCGCAGCCTGGCGCTGCTGGCCGAGGCGGCGCGGCGGCGGGAGGCGGGCGAATACGCCGGCCGGGTGAAGACCAGCATCATGGTCGGACTCGGCGAGACCGCCGACGAGGTGCGCGCCACGATCGCCGACATCCGCGCCGCCGGGGTCGAGATCCTGTCGATCGGCCAGTACCTCCAGCCGACCTCGAAGCACCTGCCGGTCGACCGCTTCGTCCACCCGGACGAGTTCGCGCTCTACCGCAGCTGGGCGCTCGAGGCCGGCTTCGCCCACTGCCAGGCGGGCCCGCTGGTGCGCTCGAGCTACCACGCCCACGAGGCGGTCGACCGGCCGCTGCGCGACACCGCGGCCAGCCGGTAGAATGCCCGCCGGAAGGGGCCGCCGTTGACCACCGAAACGACGCAGGTGAAGATCCGCGCCATCGACGAACTCGACATCAGCGACGTCGTGCGCATCGCCGAGAAGACCCGCGGTTCCTTCCAGCCCGAGCTCTGGGAGGACCGCATCCTCTACTACCTGCGCCGCGATCCCGAGGGGTCGCTGGTCGCCGAGGTCGACGGTCGCGTCGCCGGCTTCATGCTCGGCGACGTGCGCTGCGGCGAGTTCGGCATCGAGGAGCCGTCGGGCTGGATCGAGGTGATCGGCGTCGATCCCGACTGCGGCGGCCGCGGCGTCGGCCGCGCGCTCGCCGAGGCGATGCTCGACATCTACCGGGCCCGCGGCGTGCGCGCCATGCGCACCATGGTCGACGCCTCGATGCCCGACATCGAAACTTTCTTCCGGCGGCTGGGGTTCGAGCCGGATTCCCTGCGGCCCTTCGTCAAGCGGCTCGCGGACTGAGGAAGGCCTCTGCAGAAATGTCGAAACTCGAAACCACCGAAATTCCCGCCCGCTTCCACGCCGCCGTGGAGAAGTGGCGCGAAACCTACCTGCCGGACTTCGACTTCCTGCTCGAGAACTGGGAGCGCTACTTTCCGCGCGACCCGAAGTTCCGCCTCTGCGCCTACAACGAGTGCGGCATGCCGTGCACCATCGAGTGTGGCGCCGACCAGGGCCAGCAGAAATTCACCCGCGCCCTCGACATGCGGCCGGAGGCGGCGCAGCACCTGGCGGCGGCCATCCGCGCCCAGGCATCGACCGAGTTCGGCTCCATCCAGCAGCACCAGCTCACCCTGGCGCGGGCCCAGGAAGAGGAAGAGCAGGCGATGGTGCTGCGCATGATGGCCGAGGAGCTGCGTCACGGCTACCAGATGCTGCACTTGCTCATCTCCGACGACTGGAAGCCGATCACCGGGCAGACCGCCGACCAGACGGTCGAGGAGATCCTGTCGATGAAGACGGGATCGCACGTGCTCGGCGCCTTCAACATCGACTTCGAGTCGTTCGTCGACAACATCGTCTTCTGCGCCCTGATCGACCGGGTCGGCAAGTACCAGCTGGCGATGCAGAAGGTCTCCGCCTACGCGCCGATGGCGTCCTCGATGCCGCAGATGCTGCGCGAGGAGGCCTTCCATCTCGCCACCGGCGTGGTGCCGCTGCGCCGCTGGGTGGTCAAGGCGGCCGAGGGCTCGCCGATGATCACCATGGAGGTGATCCAGAAGCATCTGTACAAGTGGGTGCCGCGGGCGCTCGAGATGTTCGGCGACGAGCGCGGCGGCGCCACCAACGTGCAGTTCGGTCTCAAGCCGATGAAGAACGCCGAGGCGCAGGAGCAGTACTTCCAGGAGATCGGCAAGGTGGTGCGCGACCTCAACTTGCGTTTCCTGCGCGCCCGCATCCCGTCGCTCACCGCGGCCACCGCCGAGGCGACCCTGGCGAAGATCGAGCGGGACGGCGCGACGGTCGAGGGGGTGCGCCCCGAGGACCTGCTGCGGCTGCCCGATGCGCGCTACTTCCGCCGCCGCGGCGTGCCGGCCTTCGCGATGGTCGGCGTCGACGGCGAGGAGTTCACCGACGTGGAGGCCTGGCTGCGCCACCTCGTGGGCACGCTGCCGGACGGCTACCGGGCGACGCGCGACTTCCTCGACTACGTCGAGAGCATGCGCGCCGTGGCGCGCGGCGAGAAGACCGCCGACCAGGCGCAGAAGCAGATGCCGCAGCTGCGGCGCGTCGGGGGCGTCTGCCCGTGCGCGAAGTCGGTGCGCTGGGTGGCCGAGGAGCAGGTCGAGCTCCCCTCGACCGGCGTCGTGCACGGCGGCTGACCCGCAGATGCCCGCCCGACCGCGAGAGTTGCGATGAGCGGCGCGTTCACCTGGCTCGTCCGCCGGGGGCTGCCGCTGGTGCCCAGGCCGCTGGTTCGCCGCGTGGCGATGCGCTACGTCGCCGGCGAGACCCTCGGCGACGCCCTGAAGACGCTCGACCGGCTGGCCGGCGAGGGGGCGATGGCGACCCTCGACCTGCTGGGCGAGGAGGTCACCGAGCGCGACAAGGCGGTCGCGGTGACCGACACCTACGTCGGAATGCTGGCGGCGATCGCCGAACGAGGCGCCGACGCCAACGTCTCGGTCAAGCCGACCAGCCTGGGGCTGAAGATCGACGAGGCCTTCTGCCACGCCAACATCGAGCGCATCGTCCTCGCCGCGAAGCAGCAAGGCAGCTTCGTGCGCATCGACATGGAGGACGTGACGACGACCGACGCCACGCTGCGCATGCACCGCGACCTGGCGACGCGCCACGGCCACGTCGGCGTGGTGCTGCAGGCCTACCTGCGGCGCACCCTCACCGACATCGACGCTCTGCCCGACGACGCCAGCGTGCGGCTGTGCAAGGGGATCTACATCGAGGCGCCGCAGCACGCCTATCGCGCCTACGAGACGGTGCGCGCCAACTTCCTTTACGCGCTCGAAAAGCTGATCGTCCGCGGCGTCCGCGTCGCCATCGCTACCCACGACGAGCACCTGGTGTGCGGCGCCCTGGCGCTGCTCGACCGGCACGCCGTGCCACGCGAGCGCTGCGAGTTCCAGATGCTGCTCGGCGTCACCCCGGATCTGCGCCGTACCCTGCTCGCCGCCGGCCACCGCCTGCGCGTCTACGTCCCCTTCGGCCGCGACTGGTATCCCTATTCGACCCGCCGCCTGCGCGAAAATCCGGAGATCGCCGGGCACGTCCTGCGGGCGATGCTGGGCCGGCGCTGAACGCCGTCCGGTCGGCCCCGCGGCGCCCCTTCCGGAACCGGGCGCTCACCGCTAGGATTGCCGGCGGAGCCCTTCCAGGATGACCGTTGCCGCCGGACCCGAGATCGAGCCGGCCCGCCGCCCCTCGGGCGCGGGGTCGATCCTCCTGCTGCAGATCCGCGACCAGGAGCAGGCGGAGCTGCAGGAGCGCCAGTGCTTCGTCGACATCTCCGGCCGGGCGCCGGCGGCGTTTCGCTACCAGAACCTGCTCGCGGAGCCGGAAGTGGACGCCGCGACGCTCGCCGGGGTGGAGGCGATCGTCGTCGGCGGCGCCGGTTCGCACTCGGTGACCGGGAAGCACCCGTTCAGCGCGCCGCTCACCCGGCTGCTGCGCGACCAGGTGGCCGCGGGCCGGCCGATCTTCGGATCCTGCTTCGGCCACCAGTTTCTCGCCGCCGCCCTCGGCGGGCGGGTCGAGACCGACATCGAACGCAGCGAGCTCGGCACCTATGACCTCGAGCTGACCGCGGCCGGGGTGGCCGATCCGCTGTTCGCCCGCCTGCCGCGCCGATTCCCCGTGCAGCTCGGGCACAACGACCGGGTCGTCGAGCTGCCACCCGGCGCCGTCGAGCTGGCGCGCACCGAGCGCTGCCCGGTGCAGGTCTTCCGGCTGACCGGCGCACCGGTCTGGGGCTGCCAGTTCCACGTCGAGCTGACGCCCGAGCGGATGATCGAGCGGGCGACGCTCTACCGCG
>JAIOJQ010000230.1 GCA_019911865.1 Thermoanaerobaculia bacterium
GGCCGATGACGATCACCAACTTCTACGCCGTCGACGACGGGACGGCCGGCGCGGCGGACTCGCCGGCCGTCCCGTCGTCGACGGCGTAGAAGTTGGTGATCGTCATCGGCCTGCCGTCTTCGTACAGCTCGAAGTCTTCACGGCTCAGGCCGCGGATCCGGTTCCCCTTCTTGTCGGTGACGTAGACGTCGACATTGACGACGCTGACGTCGATCGACTCGAAGAACTGGTCGCTGGTCGGCTCTTCGGCCGCCGGCGGCGCTTCCTGTGCCGTTCCGGCGACGCCGGACAGCGCCAGGATCAGCCCGATGCAGAGCGTGCCGTGCCGGCGGCTCGAATGCCCTCGCAAGTGTCTCCTCCGTCGTCGGTCAGGGGCGAACCTCGGTGGTGGCCGACCAGATGGCGCCCGCAGCCGGATCGTACAACGCCACCACCAGCCGGTTGCGCTCGCGCCGCAGTTCGAGGGTCGCCGAGTAGGTCACCGGGCGCGCCGGGTCGACCGTGCCGGGAATGGCGAGGCGCACCGGCAGGACCGGAATCGGGCTGCGCGCGCCCGCCTCGTCGACCGCCGCCACCCGCAGCTCCAGCTCGGCGACGTTGAGCTCGCCGTCCGGGAGGAAGGTGATCTCGCCGGCCGGAACCGCCACCGAGACGTCGACCCGCATGCGGCCGAGCGAGCTGCGCTCGGCCGGCGTCACGGTGAGCTCCAGCGGCCGGACGTTGGGCCCGGCGCCGAAGAGCAGCACGCTTTCGACCGCCATCGACACCTCGGCGGCGCGCGATGTGTCGACGAAGTCGGAACGCGAAGTCACCGAAAGCCCGGCGCGGCGGACCTCGACTTCGACGTCGTGCCGTTCGTCGTTGCGCTGCCAGGTCGGGGTGAAGCCGAGCCAGTAGTAGGTCCGTGTCGCCGCCGCGGCGCGCTCGAGGGCGCGCAGGCGTCCGGCGTTGAGCAGCGCCTCGCCGCCGGTCCGCTCGGCCAGGTGGACGAGCGAGTACTGCGTGTTGTTCTCGCGCAGAAAGGCGGTGAAGGAGGTGCCCTCCCGCGAGCTGCCGGGGTATTCGGCCGAGTTGTCGAACGCGGTGTCCATGCCGGGCACGTCGACCGGGAAGATGGTGTAGCCGAGGCGATTGGCGGTGTCGACCAGTGGTGCCAGCAGCCGCTCGCCCTGCGTGATGCCGGGCTCCTGGAAGGGCTGCCCGATCGAACCGTCGCGGCTGGTGACCGCGGAGCGCCCGAGACGCCCGCCGCCGGGGCGCAGCGGGTCGCGCCGCGCGGCGGCGGATTCGCGGCTGACGAACTCGGTGATGTCGAACGGCATGCCCCCCGACAGCAGCAGGAAGACCTTGCGTCCCGGCGGGTGGGCGAAGCCGCGCAGCGCCGCGGCCGCCGCCGAGACGCTGTTGGCGATCTGCTGCTCGAGCATCTCGGCGTAGGCGAGCTCGTGGACGTCGAGCCGGCCGCCGACCCGCGAGCCGGTGGCGGCGAGGTTGCCCTCCACCTGGGTGCGCCGCTCGGAGAGCCGCTTCAGCCCGTGGGCCGGGCGATCGGTCGCCTTGCGCAGCGCCCGCTCGAGCTCCGGCGCCGACTGGCTCCAGCTGCTGAGCATTTCGAGCTTCGCGCCGTCGTAGGCGACGATCGCCATGCGGTCGGCCGGGCCGAGCTGGCCGAGCTGCTCGCGGACGCCGCGCAACACCTGATCCCGGTCGCGTTCGACCGAGAAGTAGTCGTCGACGAAGAGCAGGTAGCTGGTGCCCACCGGCGTGCCGGGGACGAGGTCGGGAACGCCGGCGATCATGCCGGCCTGCGCCGAAAGCTCGACGGCCGTGCCGCCGCGCACCTCGGTGAAGTAATCGATCGACACCTCTTCGCCGTCGACCGTCAGCACGAAGTCGGCCGGCGTCAGGCCGGCTACCGGCAGGCCGTCGCGGTCGGTGACCACGACCTCGAGGTTGACCACCCGGACGTCGATCATCTCGCCGAAGATCGGCGGCGGCGCGGCGGGCGTCTGGGCCCCCGCCGGGAGGGCGAGAAGGGCGGCGGCGAGGGCGGCTGGGAGGTTGCGGAGTCTCATGCGGGGATCTCCTGTCCGGGTCGAATCATGATCTGCGGACGGACTCGGGTCTGCAATCCCTGTTCCCGGCCCGCCGGACGAGGTGGCCGACGACGCGCGGCCCGTCCTCCCGTGAGTTCTCGATGAAGATGCGATGGGTTTCTCCCCCCGCCTGGATCGTGCCCGCGACGTAGAGCCCGGGGACGTTCGTCTCGCAGGTGGCGGGGTCGAACTCGGGCACCAGGGTGGCGGGGTCGACCCGCACCCCGGCCCGCTCGAGCAGCGCCGTCTCCGGCTCGTAGCCGATCAGCACGTAGGCCGCGTCGGCGGGGATCCGGCGCACCTCCGCCGGCGTCCGCACCACCACCGCGCCCGGCTCGAAGCGCTCGACGGCGGCCGAGAAGCAGGCCGCGATCGACCCTTCGGCGATGCGGTTCTCGAGGTCGGGGCGGACCCAGTACTTGACGGTCGCCTTGGGCGCCGGGCCGCGATGGACGAGGGTGACCCGCGCCCCGTGCCGCCAGAGATCGAGCGCCGTCTCGGCGCCGGAGTTGCCGCCGCCGATCACCACCACCGAGTCCCCCCAGTGCCCCCAGGGCTCGCGGTAGCGGGCGTGCACCCAGGGCAGCTCCTCGCCCTGCACGCCGAGGCGCAGGGGGTTGCCGAAATAGCCGGTCGCCACGGCCACGGCGCGCGCCCGCCGCTCCGCCGCTGCGTCGCCACGCCGGCTGCGCACCCGCAACGTGCCGTCGGGTTGCGGTTCGATCGCCGTCACCTCTTCATGCAGCGCCAGCGGGACGCCGAAGGCCCGCACCACGCCCTGGTAGTAGGCGATGGCCTGGTTGCGCGACGGCTTCTCGTCGGTCACCGGGAAGGGGATGCCGGCGATTTCGAGCTTGTCGGCGGTGGTGAAGAACCGCATGTCGAGGGGGTAGCCGACCAGGGCGGCGACCAGCGGGCCGCGGTCGACCAGCAGCACGGAGAGGCCTGCCCGCCGGGCTTCGGCGCCCAGGTTGATGCCGGTCGGGCCGGCACCGACGACCAGCAGGTCGAGCGGTGCCGCCCCTTCCCCGCTCACCGCCGCGCCCCGGCCGCCGGTGCCGGGACGACGGCTCGGCCGCGCCAGAGCACGGCCACCACGACGAGCAACGCGACGCTGATCGCCTGCGCCAGGGTCATGCCGGCGAGGAAGCGGTCGTCCTTGGCGCGGAAGCACTCGACGACGAAGCGCTCGAGCGCCAGCATGGCGAGCACCGCGAGGCCGGTGCGGCCGGCGGGCAGTCCGCGGCGCAGCAGGCGGACGCCGATTCCCCAGATGATCAGCGCCAGCGCGGTCTCGTAGAGCTGGGTCGGGTGGACGCGCAGCAGCTCGCTGTCGGCGATCGCCGCGGGCAGATCGATGTCGAACTCGCGGCGCAGGTAGTAGGCGGTGGTCGGCGGCAGGCCGTTCTCGAAGGCCACCCCCCACGGCAGGTCGGTCGGCCGGCCGTAGTCGTCGCCGACCAGGAAACAGCCGATCCGCCCGATCGCGTAGCCGATGGCGAGGGCGGGCGTTGCGGCGTCGAGGGTGCGCCAGGCCGGCAGCCGGCGCCGGCGCATCGTCCACACGACCGCCGCCGCGCCGAGCAGGAAGCCGCCGTACCAGACCAGGCCGGAGCGTTCGAACAGCAACCGCCAGTCCCCGTAGAGGATGGCGTAGTAGATCTTCGCCCCCGCAACGCCGCCGACGCCACCGGCGAAGACCAGCGCGCTGGCGGCGTCCGGATCGTCGATGCCGGCCTGTTTCAGGCCGCGGCGCAACTGGAAAAAGGCGGCCAGGAAGGCCGCCACGAGCATCACCCCGAAGGGGCTGATGGCGAGTGGTCCGATGCGAAACAGCTCCTGAATCATCGCGATTCATCCTAACATCGGGCCTTCGACGATGACGGCCTCCACCCGCACTCCGCAGGCGCTCGAACGCGGCCAGCGCAGGCACCTGATCCTGCGTCTGCTGCGCCATGCCGCGGAGCGCCCGGCGCGCCGCCTGCTCACCCGCCTGCATCCGGCCGACATCGCGCAGCTGGCGCCGCTGCTCACCCCCGACGAGCAGCTCCAGCTCTGGGTGACGCTGCTCGAGTTGCGCCTCGCCGCCCGCACCCTGCGCGAGCTCGATGGCGAACAGCGCGCCCGGGTGCTCGCCATCCTCGGCGACGAGCAGGTGGTGGCCATCCTCGGCCGCCTCGCCTCCGCCGATGCCGCCGACCTGCTCGGCGAGCTCGAACCGCAGCGACGCGACGATCTGCTCGCCCGGCTCGACCCGCAGCGTGCCGGCCAACTGACCAACCTGCTGCGCTACGGCCCGGCCACCGCCGGCGGCCTGATGGATCCCGACGTCCCCCGCTTCTTCGCCGAGGAGACGATCGCCGCCACGCTCGACCGGGTCCGCTCGCTGGCCGAGAAGCGCCGCCTCTTCTATCTCTACGTCGTCGACGAGCGGGGCCACCTGCTCGGCATCGCGCCGCTCTGGCAGCTGGTGTCGAGCGCCGCCGACCGGCCGCTGCGCGACATCGTCTCGAAGGAGGTCGTCAGCGTCCGCGTCGACACGCCCGAGGAAGAGGTGGCGCGCCAGTTCTCCAAGTACGACCTGCTGCTCATGCCGGTGGTCGACGAGGACGGCCGGCTGGCCGGCGTGATCACCGTCGACGACGTCCTCGACGTGGTCGAGGAGCGCGCCACCGAGGACCTCTACCGCCTCGCCAACCTCGACACCCAGGAGAACCTCGCCACGCCGCCGGTGCGTTCGGTGCGCCTGCGCCTCCCCTGGCTGCTGGTCAATCTGGCGACCGCCTTTCTCGCCGCCGGCGTGGTCTCTTTCTACCAGGAGACGATCGCCGCCTACGTCGTGCTCGCCGTCTTCATGCCGATCGTCGCCGGCATGGGCGGCAACGCCGGCACCCAGACGCTGACCATCATGGTGCGCGGCATCGCCCTCGGTGAGATGGAGGTGCGCGATGCCGGCACCATCGTGGCGCGCCAGACCCTGATCGGCCTGCTCAACGGCCTGTTGACCGGCGTCGTGCTGGCGCTCTGCGCCCTGCTCTGGGAGCGCAACCTGGTGCTCGCCGGCGTGCTCGCCTTCGCCCAGACGCTCAACCTCACGGTGGCCGGTTTCTTCGGCGCCGCGGTGCCCCTCTTCCTCGAGCGCGCCCGTCTCGATCCCGCCCTCGGCAGCTCGATCTTCGTCACCACGGCGACCGACGTCTGCGGCTTCCTCGCCTTCCTCGGCACCGCCACCGCCCTGTTGTCGATGCTGCAGCCGTGACCGCCGCGCCGGGGCCGCCGCTCGACCCGTCCGCGCTCGGCCTGCGCGCTCCCGGGCCGGCCGACGTCGCGGCGCTGCGCGAACTGCTGGGGGAGGAGGCCGTGATCACCGCGGCCGATCGCCTGGACGGCTACGGCCGCGACGAGACCGAGAACCTCGGCTTCGCGCCGGACGTCGTGGTCCTGCCGGCGACCACCGCGCAGGTGGCCGCGGTGCTGCGCCTCGCCAGCGCCGGCCGCCTGCCGGTGGTGCCGCGCGGCGCCGGAACCGGGCTGTCGGGCGGTGCGCTGCCGGTGGCCGGCGGCATCGTCCTGTCGCTCGAGCGGATGGACCGGCTGCGCGACATCGACGAGCGCGACCAGGTGGCCGAGGTCGAGGCCGGCGTGGTGCTCGGCGACCTGCAGCGCGAGGTCGAGCGGCGCGGCCTCTTCTACCCGCCCGACCCGGCGAGCCGCGACAGCTGCCGGATCGGCGGCAATCTCGCCGAGGACAGCGCCGGCCCGCGCTCGTGCAAGTACGGCACGACCCGCCGCTGGGTGCTCGGCCTCGAGGCGGTGCTGGCCGACGGCTCGGTGATCCACCCCGGCAGCCGTTCGAGAAAGGACGCCACCGGCTATTCGCTGACCCAGCTGCTGGTCGGCTCGGAGGGGACGCTGGCGGTGCTCACCGCCGCGACGCTGCGGCTGATCGCCCGGCCGCGCGCCACCCTGACCGCCATCCTCCCCTTCCCGGCGCTCACCGCAGCCGCGGCGGCGGTCGAGCGGATCTTCACCGAGGGCCTCGACCCCGCCGCCTGCGAGCTGGCCGAGCGCGCCGCGCTCGACGCCGTGGCGCGCCTCGAGCCGCTGCCGGAGGCGCTCGCGGCGAGCGCCGCCATGCTGCTGGTCGAGCTCGACGGCGACGACGGCGAG
>JAIOJQ010000231.1 GCA_019911865.1 Thermoanaerobaculia bacterium
AGCCGGATCCCGCGGCCGCCGCGGGCTGCTTCTTCGCGCTCGACGGGGATCCGCGGGCGCGCTCGCTCGGGCGGCGCCTGGCCGAGGCCCTGGGGGGTGAATCGGCGGTGGTGCCGGAGGAGGCGCGGGCCAGGTCGGCCGCGGCCGCGAGGACCGTGGCGACACCGCCGGCGGCGAGGGTGGCGGCCAGGTGGTAGATCGTCCGCGCCTCCTCCGGCACCACCGCCGATTCACCCCCCAGGGCCTCGGCCAGGCGCCGCCCGAGCGAGCGCGCCCGCGGATCCCCGTCGAGCGCGAAGAAGCAGCCCGCGGCGGCCGCGGGATCCGGCTCGACGGCGGGGAAGGCGCGCAGGGGATGAAAGGTCCCGACGGCGATGCCGGTCGCGGCGAGCGGAGCGAGCACCCCGGCGCCGAGCGCCCCGGCGACGTGAAGGGCGACGCGCGCCCGCACCTGGCCCGCCGGCTGGCCGGCCAGGTGCGGGCAGTTCGGCGTCGGGGACCGCGAGCAGCAGCAGCTCGACCTCCGGTCCCTCCCAGGTCGCCAGGCCCGTGGTCCGGGCTGCCAGGGCCGCCGCGGTCGCCGGCACCGCGGGCGATCCCGGTCGTCCGGCGACGGCGGCGCACGCGGCGCCGCGGGCCACCAGCCAGCTGGCGAGGCTCGTTCCGACGCGGCCGGGGCCGACGAGAGCGAAGGTGAGGCCGCGCAGCGGCAGTCCGGGGTCGGTCACTGGAGTAAGATGATCGCGCTTCCAGGCGCCGCGCACAATCACCGGAGGGCCGGCGCGCAGCCGGCCGCTCGGGGGCGTCGCGGCCCGCGGAAGCCCGGAACGAACCGAACATGACCACGGTCCGTCAGAGGGTCGAGCTGTCGGCGCGGGATCGCGAGATCCTGCGTGACGTCGTGCACACGTACCTGCTCTCCGGCGAGCCGGTGAGCTCGCGCGCCGTGGCGCGTCACGAGCGGCACGGGCTCTCGGCGGCGTCGATCCGCAACGTGATGGCCGACCTCGAGGACCTCGGGCTGCTCGAACAGCCCCACACTTCGGCCGGCCGCGTGCCGTCGCGCGTCGGCCTGCACTACTACATCGCCTCGCTGATGGAAGCCCGGGGGCCGGGGCCGGAGGAGCGCCAGGCGATCGAGGGGGAGCTCTCCGGCACGGCGAGCGGCAGCCCGGGCCTGATCGAGACGGCCTCTCAACTGCTCTCGCGCCTCTCCGGACAGATCGGCATCGTCGTCACGCCGGTCTTCGGCGAGACCGTGCTCGAGGCGGTCGACTTCGTGCCGCTCTCGGGGCGGCGGGTTCTCTGCGTAGTCGTTTCGCGCAGCGGCTTCGTCGAGAACAAGCTGATCGAGACCGACGAGGAGCTGGCGCGCGAGGAGCTGGTGCGGATCTCCAACTACCTCACCGAGACGTTTCGCGGCCAGACCCTGCGCACGGTCTGCGAGCGCCTGCTGCGCGGCATGGGAGAGGAACGCGACGAGATGGATCGCCTGCTCGGGCGGGCCATCGCGCTGGCCCGCCGCGGCCTCGACGCCGGGGGCGGCCAGGAGTTGCGCATCGAGGGGACCTCGTCGCTGCTCGCCGGCTCGCAGGCCGACGTCGATCGGGTACGTCGGCTGCTCGAAGCGTTCGCCGAACGGCAGCGGCTGGTCGGGCTGCTCAACCAGTGTCTCGACGGCAACGGCGTGCGGGTGGTGATCGGCGAGGACGACGAGCTGACTTCGGACCTCGGGCTCACCCTGGTGGCGCGCCCCTACGGTGCCGGGGAGCGCGGCCGCGGTACTCTCGGCATTCTCGGCCCGGCGCGGATGCCCTACGAGCGGATCATTCCGCTGGTCGATTTTCTGGGCGAGTCGCTCGGGCGGGCGCTCGAGGAGAGCGCCGCCCGCTGACGGGCAGGCGGTCGGGGAGCGCCAGGATGCCGGCAGGGATTCGAAGGATGGAGGAACGATGAGCGACGACCACGATCGGCGGCCCGCCGGGCCGGAGATCGCCGAGGCGGCCGCCGGGCAGGACGAGGGGGAGATCGAGATTCTCGGCATCGAGGCACTCGACGACGAGGGGAATCCGTCCCGGGGGGGCGAGGGTCCGGCCGGCGAGGCCGCGCCGGCGCCGGGAAGCGATGTCCGCGCGGGCGGCGCCGAGGCGGCGGACGATGCCGGCCTGCAGGAGCGCTACGTGCGGCTGCTCGCCGACTTCGACAACTTCCGCAAGCGCAGCGAGCGCGAGCGCGAGGATCGCGCCCGCTACGCCCTCATGGAGCCGATGCGCGACCTGCTGCCGGTGCTCGACAACCTCGAGCGGGCGCTGTCGGTCCCCGGTGTCGCCGACGACCTGCGTCGCGGCGTCGAGATGGTCGCCCGCCAGTTCCTCGACGTGCTGCGTCGCTACGGCGTCGAGCCGGTGGCGGCGATCGGGGAACCGTTCGACCCGCGGGTGCACGACGCGGTGATGAAGATCGAGTCCCCCGACGTCAGCGCGGCCACGGTGGTCGAGGAGCTGCAGCGCGGCTACCGGCTGCACGAGCGGCTGCTGCGCCCGGCGATGGTCCGCGTCGCCGTCCCGCCGGAGGCCTCCTCCGGCGGCGCAACGGGCGACGGCGAGGCCTGAGGGCACCCGGCACATGAGCAAGATCATCGGCATCGACCTGGGCACCACCAACAGCTGCGTCGCGGTGGTCGAGGCGTTCTCGCCCCGCGTGCTCGCCAACCGCGACGGCACCCGCACCACGCCGTCGATCGTCGCCTTCACCCCCGACGGCGATCGGCTGGTCGGCCAGATCGCCAAGCGGCAGGCGATCACCAACCCGCAGCAGACGGTCTTCGCGGTCAAGCGGCTGATCGGCCGCAAGTTCGACGACCCCAACATCCAGCGCGCCCGCGACCTGCTGCCGTTCGCGGTGGTGGAGGCTCCCAACGGCGACGTGAAGGTGCAGATCCGCGACCGCCAGCACTCGCCGGAGGAGATCTCGGCCTTCATCCTGCGCGAGATCAAGAGCTTCTGCGAGGAGACCCTGGGCGAGCCGGTGCGCGAGGCGATCGTCACCGTTCCCGCCTACTTCGACGACTCGCAGCGCCAGGCGACCAAGGACGCCGGCCGGATCGCCGGCCTCGACGTGCTGCGCATCCTCAACGAGCCGACCGCCGCGGCGCTCGCCTACGGTCTCGACCGCGTCCAGGGGACGCGGCGGATCGCCGTCTACGACCTCGGCGGCGGCACCTTCGACGTCTCGGTGCTGGAGCTGGCCGAGGGGATCTTCGAGGTCAAGTCGACGGCCGGCGACACCTATCTCGGCGGCGAGGACTTCGACCAGCGGATCATCGACTGGCTGATCTCGGAGTTCCGCGCCGAGACCGGCATCGACCTGCGCACCGATCGCATGGCGCTGCAGCGCCTCAAGGAGGCTGCCGAGCGGGCCAAGTGCGAGCTCTCGACGGCGACCGAGGCGACGGTCAACCTGCCGTTCATCTCGGCCGACGAGACCGGCCCGCGCCACCTTTCGCGCACCCTCTCGCGGCAGCACTTCGAGGCGCTGGTCGCGGATCTGGTGGCGCGCACCGAGGGCCCCTGCCGCGACGCCCTCGAGCAGGCGGGATACGGGCCGGACGACATCGACGAGGTGCTGCTGGTCGGCGGCCAGACGCGCACGCCGCTGGTCCAGCAGGCGGTCGAGAGGATCTTCGGGCGCGGTCCGAACCGCGACATCAACCCGGACGAGGTGGTGGCCATCGGTGCCGCCATCCAGGGCGGCATCATCCGCGGCGACATCAAGGATCTCGTGCTGCTCGACGTCACGCCGCTGTCGCTCGGCATCGAGACGCACGGCGGCCTGTTCGTCAAGCAGATCGAGCGCAACGCCACCATTCCGACCAAGAACGCGCAGATCTTCACCACGGTGGTCGACAACCAGGACACGGTGGAGATCCACGTTCTGCAGGGGGAGCGCGACATCGCGGCGGAGAACCGGTCGCTCGGGCGGTTCGAGCTGGTCGGCATTCCGCCGGCGCCGCGCGGCGTGCCGCAGATCGAGGTGACGTTCGCCATCGACTCGAACGGCATCGTCAGCGTCTCGGCGCGCGACATCGCGACCAACCAGTCGCAGTCGATCCAGATCAATCCGGCGGGCGGCCTGTCGAAGGAAGAGATCGACCGGCTGGTCCACGAGGCCGACCAGTTCGCCCAGGCCGACGCGCAGAAGCGCGAGGTGCGGCGCCTGAAGAACCGCATCGAGGGACTCGTCTACTCCAACGAGAAGGTCTTCGCGCAGTTCCGCGACGCGCTACCCGAGAAGGATCGCCGCCGTCTCGCCGAGACGCTGCTGCGTTCGCGCATGGCGTTGTCGTCGGACTCGCGCGGCGACCTCGAGGGGGCGTTGTTCGATCTCAACTCGATTTCGCGCACGCTCTCCGAGATGATGCTCTCGCAGGTCGGCGACATGGGCACCTCGATGCCCGGTGAGTCGGACACGCCGGCGATCGACCCCAAGTCGGACGGCTGACGCGTGCCGGTGTCGACCCGCGACTTCTACGAGGTCCTCGGAGTGGCGCGCGACGCCTCGGCCGAGCAGATCAAGGCGGCGTACCGCAAGGCGGCGCTCGAGAATCATCCGGACCGCAACCCCGGAGACCATGCGGCGGAGGAGCGGTTCAAGGCGGCCGCCGAGGCCTACGCGGTGCTCTCGGACTCCGCCAAGCGGGCGCGCTACGACCGCTTCGGCAATGCCGGCGGCGGTTTCGACGCCGGCGGCTTCGATCCGACGATCTTCGGCGACTTCTCGGACATCCTCGGCGACCTCTTCGGTTTCGGCGGCCGCAGCCGCGCCCGCCGCGGCGGTCCGGAGCCGGGCGCCGACCTGCGCTACGACCTCGAGATCGGCTTCGAAGAGGCGGTCTTCGGCGTCACGCGCAAGCTCGAGGTCCCGCGCCTCGAAGGGTGCGAGGCGTGCGGCGGCAGCGGCGCGGCGCCGGGCAGCGAGGCGGCGACCTGCCGGACCTGCTCGGGGCGCGGCGAAGTCCGCTTCGCCCAGGGGATGTTCGTGGTCGCGCGCACCTGTCCGCAGTGCCATGGCGAGGGGCGGGTGGTCAGCAAGCCGTGCACGAGCTGCCGCGGCGCCGGCCGGGTCGAGCGGCGGCGGGAGCTCGAGGTGAAGATCCCCGCCGGAGTCGATCACGGCGCCCGCCTGCGCCTCTCCGGGGAGGGCGAGCACGGGCGGCGCGGCGGCCGCACGGGCGATCTCTACGTGGTGCTCGAGGTAGAACCGCACGAGCGCTATCACCGCGAGGGGACGCACGTGCTGACGGCCGAGCAGATCGGCTACGCGCAGGCGGTGCTCGGCGCCGACATCGAGGTCGAGACGCTGCACGGCCGGGAGTCGCTGCACGTCCCGGCGGGGACGCGCCCGGGGACGCAGTTTCGCCTCAAGGGCAAAGGGGTGCCGCGGCTCGGCGGCTCGGGGCGCGGCGACCACGTGGTCGAAGTCAGCGTGCGGGTGCCGGCGCCGTCGGAGCTGTCGGACGAGCAGAAGGCGCTGCTCGCCCGTTTCGGTGAGCTCGAGGGGCGGCCGGCCCGGGCGGAGCGCTCGGTGCTCGACCGGGTCCGCGACCTGCTCGGCGGCTGAGCCGCCACGCCGCCCGCTCCGCCCACTCCACGAGGGGGACCGCGGATGAACGACTATCGCGAGCTGATCATCGAGGCCCCCGCCGGCGCCGAGGACGAGCTGACCGGACACCTCTTCGCCGGCGGCGCGCAGGGCAGCTGGACCGAGGCCGCCGGCGGCGGCCGGATCCGCCTGCACGCCTTCTTCGACGCCGCCGCCGCGGGTCTGCCCGCGCTGCTCGCCGGCCTGTCCGGTGCGCCGGAGGTCGTCCGGCTGGTCGCCGATGCGCTGGTGCCGCCGTGCGACTGGCAGGCGGTCTGGCGCTCTCAGGCGGCGCCGATCGAGGTCGGGGAGCACTTCCTCGTCGACCCGCGCGAGCCGGAGGAGGCCGATCCACCGGCGCGCCCAGGGGAGCGCTTCCTGCTCCGCCTGCCGGCGCGCACCGCCTTCGGCGTCGGCAGCCACGAGTCGACGCGGCTGACGCTCGAGCTGCTCGAGTCGATCCCGGTGGCCGGGCGGCGGGTGCTCGACGTCGGCTGCGGAACCGGAATCCTCGCCTTCGCCGCGCTGCGACTCGGCGCCCGCCAGGTCGTCGCCTGCGACCTCGATCCGGCGGCTGCGCTGCTGCTGCCGGCCTACCAGAAGCTCAACGGGACACGATTCGCCGCCTTCGCCGGGACCCTGGCGGCGCTCGCGGCCGGGGGCTTCGACGTCGCGCTGGTGAACGTGCTGCCGCACGAGATCGAGTCCGAGCTGCCACGGCTCGCCGGGCTGCTCGTCCCCGGCGGCCTGGCGGTGTTTTCCGGCATCGCCCTCGCCGAGTCGGCGCGCGCCCTCGAACGCCTCGCCGCCGCCGGCCTCGACGAGCGGGCGCGGCGCCGCGACGGCGACTGGATCGCCTTCGTCACCGAGCGTGCCGCGTGATCACCGTCGTCGTGGCGCCGATCGAGTTCGACGGCACCGAGGTCGAGCTGCGCGGCGACGCCTACCACCATCTCTTCCGCGTTCGTCGCCTGCAGGCCGGCGAGTCGCTGCGCGTGGTCGACGGCGAGGGGCGGGCGCGGCGCGGCGTGGTGGCGAGGGTCGATGGCGCCCGCGCGGTGATCGCCTTCGGCGCCGGCGAACCGGCCAACGAACCGGCGCGGAGGGTCGAGCTCTGGGTGGCGCCGCCGAAGCCCGATCGCGTCGCCTGGATGGTGGAGAAAGCGACCGAGGCCGGCGTCACGGCGATCCGCTTCGTGGCGACCGGGCGCACGGTGCGCGAGGGCCGTTCCCCGGGCGCCGCGATGCTGGCGCGCTGGCATCGTGTCGCCCTGGCGGCGGTCGAGCAGTGCGGACGCGCGCGGATGCCGGACATCGACGGGCTCGCGCCACTCGCGGCGCGCCTTGCCGCGGCGACGGCTTCGGCGCGCCGCGTGGTGGTGCTCGATGCTGCCGGGGCGCGGGGAGCGGCGCCGTTGCTCGGCGCTCCCGGCGAGCCGGCGGAGCTGGCCATTCTCGTCGGTCCGGAGGGCGGCTGGACCGAGGCCGAGCGCGCGGAATTCGCGGCGTCCGGCCTGCCACTGGCTTCACTCGGCGAGCGCGCGCTGCGCGTCGAGACGGCGGCGGTCGTGGCGGCGGGGATCGCGCTTTCCACGGGCCTCGCGCGGGCCGATTCGCGTTGACACCCCCCGGAAGGGGGACTAGCATCCGGGACGGTTCGGGGAACCTGCGGGAAGATCGGAGGCAGGGTGAGTCAGAAGGGACCTTTCGAGAACATCGGCTGGATCTGGATGAACGGCCGCCTGGTCGAGTTCGACAAGGCGACGACGCACGTGATGTCGCACGCGCTGCACTACGGCTCCGGACTTTTCGAGGGCATCCGTTGCTACAACACGACGCAGGGACCGGCGATTTTCCGCCTGCGCGAACACCTGGTGCGCCTCGAGCATTCGTGCAAGGTCTACCGGATGGAGATTCCCTACACGCGCGAGGAGCTCGAGCAGGCGTGCTTCGAGGCCATCCGGAGCAACGGGCTGGAAGAGTGCTACATCCGTCCGATCGTATACCGCGGCTTCGGCACCGTCGGGCTCAATCCGCTCAAGAGCCCGGTCGAAGTGGTGATCGCCGTCTGGCCGTGGGGCCGCTACCTGGGTGACGACGCGATGGAGAACGGCGTCGACGCCTGCGTTTCGTCGTGGCGCCGCTCCGGCCTCGGCAGCTCGCCGGCGCTCGCCAAGGCGACCGCCAACTACATGAACTCGCAGCTGATCAAGATGGAGGCGATCACCAACGGTTACGCCGAGGGGATCGCGCTGGACAGCAACGGCTACGTCTCCGAGGGCGCCGGCGAGAACATCTTCCTCGTCCAGGACGGCCACCTCTACACGCCGCCGGTGTCCTCGACCATCCTGCCTGGAATCACCCGCAACTCGATCATGACGCTCGCCGAGGAGGCGGGCATCGAGGTGCGGCGCGTCGCCATTCCGCGCGGCATGCTCTACACCTGCGACGAGGCCTTCTTCACCGGCACGGCGGTCGAAGTGACGCCGATCCGCTCGGTGGACCGCATCGCGGTGGGTGACGGCAAGCCCGGCGAAGTCACCCGCATGCTGACCCGCGAGTTTCTCGGCATCACGCGCGGGGCGATTCCGGATCGCCACGGCTGGCTGACACGGGTGCCGGCCGCAGTGCCAGTGGTTTCCTGACCGGCCCGCGGGCCGAGGGGAGCACGATGAACGTCAACGACCTGCTCAAGATCGCCGTGGAGCGCAAGGCTTCCGACCTGCACCTCAAGGTCGGATCGCATCCCGTGCTGCGGATCGACGGCGAGCTGACGCCGCTGCCGGAGCTGAAGCGCTTGATGCAGGAGGACACCATCGCGATGGCGTTCTCGATGATGAACGCCCGCCAGAAGCAGCGCTTCAAGGACGAGTTCGAGATCGACATCGCGTACTCCGTCCCGGGTCTCGGCCGGTTCCGCTGCAACATCTTCCAGCAGCGCGGAACCGTCGGCCTCGTGCTGCGCGTCATTCCGGGGCGCATCCTCACGGTCCGCGAGCTGCTCCTGCCACCCGTCCTCGAGCGTATCTGCGAGGAACGGCGCGGCCTGGTGCTGTGCACGGGGACCACCGGCTCGGGCAAGTCGACGACCCTGGCGGCGATGCTCGACCACATCAACGCCAACCGCAACGAGCACATCGTCACGGTCGAGGATCCGATCGAGTTCCTCCACCGCGACAAGAAGTCGATCGTCAACCAGCGCGAGATCGACGTCGACACGCGCGGATTCTCGGTGGCGCTGCGTTCGGCGTTGCGCCAGGATCCCGACGTGATCCTGGTCGGTGAAATGCGCGACTACGAGACGATCGAGACGGCGCTGCTCGCGGCGGAGACGGGCCACCTCGTCTTCTCGACCCTGCACACGCTCGACGCGACGGAGACCATCAACCGCATCATCGCCGTCTTCCCGCCCCATCATCAGAAGCAGATCCGCATCCAGCTCGCCCAGGTGATCAAGGCGGTCATCTCGCTGCGCCTCCTGCCGCGTGCCGACGGCATCGGCCGCGTGCCGGCCGCGGAGGTGTTGATCGCCACCGCCTACATCCGCGAGTGCATCGAGAACAAGGAAAAGACGAAGTACATCCGGGAGCAGATCGCGCTGGGCACCAGCCAGTACGGAATGCAGACTTTCGACCAGTCGCTCTATCAGCTCTACAAGACCGGTCTGATCTCGCTCGAGGAAGCGATGAAGAAGGCGACCAACCCGGACGAGTTCAAGCTGCGGCTGCAGGGCGTGCAGTACACCGCCGACGTGGCGCGCGAGGAGATGGAGTCGTCGCTGGAGCAGGCGAGCGGTCTCGGCGACGGCGACTCGCCGTTCGAGGTCGAGCGGATCGAGGGTCCGAAGCACTGAGTCTCCGCCCGCGCCGGCCGGACGGAGCCGCGCCGGCGCGGTTCGGGCGGAACGGGCGATGGAGTTCACCGGCAGACTGGCGGCGTTTCCGCCGCCGAACCTCCTCCAGTGGGCCGCCACCGAGCGGGCGACCGGCACGCTCGTCGTGCGTCGCGCGTCGGTCGAGAAGCGCGTCGGCCTGCGCGCGGGCCGCGTGGTCGAATGCCGGTCCAACCAGCCGCGCGAGCTTTTCGGACGCTTCCTGGTCGACCACGAGCGGATCGACGTCGAGGACCTCGCCCAGGCGCTGATGCTCGGCCGCGAGCGCCGGCTGCCGCTCGGCAAGGCGCTGGTCGAGAACCGGGCGCTTCCCGAGGAGGCGATCGCCGCCCTGCTGGCGCGCTGGATGTCGGAGTCGGTGCAGGACCTCTTCCTGTGGACCCGCGGCGTCTTCTACTTCGAGGAGCGTCCGCCGCTGCAGTCCGAGCTCGAGGTCGAGCTCGACGCGCGCGAGCTCGTCCTCGAAGGGACCCGCTGGATCGACGAGGAGGCGCGCCTGCGCAAGCGCCTGCCCGACGACGGCGTGGTGGTCAAGCCCGGGCCGGACTGGCCGGGCCGCATGCTGCCGCCGTACGAGGCGAAGATCGCGCGCGGCGCGGGTGCCGAGGCGTCGCTGGCGACGCTGCGCGGGCTGGTGGGTGGGGTCGACTTTCCGTTTCTCGAGGCAGTCTCGCGCCTGATCACCTCGGCCGTGCTGACGATCGACCGGCATCAGCCGGTGGACGAGCGGGCGAGCAGCGAGCTGCGCCTCTCGGATCTCCTGGTCGAGCTCGAGGCACAGGAAGGGGGCGGGCGCGGCCGCGGCGAACGGGCGGTCGTGCCGCTCGAACTGTTCGAGTCGCTGGTTCCGGCGTGGGTCGAGGCGCCGGGCGAGGCGGAGCTGGCCGGCATGTCGCCGGCGCTGCGCGCCTTTCTCGAGGCGCTCGACGGCCGCAGCTCGCTGCGCCGCCTCCTCGCCCCCGAGGAGGATCTGCGCAACGATCAGCTCGACCTGCTGCTCGTGCACCTGCGGCGGCGCAATCTCGTGCTGCTCCCCGCGGCGATCGAGGACGTCGAACGCCGCGTCCCCCCGGCGGCGCCACTGCGCGGCCTGCTGCGGCGGTTGCGCGGCTGATGCCGGCGGGAGAGGAGCCGCGGCGGCCCGCCGCCTTCGACGCCGCGATGCGCATGCTCGCCCTGCGGCCGCACTTCGCCGCGCAGCTGCGCCGCAAGCTGGCGCAGCGCGGCTACCCCGAGTCGGAGATCGACGACGCCCTGGCCCGCCTGGCGTCGCTCGGCTATCTCGACGACGCCGCGCTGGCCACCAGCGAGGCGGCGCGGCTGCGCGAGCGCAAGGGGCTGTCG
>JAIOJQ010000232.1 GCA_019911865.1 Thermoanaerobaculia bacterium
GCGGCGGCACCGGCTCGCCCTCGCCGGCCGGCGGCGCCGGTGCGGCGGCGAGCAGGATCGCCCGATCCCCGGTGCGGATCGAGCCGGGAGCGCGCACGATGCGGCAGGAGGCGGAGTGCTCGGCGACGAAGTCGACCTCCACCTCGGCGATGTCGGCGCCGTCGCGCACCAGACGAAGGCGGGCGCCGACGTCGAGGCCGGCGGCTCTTCCGGCGTCGAGGTAGACCGCCGAGGCCGAGACGTAGCTCACCGAGATCGGACGCTCCGCCTGCGCCGCCGCGGGGCGGACGGCGACGAGCAGCAGCAGCCCGACCGCGACGCGACGAGCGAGGCGCGCCAGCAGGTCAGTCACGGCCGTCGGGATGGCAGGCATAGCAGGCTCCACTGTCGTAACGGTAGTTGGCGACGTCGCTGTGCTCGTCGTTCATCTCGGCGCGGGCGTGCTCGTGGCAGACCGTGCACTCGAAGACCCGGTAGTTGGACGGGTTGACGTGACAGGTCGAGCAGCTCGACCAGGTGCCGCGATGGGTTCCGGAGTAGATCGGGAACCACTGGCCGTCGTGGTCGAAGCTGGCGGCGTCCCACGAGCGGGTCGAATGGCAGGTCTGGCAGGTCGTCGGGAAGCCGGCCACGGAGTGATTCGGATCGCGAGTGGCCTGGTAGTCGGCGCGATGGCAGGCGACGCAGTCGCGCGGCGTGCCGGAGTAGCCGGAGGTGTGGCAGTCCGCGCAGGCGACCGAGGTGTGCGCGCCGGTGAGCGGGAAGCTGCTGCTGGCGTGATCGAACGCCGCTTCGTCCCAGCCGCTGGTCGAGTGGCAGTTCTGGCAGGCCGTCGGGAACCCGCCGGCGGCGTGGTTCGGGTCGCGCGTCCGGTCGTAGTCGTCGCGATGGCAGGAGACGCAGTCGCGCGGCGTGCCGGCATAGCCCGAGGTGTGGCAGTCGGCGCAGGCGATCGAACGGTGCTCGCCGGTGAGCGGGAAGCCGGTGAGGGCGTGGTCGAAGGAGGCCGGCTCCCAGGCCGCGGTGCTGTGGCAGGCCTGGCAGGTGAGCGGGAAGCCACCGGCGGCGTGGTTCGGATCGCGGGTGCGGTCGTAGTCGTCGCGGTGACACGAGGCGCAGTCGGCGCGCGCCTGGGTGCCGGCGGTGTGGCAGTCGGCGCAGGCGAGGCCGGCGTGGGCGCCGGCGAGCGGAAAGAGCGCGGTGTGGGCGAAGCCCGGGGCGTTCCAGTTCACCGCGACGCCGCTGTGACACTGCCGGCAATCGGTCGGAAATCCCTCGTGGGAGGGGTCGGTCGCCGCCGCGAAGTCGGCGCGGTGACAGGCCACGCAGTCGGTCGGGGTGAGGGCGAACTGCTCCGGCGGTTGGCCGCCGTGGCAGGCCTCGCAGTCGACCCGGGCGTGGCCTCCGAGCAGCGGGAAGACGGTGCGCGAGTGCTGCGAGAAGAACTCGCTGCGCGGGTCCCAGCGCCGGGTGTCGTGGCAGTCGGAACAGGCGAGCCCCAGCTCACCGAGGTGGGGGTCGCGATGGCAGTCCGAACAGGCGGTGGCGACGCGCGAGAAGACCTTCTCGCGGTGGCACTCGGTGCAGGCCGCCACCGCGTGCATCCCCTCGAGCCGGAAGCCGGTCGACTCGTGGCGGAACGGGGCGTCGCGCGTCACCTCCCAGCCGGCGGTGGTGTGGCACTGATCGCAGGTGATCGCCAGGTCGCCGTGCGGGCTCTGCTGCGCCACGGCCGGCGCACCGCTGGCGAGCAGTCCGGCGAGCAGCAGGGCGGCCGCGATACCGCCGCGCCGTCGCTCGCCGCCTTCGCCTTCGCGGTCGCCGCCGAAGGCGAGGCCGCAGCGCCGCAGCAGCTCGAACGGCGGCTCGCCGCCGATCAGCACGAAGACGTGGTCGTTGTCGATGCGCTCGGTGCGGTCGTCGAAGCGGAGCGTCACCGCCCCGCTCTCGATCGATTCCACCTCGGAGCCGAAAGCCACGCGAACCTTGCCTCGCCGGATCATGGTGTCGATCGCCTCCTGGTTCTTGCGCTTGACGCGGTGAAAGCCCTGCTTGCGGTAGGAGAGGGTGACGCGGTTGCCGGGCTGGCGGGCGAGGCCGGTGGCGGCCTCGATGGCGCTGTCGCCGCCGCCGACCACGAGAATGCGCCGGCCGCGGTAGGAGTCGGCGTCGCGCAACTGGTGGAGGACCTTGGGCAGCTCCTCGCCGGGCACGCCGAGGCGGCGCGGCGTACCGCGGCGGCCGAGCGCCAGCAGCACGCAGCGGCCGCGATGGACGCCGGCGGAGGTGCGCACCAGCAGCTGTGCGGCGTCGCGCTCGATCCGCTCGAGCTTCTCGCCGTAGCGCACGCGGACCTGGTGCGCCGCCAGGGCGCGGCCGAGAATCTCGAGCAGCTCCTCCTTGGCGTACTCCTCGCGCTCGAGGGCGCCGCCGCCGGGCAGCGCGACCGGCCGGGTGAGCACCAGCTTGCGCGCCGGGAACTGCAGGATGGTGCCGCCCAGGCCGCTTCCCTGGTCGACCACCCGGAAGCGCAGACCCCGCCCGGCGGCGGTCAATGCCGCGGCGAGGCCGGCCGGACCGGCGCCGACGATGACCAGGTCGACGGCGTCGGGATCGTCGTCGCGCGGCGCGCCGGCGAGCCGGTCGGCGATCGTGTTCGCCACCCGTTCGCCCTGCTCGATGGCGTTGCGGATCAGCGCCAGGCCGGTCAGCTCGCCGGCGACGAACAGGCCGGGGACGGTGCTCTCGAGGTCGGGCGTGAGCAGGGGCACGTCGCGCCGGCCGCGAAGGTCACCGAGTCCGACTTCGATCGCCCCCACCGGACAGGCGTCGGCGCAGCGCCCGTGGCCGACGCAGCGCAGCCCGTTGACCACCACCGCGACGCCGCCGACCACGCCGAGGACCTCCCCCTCGGGGCAGGCGCGGGCGCAGGCGCCGCAGCCGATGCAGGTCATCGGGTCGATGAACGGGAACTGTGCCACCGGCCGGTCGATGCCGAGCTCGCGCGCCTCGGCCAGCCGCAGCCGGTCGAGCCGGCGGCGGCGCCGGAAGGCGAAGACGTAGGGGAAGACGACGCCGACGACGATCAATCCGGCGAAGGCCCAGACGAGCGTGCCGTCGAGATCGAACAGCGCGTTCACCGCGGTTCTCCGGTGGCGTGACAGCCGGCGCAGTCGGTGGGGCGCGGCCGGTAGCGCACCAGCGCCGCTTCGCCCCGCCCCTCGGTCGGGTGGCAGCCGGCGCAGGCGACCGCGGCGTGCCGGCCGTCGAGCGGGAAGCGGGTGGTGGCGTGGTCGAAGCGCACCGAGTGCCAGCTCGCGGTGTCGTGGCAGGCGGCGCAGCCGGCGGCGCCGGCGCGCTGCGCCAGGGCGCCGGCATGCGGGTCGCGGTGACAGTCCGCGCACGCCGCCGCGGCACTGCGGAAAGCTCGCACCGGCTCGTTCGAGCCGCGCCGGAAGGGGACCGGCAGCTCGCCGGAGCGGACCATGGCGTGGCAGGCGGTGCAGGGGACGGCGCGGTGGGCGCCGGTGAGCGGGAAGCGCGAGCGCTCGTGCTCGGCCGGGCCGAAGCGGGCGGGCAGGAAGCCGTCGACCGTGTGGCAGGTGACGCAGGTCGCCGGCGCGCCGGCGACGCTCCTCAGCTGGCCGGCGTGCGGGTCGCGGTGACAGGTCTCGCAACGGTCGGCGCCGGGGATGTCGAGCTCGCGGCCGGGACGGTGGCAGGCGGCGCAGGCGACCCGCACGTGCCGGCCGGCGAGCGGCCAGCCGGTGCGGTCGTGGTCGAAGCGCGCCGGCGCCGCGCCGCGGAAGCTGACCGTCGAGTGACAGCTGGCGCAGTCGGCTCCGAGCTTGCCGCGGTGCGGATCCCGATGGCAGTCGGCGCACGCCGGCAGGGGGACGCCGGCGAACTGGCCGAAGGCGAGCGTCCGCACTTCGCCGGCTTCGGGCTTGTGACAGGCGGTGCAGGCGGCGCGCGCATGGGCGTCGGCGAGCGGAAAGCGCGTCGCGGCGTGGTCGAAGCCGCGCGGCTCCTTCCAGCTGTTCTGCGAATGGCAGTCGGCGCACGAGGCGGCCTTCATGCTGCCGCGGTGGGGGTCCTGGTGGCAGCCGGTGCAGGCGGTCGGCAGGCCGAGAAAGCTGCGCGCCGGATCCTTCGCCGGCTCGCGGCGCGACACCGCGGGGTCGACCCGGTCGGCGCGATGGCATTCGCGGCAGGCGACCGTGGCGTGCTTGCCTTCGAGCTTCCAGCCGGTGCGCGCGTGGTCGAAGCCCGCCTCCCCCTCGGGGAAGTGGACGAGCTCGAACTCGACGCCGTTGTGCTCGGAGTGGCAGCGCTCGCAGCGCGCGAAAGCCGGATCGGCGTGCAGGCCGCGCCGCGCGGCGACGCGGTCGGCGAGGGCGCCGTGGCAGTCGAAGCAGAGACCGGGATCGACCCCCTTGCCGGCGCGATGGCAGGAGAGGCAGTTGCGGTTCCCTTCGAGCGTGGCGTGCGGGCGCGACAACGGGCCGGGGGAGATCTGGGCCCGGGCGACGCTGGCGGCAAGTCCGCCCACGACGAGGGCGAGCAGAACGCCGGTGACCCGCAGGCGCGGCCTCATGCCAGCGCTCCCAGGGCGTGCCCGGTGGCGAAGGCGACGCCGATGTGGATCGCCGCGAAGAGGTACATGAGGATGGCGAACGGTTTGTGGAAGACGTGCCAGTAGTGAAAGAGCTCGTGGATCCGCCGCCAGAGCGCGATGCGGCGGTGCAGCAGGGCGCGCTGCCGGACGGCGCGCGACAGGCGGCGAAGGAGCGGTCGCGGCAGCGCCGGATGCCGCCGCCGGAAGCGGCGCAGCCGCGCCCGCACGCGCAGCGGTTCGAGCGCCAGCCCGGCGAGGGCGCCGGCGACGGAGTCGGAGGCGACGGGTTCCGCCGTTCCGTCGAGCGCGGGCAGCTCGCCGGCCGCTTCGCCGAGCTCGCGGCGCAGTGCCTCGGCCAGCTCGGCGTCGAGGCGACGAGCCTCCTCGAGGGAGATCTGGTCGCCGGCGGCGGTGCGCGGGATCTGGGCGTAGAGGAAGCGGCCGAGCAGGCCGGACAGCGCCACGGCGACCATCGACCAGAACGCGATGGCGATCAGGCCGCCGACCTTGCCGGCCGAATGGAGGGCGATCAGCAGCGGGCCGGTCACCCCGCACCAGATGTGAAAGTCGAGCCAGATGCCGAGTCGCCCGGTGCGCTGCAGGAACCCGACGCGCTTGCGCAGCGAGTAGGAGAGCATGAGCACCATCAGCGCGGCGCCGGCGATGCCGTAGAGCAGGCCGATTTCGCCGCCCGGCTTGAGCTGCCAGTGGAGATCGTGGCGCGGCCTCGCGATCAGCGGCAGGGCGTAGTAGGCGCGGCCCCACCAGAACAGCGCGGCGACCGCCGCGAAGCTGGCCAGATGCAGTGTCCAGAGCAACCCCTTGCGCATGGTGCTGGCCGGGCCTCCCGCCGTCCGGATCGTCAATGTTCGAGGCTACGCCAGCCGTCGCCGCGCGCCCCGCCCTGCCGGGTTGGACAGGTCGCAGGCGCGACCGGAACAACGGCTCCGCCGCATCCAGGCGGCAAGGGGACTGCGGGATGAAACCCGAGTCGGCCGGTGGCGCGCCAGCGAAAGAGAAAAAAGACGAAAAGCTTCCATAGAAGGGAAAAGGCCACCGGGTTCGGATCGCGCGTCGCGAGTCCCGAACGCGCCGTGCGGAGCCGCCCGGGGCTCTCCGGATGCTGCCTCGCCCTCCCCCTCTTCCTGCCTTTCCCTTCTCTGGGCTCTGGTCTTTGCTCTCAAGTTTTTCTTTTCAGGTCTTCACTCTCGAGATCCTGCTCTCGGGTCTTTCCATTCGCTCGTAGAATCGTGCGATGCCCGCTTCGCCGCCCCCCGCCAACCGGCTCGCCCGGGAGAGTTCGCCCTATCTGCTGCTGCACGCCGGCAATCCCGTCGACTGGTACCCCTGGGGGGAGGAGGCGATCGAGACGGCGCGGCGCGAGAACCGGCCGATCTTCCTATCGATCGGCTATTCCACCTGTTACTGGTGCCACGTGATGGAGAGGGAGTCGTTCACCGATCCGGTCACCGCCGAGCTGATGAACCGCGAGTTCGTCAACGTCAAGGTCGACCGCGAGGAGCGCCCGGACGTCGACGAGATCTACATGCTGGCGACGCAGCTGCTCACCGGCCAGGGGGGGTGGCCGAACTCGGTTTTCCTCACGCCCCGGCTCGAGCCCTACTTCGCCGGCACCTACTTTCCGCCCGAGGAGCGCTTCGGGCGGCCGGGCTTCCGGCAGGTGCTCGCCTCGATGGCGCACGCCTGGCGCGAGCGGCGCGACGACGTCGAGGAGCAGGCGCGCGAGCTCGCGGCGGCGATCGAGGGGCACCTCGCCCCGCCAGCACCGGCCAGCGGCGAGCTGCCGGGAGGCGAGCTCGCCCGGCGCAGTCTCGACGGGTTGCGCGCCCGCTTCGACGCGGCGCACGGCGGCTTCGGAACGGCGCCGAAATTCCCCGTTGCGGCCAACCTCTGGCTGCTCGCCGAGCTGGCGGGCGATCACCCGGAGGCGGCGATGATGCTCGCCGCGACGCTCGACGCGCTCGGTCGCGGCGGCATCTTCGACCAGCTGGCCGGCGGCTTCCACCGCTACGCCACCGACGCCGGCTGGAAGGTCCCCCACTTCGAGAAGATGCTGAGCGACAACGGCCTGCTGCTCGAGATCTTCGCCGATCACCACGCGCGCACCGGGGACGCCGACGCGGCGCGCGTCGCCGCCGCCACGGCGGACTTCCTCGAGCGGGAGCTGCTCGCTCCGGGCGGCGCCTTCTGGAGCGCCCTCGACGCCGAGGTCGCCGGCCACGAGGGGGGGCACCACGTCTGGACGCGTCCGGAGATCGACGCGGTGCTGGGCGCCGAGGAGGCGGAGTTCCTCGCGCCGCTGCTCGGCTTCGACGGCGAGCCGTTCTTCGAGGAGAACTGGTACGTCCTGCACCTGCCGCACTCGCTCGACGCCGCGGCTCG
>JAIOJQ010000020.1 GCA_019911865.1 Thermoanaerobaculia bacterium
ACTCGGCCGTGCGCGAGCTCACCGCGCGCTTCGACGGCGTCGCGCCCGGGGACTTCGAGGTCACGGCGGACGAGCTCGCCGCGAGCGAGAGCGCCCTGCCGCCCCGCCTGCGCGCGGCGCTCGACGAGGCGGCCGGACGGATCCGTTCTTTCCACGCCGCGGGCATGGCGCCGCCGCTGCGGCTGGCGACCGCCCCCGGGGTGGTCTGCGAGCGGATGACCCGCCCGATCGCACGCGTCGGCCTTTACGTGCCCGCGGGTTCGGCGCCGCTGCCCTCGACCGCCCTCATGCTCGCCGTGCCGGCGGCGCTCGCCGGCTGCCCCGAGATCGTCCTGTGCACCCCGCCGCGCCCGGACGGCAGCGCCGACCCGGCCGTCCTCGCGGTGGCGTGGCGTTTCCCCGGCATCCGCGTCTTCCGACTCGGCGGCGTGCAGGCGATCGGCGCGATGGCCTTCGGCACCGAGTCCGTGCCGCGTTGCGACAAACTGTTCGGCCCGGGCAACGCCTGGGTCGCCGAGGCGAAGCGGCAGGTGGCGGCGCGCCCCGACGGACCCGCCATCGACCTGGTTGCCGGCCCCTCGGAGCTGCTGGTGATCGCCGACGACGGCGCGCGCCCCGACTTCGTCGCCGCCGACCTGCTTTCGCAGGCCGAGCACGGGGCGGACTCGCAGGTCGTGCTGCTCAGCGACAGCGCGCGGCTGATCGACCGCGTCGCCGGCGAGCTGCGCCGGCAGCTCACCAGCCTGCCACGCGCCGCCATCGCACGCCGGGCGCTCGCCAGCGCACCGCTGATCCGCGTCGATGCTCTGGCCGAGGCCTTCGCCATCAGCAACGCTTACGCACCCGAGCACCTGAGTCTCGCCCTGCGCGAGCCGCGCGCCTGGCTGGCGGAAGTCCGCTGCGCCGGCTCGGTCTTTCTCGGCGACTTCACCCCCGAGTCGCTCGGCGACTACGCCAGCGGCACCAACCACGTACTGCCGACCGGCGGCGCGGCGCGCGCCGCGGGCGGCCTGTCGGTGGCGAGCTTCCAGGTGGCGATCACCGTCCAGGAGGCCCTCCCGGCGGGCCTCGCGGCGATCGGCCCGTGCGCCATGGAGCTCGCCAGCGCCGAGGGGCTCGAAGCGCACCGGCGCGCCGTCGCCTGGCGCCTCGGAGGGGTCGCGTGAGCGCTCTGGCGCTGCTGCGCAGCGACCTGGCGGCCCTCCGCGGCAGCCGCCCCGACCGCCCTGGGCCCGATGCGCCCGGCGTCTGGCTCGACGCCAACGAATCCCCCTGGGCGAGCGCCGCCGACCGGCGCGGGACACTGCGGCGCTATCCGGCCGACGACGACCAGCGGCTGCGCGCCGCCCTCGCCACCCTGAGCAAAGCCGCCGCCGATCAGATCCTGCCGACGCGTGGCAGCAACGAAGCGATCGACCTGCTTGTGCGCGCCGCCTGCCGGCCCGGCGGCGACGCGGTGCTCGTCGCCCCGCCGACCTTCGGCATGTACGCCTTCTGCGCCCGGCTGCATGGCGCCGGCCTCGTCGAGGTGCCGCCCGGCGGCGGCGACGACGACCGGAGCGCCGCGATCGAAGCGGCGGCGCGCCGGGCTCCGGTACGGCTGGTCTTCCTCGGTTCGCCGGGCAATCCGGGCGGCGAGCTGATCCCGCTCGCCGTTCTCGACGCGCTGGCGGCGCGCCTCGCCGATCGTGCCCTCGTCGCCGTCGACGAGGCCTACATCGAGTTCGCGGGGAGCGCATCGGCGGTCACCCTGCTCGCCGCCCGCTCCAACCTCGTCGTCCTGCGTACGCTGTCGAAGGCGCACGCGCTCGCCGCGGCGCGCGTCGGCTGGCTGGTCGCCGAGCCGGCGCTCGTCGCGGCGCTGCGCGGCTTGCAGCAGCCCTATCCGCTGCCGGAGCCG
>JAIOJQ010000233.1 GCA_019911865.1 Thermoanaerobaculia bacterium
GACGGGCACCGCGGCGGCGCCGACCGCGCCTGCCGCCGCGCCGGTGGTGCCGATCCGCGAGCCCGAGTCCCCCGCGCCCTCCGCCACGGACGCCATCGAACAGAGCGACCTCGAAGTGGCGGCACCGACCGCACCGGCCGCGGAAATTGCGGCGCCCCCGTCGAGCGCCGAAAGCGCCGAGTACGAGAGCGCCCTCAAACTGCTGCGCGAGGGCGACGCCGCCGCCGCCGAGCAGGCCCTGGCCGCCTTCGTCGCGGCGCGGCCGGACTCCGAGCTTGCCGACAACGCCTGGTTCTGGATCGGCGAGGCACGCCTCGTGCGCCAGGACGTCGACGGCGCCCTGGCCGCCTACCGCACCGCCGTCGAGACCCATCCGACGGGCAACAAGACGCCGGACGCGCTGTTCAAGATCGGCCACTGCCTCGCCCTCCAGGGCGACACGGCGCGCGCCGGCGAGGTCTGGTCGGAGCTGGCCCGCCGGTTCCCGCAGACGGCGGCCGCCGAGAGGGCGCTCGAAGGCCTCGCCGCAGCCTCCCTGCCCCGACCCTAACCCCAAGCAGGAGCGCATCTTGGGGTGAAGAGTGCCCTTGACACTGTGCAACGGCGCAAGTACCCTACTCGCCAACGTTCGAGGTCTATCTGTGCACGGACTCAGACGTCCCTGCTACTGGAGGTCCCGTTATGGCGCTCCGTTCCCGACTGACCGCGCTGATCGTCGCCGGGCTCACCGCCACGGCGCTCGTCGCCGCCGACACGCCGCCGAAGCACCTCAAGCTGGTCGGCGACCACTGGACCGCCTGGGATCCGCCGAGCGAGTTCCCCGAAGGGACGAAGGTGCACATCGTCGTTCCCGGCGACACGCTGTGGGATCTCGCCGCGGCCAACCTCGGTAACCCTTACCTCTGGCCGCAGATCTGGGAGAAGAATCCCTACATCCTCGACGCCCACTGGATCTATCCGGGCGACCCGATCGCCATCGGGCTGGAGGTTGTCGGCGCCGAGGAGGCGGGCGCCGAGATGGCCGACGGCGACGCCGCGGGCGACGGAGAGGGCGACGGTACGGCGCCTGCCGGCGGGCGGGGCAACGTCCCGGTGCCGCTCGGCGCCGAGAGCGACATCTACTGCAGCGGTTTCGTCGACAGCGCCGACGAAGCCTTCGGCTGGTCGATCGTCGGCTCCGAGTACGAAGCGGTGATGCCACCGACCGCCGTACTGCCGACGCACACGCGTTCGACCCGCAGCAGTAATTTTGGCCAGGCTCTGACGGTCAAGTACGTTCTCTCCCTCGGTGACGTGGTCTACCTCGACGGCGGCCGCGCCGCCGGCCTCTCCCCCGGCATGGTGCTCGAAGCGGTCGAGCCAGGCCGCGAGGTGCGCCATCCGGTGACGCGCGACAAGTTCGGCCGCCTCTACGCCACCCTCGGCCGGGTGCGCGTGCTCTCGGTGCAGGACGACGGGGCGATCGCCGAGATCTCCCAGAGCTGCTCGGGGATCAAGGTGGGCGACCGGCTGCGCGTCTTCCAGCCCGAGCCGGTGCCGCTGGCCCGGCGCACGCCGCTGCGGCCGGTCAACGAGCCGACCTGGAACGACCTCGCGAGCGCCCCGGTCATCCTCGCCGCCCCCGCCGACCTGGTCTCGCTCGGCCAGGACCACGTGGTCTTCATCGACCGGGGCGCCGACGACGACGTGCTGCCGGGCGACTTCTTCACCGTCTACCGGATCAATCCGCACGGCGGCCCGGCGGTGGTCCTCGGCGAGCTCGCGGTGCTGACCTCGCGCTCCCACACGGCGGTCGCCAAGATTCTCGAGTCGCGCTACCCGATCTACGCTGGCGACCGTCTCGAGCGCAAGTAAAAGCGGCAAACAAAGAAGTTGGTCTCCAGGAGGCGGGATCGGGTAGAATCCTGCCCGTTCGAGAACGGATCGTGGGAAGCCGACAGAACCTCAACGGACGTCTGACGCAGATCGTCGACGAGCTGGTCACCCAGGGGGTGACCCTCGAACAGGCGCGTCAGGAGTTCGAACGTCAGTTCATCGTCGCCTCCCTGCGCTCCAACGACTGGAACTTCTGCCGCTCCGCTCGCAGCCTGGGGGTTCACCGCAACACCCTGCGCAACAAGGTCTCGCACCTCGGGATTTCGACGACCGAAGGACGGCCCCGCGCCTTTGCCGGCCGCCGCCCCCTGCGTCGCACCCTTCCCAAGGTCTAGAGGCCGCAGACTCACAGTCGGCGAAGGTCCTTCCAACAACGACACCGGTGTGCCCCGCGCGGGGTGCGCCGACTGGGCCCCCTCCAGCGAGGGTCGGGGCCCGTCTCCCGCAAAGGAGTCGTCATATGACCCCCGCTTCACCGCACCGACCGCACTTCCACCTTCCGGCGGCCGTCGCCGTGCTCAGCCTGCTGCTCGGGCTGGCCGGGTCGAGCTCGTCGGAGTCCCTGCCGGCTTCGACCCGGATGCTCCCGCTCGAGCTGGCCCGCCTCTTTCCGCACCTGACAAACACCCCGGAACCGCTCCGGCGGCCTCGTCCGGTCCCGACGGCAATCCCGGCGACCGTTGCGCCTCCGGTGGCCCCCCGCCTCGATCCGCAGGTCGCCGAGCGCTACCTGCTCTCCCTCCCCTTCGGCGGCGAGATCCGCCGGGCGGCACGCCAGAACCGGATCGACGAGCTGCTGGTCGCCTCGGTCGTCGAGGCCGAGAGCAGCTTCCGGCCCGATGCGGTGTCGGAGAAGGGGGCGCTCGGGCTCATGCAGCTGATGCCCTTTCACCTCGAGGGGGTCGAGGAGCCGCTCGATCCGGCGGTCAACCTGGCGCTCGGCGCCGGCTACCTCGCCGAGCTCGAGGCTCGCTACGGCGGCGATGTCCGCCTGACCCTCGCGGCCTACCATGCCGGACCAGGAGCGGTGGCCCGCTGGGGGGGAATTCCGCCCTACGCTTCGACGCGCACGTACATCGGACGGGTCCTGGCGCTCTACGAGGAGCACCAGCGCAAGCTGGGGATCGACGGGGAAGATCTGCGGCTGGCAGCGGCGACGCCGCCGACGTTTCAGCGCGGCTCCTGAGGGCCGGACGGCGGCGAATCGGGGCCCTCGTCGTCGCCGGGGCGCAGCCCCTTCTTGAAGTTCCGGATCCCTTCGCCCAGCCCGCGGCCGAGTTGCGGGATCTTGGTGGCGCCGAACAGCACGACCAGGATGAGCAGGATGATCAGCAGCTCTGGAAGACCGATACGGCCCATGACTTCCACCTCCGGCGCCGGCGGGCGGAAGGGGGACCATGTCCCGTTCCCGGCGCGCCGCGCGTCGTCAGTCTAGCAGACGGGCTCGTCGCCGGAGAGCGCTGCGAAGCGTCCGGCGAGCGGCGCGAACGCGTCGGCGACCTCGGGCAGGCGCGCCAGGTGCCGCGCCGCGCGCGCCAGGCTGGGCGGAATCAGCGGCAGGTGGCGAGCGTTACCGGCCGCCGCGAATCGAGTGAAGGTACCGACCGCCTTGAGCGTGCGCTGGGCGACGGCGCGCGAGTAGTCGAGCGGATCGCCGCCCGGCGGCAGGGCGAGCTCGAGCCACTGGCGCTCGAGCGGCTGCGGAGCGAACAGACTGTCGTTGAGCAGCGACGCGAGATCGTAGGCGGCGGGCCCGGGCCGCAGGTCCTGGAAATCGATCACCGCCACCCGATCGCCGCCGAGCGGCATCAGGTTGCGCGCCATGAAGTCCCGGTGACAGGCGACGAGCGGCCCGGCGCCGAGCCGCCGGCAGAGCTCGCGCAGCCCGGCGACGAAGGGTGTGGGGGCGAGCCCGCGTGGCGCCAGGAAGACTTCGATCGTTCCCGCGAGCTCGCGCTCGAGCAGCGCCGCGTCGAGGGGAGGGGAGCCGAGGCGCTCGACCTCGGCGAGCGGGATCGCGGCGATCCGGCGCAGCGCATCGATCGCCGCCTCGAAGTAGGGCCGGCGCGCCGCCCAGTCGAGATCGGTGCGCTCGCAGAGCGTCCGTGGGCCGAGGTCCTCGACCAGCAGGATGCCGGCGGCGGCATCGTCGCGGTGAATCGCCGGCACCCTTACCCCCGCCCGGGTGAGCAGGGCGGCTGCGGCGACGAAGCGCGTCCGGGCGGCCGCCAGCTCGGGCGGGTAGAGGACGGCCAGCAAGCTGCCGCCCGCCGGCGGCCGGATGCGCGCGTAGCGCCGCGCCGAGACGTCTCCGGCGAGCGGCTCGATGCACGCTCCGGCGAGCCCGCCGGCGGCCAGCCACCCGACCAGGCGGGCGAATTCCGGATCCCCCTGCATGCGACCGGCGAACCTATCGCAGTCGGCGGTTTGACAGCGCTTTCGCACGGGTCCGATAATGCCGGCGAACCGGGGACCCGACAACGTGGACGACGTAGACGCCAGAGCCAGATCGGAAGCCGAGAAGCGCTCGCTGCTCGCCGACATCGAGCGCGCGCTGCTCGAGGCGATCTCGGACTCGCGCGAGGTCCAGGCCGGCCTGCGGCGGCTGCGCCGGGCGGGATGGTTGCTGGAGCTTCAGCTCGGCTGCCGTCGCGATACGCCGGTCGAGCCGGCGCCCGAACCCGCCGCACCGGCCGCCAGGCATCCCGTGGCCGGGCGCCGGCGCGCCGCGGCGCCCTCCGACAGCGCGGTGCCCTCGGCCGAGGCACCGGCCTTCCGCATGGACGCCGGAGACCTGCGATTCCTGCGCTCGATCGGCATCGATCCGACCCGCCGGCGTCCGGCGCGGCGCCCCTCGTGACGGCGCCCGCAGCGGCCTGCGACCTGCGCCCCGACCTGCTCGGCCTGACCCGACCACAGCTCGACGCGCTGCTCGCGCCGGTCGCCGACCGGCCCTTCCGCGCCCGGCAGATCTTCGACGCCCTGCACCGCCGGCGGGTCACCGGCTTCGCCGAGATGACCGATCTGCCGGCGGCACTGCGCGAGCGGCTCGCGCGGGAATTCACCCTGGCTCTGCCCGCGGTGGCCGACCGGCGGGACTCGGGAGACGGCACGGTGAAGTACCTCCTGCACCTCGCCGACGGTGCCGCGATCGAGACGGTCGACATTCCCGATGGCGAGCGACGGACCCTCTGCCTCTCCAGCCAGGCCGGCTGCGGCCTCGCCTGCGCCTTCTGCGTGACCGGCTTCTGGGGTTCCGGGCGCAACCTGACCGCCGGCGAAATCGTCGGTCAGGTTCGCTGCCTCGAAGCCCTCGCCGGACTTCCCGAGTCGTTCAATCTCGTCTTCATGGGCATGGGCGAGCCGCTGCTCAACCTCGACGCCCTGACGCCTGCCCTCGAGCTGCTGTCGCTGCGCCTGCCGCGGCGCAAGATCACCGTCTCGACGGCCGGCGTCGTGCCGGGCATCGACGCCCTGGCCACCTGGCCGCGGCGCCCCAATCTGGCCGTCTCGCTGCACGCGCCCGACGACGAGCGACGCTCGCGCATCATGCCGATCAACCGCACCTACCCGCTCGCCGAACTGGTCGCCGCGCTCGAGCGCTTCCCGCTCGAGCCGCGGCGCCGGATCACCATCGAATACCTGCTGCTCGCCGGCTTCAACGACGCCGCGCCCGACGCCGACGCTCTCGTGCGGCGGCTCGCCCGGGTGCCGGTCAAGTTCAACCTGATCCCGTTCAACCCCGACCCGGTGCTGCCCGACTGGATGCAGCGGCCCACCGCGGATCGGGTCGAAGCCTTTCGCAACCGCCTCGAACAGCGCGGCGCCACGGTGACCGTGCGCCGCCAGCGGGGCCACGACGTCGCCGCCGCCTGCGGTCAGCTGCGCGCCTTCGACCGCGAACCCCGCGGGCCGCGCGCCCGCGGCCGGACCCTTCCCGACCGCGCCCGATGAACCTGCAGGAGCTCCGCATGCCGAAGTCCCGCCTCGCCGCCGCCGCCTTCCTTTGCGCCTCGATCGGCGCACCCGCCTTCGCCGTCGATTGCGCCGTCCCCGGCGTCCTGTGCGTGCCCGAGGAGCAGGCCGACCTCGCCACCGCCTTCCGCGACGTCCCCGATGGCGGCACCATCGACATCGCCCCGGGCACCTATCCCTCGCCTTCGGGCGGCAACGGCTTCCAGCTCGGCACCAACAAGAACCGCTCGTTCACCGTGCGCGCCCGCGTCTCCGGCCAGGTGACCCTGACCGGTCAGAACGCCCGCATCGTGGTCTCGATCCGCGACCTCAACGCCGCCCGGTGGATCACCTTCGAGGGGCTGCGCTTCGTCAACGGTCGCACCACGGCGGCCGACTTCGCCGGCGGCGTCTCGCTGCGCAACGCCCGCGCCACCTTCTTCGATTGCGAGTTCACCGGCAATCGCGCCGCCGGCGGCAACGGCGGCGCCGGGCTCGGCCTTTACGGCAGCGCCAAGGCGCTCATCATCGACTCGCTGTTCGAGGACAACCGCGGCGTCTCGGATGGCGCGGCGATCTTCGCCCAGAAGGGGAGTGCGGCGCCCAACAATCAGCCGAGCGAGCTCTGGATCCTCGGTTCGACCTTCCGCAACAACTGCGAGACGGGCGCCGCGCTGACCGATTGCACCTCCGGCGACGGCGCCGGAGGCGCCGTGCTGATTCGCAACTCGCACGCGCGGATCGCCGACAGCCTGTTCGAGAACAACACGGCCGGCTACGTCGGCGGCGCCATCTACGCCTATGGCTACTTCGCCTGCAACGCGCCCTACTGCGCGGCGCCGGCGGCCGACCTGCTGATCGTCCGCAGCCGCTTCCTCGCCAACAGCGCCAACGGCTCCAACGCCCCGGCGCGCACCGAGGCCGGGGCGATCCACGTCGAGGACTGCGCGCGCGCCCGCATCTACCAGTCGACCTTCGAGGACAACTTCGCGGACTGGGGGGGGGCGCTCGAAACCTACCGCGGCCGCATCGTCGTCTTCGATTCCGTGCTGCGCGGCAATCGCGCCACCTCGACCGGCTCGGCCGCCCCGCAAGGGGGCACGATCCTGGCGATGTCGGGGCCGGCGACGACCTCCCCCGGCTGCGCGTCGCAGGTGCTGCGCGACTGGCCGGCGGCCAGCCTGCACGTCGAGCGGTCGCTGATCGAGGGCAACTCCTCCGGCGTCCGCGAAGCCCAGGTCGGGGGCTGCCTGGTGGCCAGCGGTGACAGCAGCTCTCCGGTCACCACGGACTGCCAGACCACCGACGTCAACCGCTGCGCGCAGGTGAAGATTCTCGACACGGCGCTCTTCGACTGCTCGGTGGGCAAGCTCGCGACGCCCGACTACGTCTACGGCGGCGGCTTCGTCCTGCAGACCGCCCATGCCACGCTGACCGACGTGCTGGTCGCCCGCAACCGGGCCGCCGGCGCCACGCCGCTCTGTCCCCAGGGTGGCGGGGGGAGCATCCGCTTCTACACCACCGCCGCGATGACCGATGTCCTGTTCTCCGGCAACACCTCCGACTGCCAGAATCCCGACCTGCAAAATCACCTTTCGACCCTCGAGGCGACCAACGTCCGCTACCGCACCGCGACGTCGACCTCGCCGGCGGACGGCAAGCTGCTCGCCTTGCCGCCCAAGCGCTACGACGACACGGCGTTGGTGCCAGCCGAGAACTGGCTCGCCTGGGGATGGTCGGGCAGCGCCGCCACGCTCGACGCCCTGACCTTGTCGAACAACCCGAAGAACGGCCGGCAGATCACCGGCACCGGGGTCCACCAGCTCGACGTCGCCGGCGGTGCCGCGGGCGATGCCGCCGCTTCCGTCACCGCCGCGGTGACTCCGGCCACCACCCTCTCGGCGAGCACGGTCTGCCCCACCGTCTCGACGACCCTCTCGTGGGCCGTCCCGTCGGGCGGATTGCTGGCGGCCTTCGTCGACCAGAACGTCGCCGGCACTTCGGCCACTGGCAGCGCCGCGGTGACGCCGGCGGGGACGACGACCTACCGGCGGGTGGCGCTGACGGTCGAGGGGGGCGCCAGGGACGAGGTGACCGTCCACGTCGGCAGCTGCCCGGTGATCTTCGTCGACGGCTTCCAGTCGGGCGGCACCGGCGCCTGGTCGCTCACCGTGCCCTGAGCGGCGCCGCTCCCCGGTCATCCGGCGCGCGGCGCCAGACGAGCGTCAGGTTGCGACCCGCGGCGGCCCCGTCACGACGGTGACTCCACAACCAGTCGGCCCGGCAGCGCGTGCAGTGGTCGAGCCGCACGACGCGCGACAGGCCCGCCGCCGCAAGTTGCGCCGTCACGGCCGCGGCGAGGTCGAGGTGAGGCCGGCCGCTGGCGCCCGTCGACCGCACGTCGTCGCCGGCCACGGCGCAGACCGCATCGGCCACTGCGTCGCCCACCTCGTAGCAGCAGGGACCGATCGCCGGGCCGATCCAGGCCACCGCGCCGGCCGTCGCGGGGAGCTCGCGCAGCGCCGAGGCGAGAATCCCGGCGACGAGGCCCCGCCAGCCGGCGTGCACCGCCAGGACCCGGTCACCGGCGGCGATCGCCACCGGCACGCAATCAGCCGTGGCGACGACCGCCGCGAGCTTCTCCCGGCGAGCCACCAGAGCATCTCCGGCGCCGCAGCAGCCGGGCGCCGCGAGGCGCAGCCGCGCCGAATGGACCTGCTCGAGCCACGCTGGCTCGACGCCCGCCGGCAGGACCGTCGCGAGCTCGCCGGGCGAGCGGCCCGGCGCGCCGCGGCCGAGAAAGCGCACCTCGGCGCCCGCCGCGGCGAACCGCCAGACGAAGACTCCGCCGCGCACCTCCGGCGGCGTGACGATCCGCTCGAGCCCATCCACGCCGACATCCTACGGCGCGGGCAGGGCCGCAGCGCTGCGATAGAGTCGCCGCCGCTCCCCGCCCGATGATCCAGCTCTTCCACGTCTGCAAGCGCTATCCGACCGGCCAGGTCGCGCTCGATGACGTCTCGTTCGAGATCGCCAAGGGGGAGTTCTGCTTCCTGACCGGCGCCTCGGGCGCCGGCAAGACGACCCTGCTGCGGTTGATCTTCCGCGAGGAGACGCCGAGCGAAGGGCAGATCCTGGTCAACGGCCGCAACGTGGCGGCCATCCCGCGCAGCAAAATCCCCTATCTGCGCCGCTCGATCGGCGTCGTCTTCCAGGACTTCCGGCTGATCGATCGCAAGACGATCTTCGAGAACGTCGACTTCCTGCCGCGCGTGCTCGGGCTGGACGCAGCGCGGCGCAAGAAGATGGCTTTCGAAGCTTTGCGGCGCGTCGGTCTCGCCCACCGGATGGCCGCCTTCCCGCGGCAGCTGTCGGGAGGCGAACAACAGCGGGTGGCCATCGCCCGCTCCCTCATCGCCGAGCCGGAGATCCTGATCGCCGACGAGCCGACCGGCAACCTCGATCCCGAGCTGGCAGGCGAGATCCTCGAGCTCTTCCTCGAGATCAATCGCCGCGGCACGACCGTCCTGCTGGCCACTCACGACCGGGAGATGATCGAGCGGGTCGGCCGCCACGTGCTCACCCTCGGCGGCGGCCGGCTGATCGACGACCGGCACCTGACGCCGGGCGAGGCGCTGCCGTCCCTGGCGGTTCCGCCGAGCCCGGCCGGCGAGGCCCCGGCATGACCCTCCTGCAGGCCCTGCGCGACTTCGCCCGCGAGGCGCTCGTGGGGCTGGCGCGCAGCCTGCGCGTTTCCCTGCTGGCGGCGCTGACCATCGGCGTGTCGCTCTTCCTGGCCGGCGTCTTCTACCTGGTCAGCCGCAACCTCGAAACGACGATTGCCAGCTGGCGGGACGAGGCCCGCTTCGTCGTCTACCTCGCGCCGGAGATCTCCGCCGAAGCCCGGGCGGCGATCGAGGCGCAGCTGCGCGCCGCACCCTGGGTCACCGAGGTGACCCGGGTCTCGCGCCAGGAGGCCGAGCGGCGCTTCTCGCGCTCCTTCCCCAGCCTCGCGCCGCTGGTTGCGGAGGGGGCGCACGCCGCCCTGCCCGCCTCGCTCGAGGCGCGGTTGCGGCCGATCGCGGAAGCCGAGGAGGGGGCGCTGCGCGAATGGGCGCGACGCCTCGGCGGCCTCGAGGGTGTCGAGCTGGCCGACGACGACCGCGACTGGATCTCCCAGGTCGAGACGGTGCTCGCGGTGGTGCGGGCGCTCGGCCTGCTGCTGACCGCCGTGCTGGTCGGCGCTTCGGTGTTCACCATCGCCTCGGTCGTCCGCCTGACCTCGTACCTGTACCGGGACGAGATCGCGGTGATGCGCCTGGTCGGCGCGACCGAGTTCTACATCCGCGGGCCGTTCTACCTCGAAGGGATGTTCCAGGGGCTGCTCGGCGCCCTGGTGGCGCTCGGCGGGCTGACCGCCGTGCACCTCTCGTTGCAGTCGTCGGGTCCCTCGCTGGTCACCGCCGCCCTCGCCGGGCGGTTTCTCTCGCCGCTCGAGATGGCCGCGCTGCTCGGCTTCGGCGCCGCCGCGGGGCTGATCGGCGCGATCGTCTCGCTCGGGCGCGAGAGCACCGCTTCCGAGCGCTCCTGAGCCCGGCCGCAGCGCCAGGAGCGACGAAAAAGGGGCCCCGCGATCGCTCGCGGGACCCCCGGTTGCGGCCCGGCCGTCGGGTCAGCTGCCCAGCCGGACGATGATCACCGCGCGGCGGTTGGTCGTGCGGCCCTCGGCGGTGGCGTTGTCGGCCGCCGCCTCGGTGCTGCCGCGGCTCTCGACGCTCACCCGGGACGGGTCGATGCCGTGCCGCTCGACGAGCACCTTGCGCGCCGCCTCGGCCCGCTGCATCGCCAGCCGGTCGTTGACCGCCGGGCTCCCCTGCCCGTCGGCGTGCCCGATGATGCGCGCCGTGGCGGCCGGATCTTCCTTCAGGCGCAGCGCCACTTCGTCGAGGACGGCGCGGCAGCGATTGTCGACCCGGGCGCTGCCTGAGTCGAAGAGGCAGATCTCCTCGATCTCCTGCGGCGGCGCGGGCGGCGGCGGGGCGACCGGCGCGGGCTCCGGTGCGGGGGCCGCAACCGGCGCGGGCTCCGGAACGGGCGGCGGCGCTACCGGCGCGGCGACGGGAACCGGCTCGGCCGGAGCGAAGATCCGGCGGGGGAAGAAGGTCAGGCCCGCGAGGCCGCCGATGGGGCAGTGCTCGTCGGTGTCGGAGAGCTGGTTGAGCTCGAGCCGGAGGCCGAAGTTGACCGCCCAGCGCCCGGCGTCGCCGATCCAGTAACGCCCGCCCGTGGTCAGGTCGATGGCATCGTCGGGGCTCGAGTCGCCGCCCTGGTAGAGCGTCGCCGCCAGTTCGGTGATCCAGTCGAAGCGCTCGTTGAGACGCGCCACGTTGCCGATCCCCAGTTCGATCTCTTCGGGCACGTCGAAGTCGTCGGCGTCACCGGGATCGCGGAAGCCGACCCGGCTCACCCAGTTGGGGGCCATCGACCAGTCGAGGCCGAGTCCCCAGCCGGTGTCGCCCGTCACCACCCCTTCGTCGTCGTCGCCGGTCGGCAGCTCGACGAAGAGGTTGCCGGCCAGCGCGCGCCCCGCCGGCTCGTCGGCCCAGAAGCGGTACTTCGCCCCGAACCGCACGTTGCCGATCCCCGAGGCGTCGATCTCGTTGGCGAACTGCTTGCCGTTGACCACGCCGATATGGTGATTGTCGTCGGCCCGCAGCATCTCCCAGGGCAGCATCAGGGCGAACTCGAGCCGCTCGGTGGCGCCCCAGCCGACACTGGCGGAAAGGCGGTTCCAGTCGTAGTCCCAGTCGTCGGTCAGCGGCGCGACCGGGTCGAAGCCCGGTACCGGCGCGACCAGGCGGTCCCAGTTGTTGTAGTAGAGACCGAACGACCACTCTCCGCGCGGCAGGGTCCAGCCGTCGAGCAGGGTGAACAGGCCGCTTTCACCTGTCACCGTCGGTCCGTCCTGTCCCTGCGCCAGCACGGGCGCGCCCATCCCGCCCGCGAGCAGAAGCAGCAGGCTCGTGATTCTGAGTTTCATGTGTCCCCCTCGGAAAAAATCTTCGTGCGTCAACACAAATCAGTATACGCCCCTCCCCCGAAGCTACGGGCGCCGCAGGCGGGGCCTGTGCAATCCGGGCGCCCGCCGGCGCCCTGAATGTGCAGCAGTTCACTCGATTTCCGGGGTCAGCGTGACGACTTGATCGACAGGCTCGTCTTCAGGTCTCCGCCCTCGTCCAGCGCATGCGCCGCGACGGCGGAGATGAAGAAGACGTGGCGCCCGAAGCGGACGGCGCTCTCGAACCCGAATCCCACGTCCGGGACGTACTCGTCCCAGTCGCTGAAGATCGCCGAGGAGTAGCCGACGGTACCGGCTCCGGCGTAGAGGACCCAGTACCAGGTCTCCCAGGACCCCTTGAGGGCCTTGCGGTCCGCTTCGGTGAACCAGGGCAGGAACCACTCGAAGGTGGCGTGCAGCTCCTCGGTGCCGTAGCGGCGCTCGTCGAGCCCCTTGAGCTCCTCACGTCCGTCGAGGCGGAAGAGCTCCTGCAGCGGGATGGCGTACCGGTCGTGCGGCTTCTCCTCTTCGGGGCGGACCACCGCGGCGGAGAGGAAGCTGCCGGCGTGAAGGCGCACGATGGCGAAGCGCTCGTTGCGGCCGGGAAGGCGCTTGAGCCCTTCGAGCTCGGCGCGCAGGTAGTCGAAGTCGCCCCCCAGGTCGTCGAAGCTCCAGGTGAGCGCGCCGGTCAGGCCGAAGCCGCTCGGCCCGATCTTCCGGTAGCCGGAGAACAGGCGCTCGACCCGCGAACGGGACTCGCCGACGATGGCGTTCGAGCGGCTGTCGTCCGGCGTGCCGATCTGGTAGCCGACGCGCACGAAGGTGTTGGTGCGGTCGGTCGAGTAGACGAGTTCGTCCTTGTTCGAAGTCAGGTTGTCCACCTCGCCGAGCAGGTAGGCGCGGCGGTGGATGCCCTGCGGAATCTCGACCTGCACCAGGCCGCCGCGGGCGCGCTCGAAGTCGTTCGAGCCGCTGTCGAGGCGGTCGTAATTGACGTCGTCGAAGACGCCGATCTGCCAGACCCGCTTGAGCCCGTAGTAGCGATAGCGCAGCAGCGCGAGGATGTCCCCCTTGGCGAAGTTGTAGCGCACCTGGCCACCGAAGAAGGCGTTCTTGACCAGCCGGTTGAGCCGGATGTCGAGGTCGCCCTCGGGGAAGTAGAAATCGACTTCGGGCAGCAGGGCCTGCGAGGAGGTGCGTACCGGCGGTGGGGTATCGCCGATGCCGGTCGGCGGTTCGACCGGCTCCTGCGCGGCGAGCGGAGCGACGCAGCAGGCGGCGCTCAGCGCCGCGGCGGTCGTCCAGGCACGAAGACGGGGCACGCAAGGCAGTCTAGCAAGGGCGAAGAACGACCTTCGAGTCCCGGCTCAAAAACGCGACGGGGAGCCGGTCGGCTCCCCGTCGATCGAAGCGCGTCCGCCGGGCGGACTCAGCGCCGGGGCGGCGGCGACTGCTGCTGGATCTGTTCCTGCAGAATTCGCCGCTGACGTTCGATCTCGGCCACCTTCGCCGCTTCCAGGTCCGTCTCGGTGTTGTGCCTGTTGATCTCCTCGTTCTCGGTGATGCGCGCCACGGCCGCGCTGTCGCCGCCGTTCTGGTAAGCGCTCTTCGCCTCGGCGAGCTTCTTCTGCTTCTCGTAGACGAAGCCGAGCTGGCGCCAGATGCGCGACTTGTCGGCCGACTGGCCGGCGCGGTCGAGCGCCCGGCGCAGCGCCGATTCGGCATCCGCGTAGCGGCCGGACGCCGTGCTCGCCTGGCCGGCGTAGAAGTGGGGGAGCCAGTCGCCGCCGTTCTTCGCCGAGGCCTGGCCGAAGGTGGCCGCCGCAGCGTCGTACTGCTTCGCGCCCAGCTGCACCTCGCCGAGCAGCAGCAGGTTCTCGTAGGTGGCGGCCCCGCCGGCCAGCGAGCGAGCCGCCTCGAGGGCCCGCGAGTAGGCCGAGTTGTCGTTGGACTCGCGGCCGAGCCGGATCAGCGCGTTGACGTAGGCACGGGCGTACTTGGCTTCGGTCGGCGCGATCCGATGCGCCTTCTCGAAGGCGGCGGCGGCCGGCGCGATGTTGCCTGCGTTGAACTCCATCGCCCCGTACTGGTACTGGATGTCGGCGTCTCCCGGCTTGGCGGCGGCGAGCTTCTTGAGCTCGCCGGCGGCGCGGTCGGTCTGTCCCGACTTGGTGAGCGCCTCCGAGTAGATGGCGCTGAAGGCCTGCTGCTGGCTCGCCGGCAGGCTCGACGCATTGACGCGCGACAGCAGCTGCGCCGCCTCGCCGGCTCGGCCGGCGTCGAGGTAAGCCTGGCCGAGGAAGATCTGCGTCGCGGCGTCGTTCGGGTCGAGGTCGTACGCCTTGCGCAGCGCGGTGATCGCCTGCGAGGCGCGGTCGCTCTTGAGCAGCGAACGGCCGAGCATCATCTGCACCGCGGCCTGATCGGGATTCGCCGCGACGAGCGTCTCGAACTCGCGGATCGCCTGGGCATAGTTGCCGGCCTTGAAGGCCGCAACGCCCTCCTCCCAGCCGGCGTGGGCGGCAGCGAGGGGCAGCAGGGCGCCGGCAAGGGTGAGCACGATCAGTCGGTTGCGCATCTTCCTGGTCCTCCTGGGCGCGGCGTGCAACGCCTCGCCCGTCACCGTGCGTAGCACGATCCGTGCCGAAGAATCCGGTTGTCTGTCAGGCGCCCTGAAGGATCGACGTGACGCGATCGAGGAACGCCTTGGCCTGGTTGGGCCCTGCGTGCGCGGAGACGAGCTTCTCCTCGGACCGCACCAGGTCGAGGATCGCATCGCCACCACGGCCCGACTCCATCTCGGCCCGGAACAGACGCAGCGCACCGTCGAGCTCGCTCCCCCACTCGCTGCCGGCGAGCAGGGACTGGGCGAGACGATGGATCTGCTCGGCTACCCCCCCGAGTTCGGACGGGCCGAGCCGCGCGAGTCGATCGACGGGAAGCTGCCGCAGGTCGTCGCGCAGCGCGAGAACCCCCGACGTGAGCAGGCCGTAGATGACCTTGCAGACGTCGAAGGCGCCCTGCCCGAGCCCGGCGGCGATCTCCTCGATCGACCGCCGCTCGTCCACCCGGGTGATCAGGGCCCACTCACCGGGGGTGAACGAAACGGAGACGCGGCTCGCCTGGGGCGAGAAGACCGGCACCATGCGGGTCGACTCGATCTTCTTCGAGAGGATCTTCCACTCGTCGATCTGCCGCGCCGCCTCCATCAGGAGGTTGGTGTTGGACTTCTCGACCGTCTCCGCTTCGGCCTCGGTGCCGGGGGTGAAGACGAAATCCCCCTGGAACCAGCGGGCGAGCTCGTAAACGGCCCGCTCCCCGGTGAGCGATCCGACGGTGGCGTGGACGATCTGACCCTTGCGCAGGTAGATCTGCCCGGCCTCGCCGCCATTGCGGAGGTTGAATACCCCCGTCTTGCCGGAGACCGCCACCAGCTGGATGACGTCGGGGAGCGGCAGCTCCCTAAGCGAGCCCTGAAATGCCACGTCGTTCCGTTCTTCGGCGTCTTACTGCAGCTTGAAGTTCACTGTCAGGTTGTAATAGACGACCACGGGCTTGCCGTTGAGCGTCGCCGGCCGGAACTTCCACTGCTTGATGGCGTTGACCGCGGCCTCTTCGAGGCCCATCGGCAGCCCCTTGAGCACCTTGACGTTGGTGACGTTGCCGTCCTTGTCGATGATCGCCTGGACGATCACCACGCCCTGGATGCGCGCCTTGCGGGCGATCTCGGTGTACTGCGGCTGGGGCGCCACGATCCGCTCAGGAGCCTTGACGTCACCGCCCACCTGGATCGGGCCGCTCGGCTCGGCCGCCGGCGGGGCGTCCGGAATGCCGAACACCGCGTCGTCGACCGGGATGTCGAGCTCCGGCTGGACTTCCTCGACCACCCGGATCGGTTCCGGCTCGTCGGGCGTCGGGTCGGGGATCGGCACCTTCTTCTTGCGCACTTCGATCTTCTGCTGCTCCTGCTGCGGCGGCGGCGGGCGGAAGCGCACCTGCTGCACCACGTAGACCTTCTGCTTCTCGGCCTTGCCGAGGTCTCCCTGGACCATCTCGGGGAGGTGGATCAGGAAGAGGACGACGTGGAGGATGACGGCGATGCCGATCGCCCACTTCAGCTTCTTCTGATCCTGCTCGTCCTCGGCCGCGAAGATCGCGAAGTTGCCTTGCCCCAGGTCGTGCCGCGGCGCGGGCGCCGCGGGCGGCGGGTTCTTGGTGTTGGCTGCCATGTCCGGTCTCGCCTCAGTACCAGAACTGGTCGATCTCGCGCTGGGTCGGAATCGAGATGTTCCGGATCTCGAGCCCCTTGTCCTTGGCCCCGCGCAGCGTGTCGTAGACCTTCACCATGTCGCCGTAAGCCGCGTCCGGGTCGGGCCGGATGATCACCGGCTTGGTCTGGTTGATCTTGAGAATCGGCTTCAGGTGTTCGACGATTCCGTCGAGCCGCATCGGCTTGCCGTCGACTTCGAGCCCGCCGCCGGGTCGGATGGTGATCAACACCGAGTCCTCCTTCTGGATCTCCGGCGGGTTCTTGTCCTCCTTGGGGAGGGCGAAGTCGAGCCCGCGCGTCGCCGCGAAGGTGTTGGTCACCATGAAGAAGATGATCAACAGAAAGGTGATGTCGGCCATCGAGGAGGTCGGAATCTCGTCACTGACGGTCTTCTTGGTGAACTTCATCTCACTGCCCCCCCGCGCCTTCCACGGTCTCCTGGTCCGAGAGCAGGTAGAGGACCTGGACCCGCGCCTGCTTGAGCGCGTCGATCGTCTGGTCGACGTAGCGGTACGGCACGCCGCGGTCGGCCTTGAGGACGAACTCCTTCTCCGGATCGGCGGCGACGATTTCCGAGGCGAAGGAGAGCACGTCCTGAGCGCTGCCGACCGGCGTGCTGGTCGCATCGCCGTCGCTGACGCGCATCTGCCCGTTGCCGGTGATCGAGACCACCGCCGCCTTCTTCGGAACTTCGAATCGGAGGTTCGTCCGCGGCAGCGCAACCTTGGTCTTGTCGACTTCGACCTGGAAGGTGAGCACGAAGAAGATGATCAGCAGGAAGACGATGTCCGCCATGGATGCGGTCGGGATCTTGGCCCCGGCGACACGTCCTGCCTGGATCTTCATGGGAGGCTCAGACCTTGGCGGCGCCGGCCGGCTCGGCCGCGCGCTCCGGCGTGATGCCGCTGCGGTCCATTTCGCCGAACGTCTCGATCAGCATGTTCGCCGCCGTCTCGATGTCGCGCACGAACTTGTTGATGCGGCTGGTGAAGTAGTTGTAGGCGAGCTGGATCGGGATGGCGATGATCAGACCGGAGGCGGTGGTGATCAGCGCTTCGGAAATGCCGGCGGCGACCGCGGCGGGGTTCGACAGGCCCTGCTTGGCCAGCTGGTCGAAGGAGTTGATCATGCCCGTCACGGTGCCGAGGAAGCCGAGCAGCGGCGCGACGTTCGCCGTGGTGGCGAGCACCGCGAGGCCGCGCTCGAGGCGGCCCATCTCGAACAGGGCGGCGTTCTCGATCGTCTTCTCGACGTCTTCCTTGGGCTGGCCGTACTTGAGCAGGCCGGCCTTCATCACCGAGGCGACCGGGCCCTGGTACTGCTCGCAGATCTTGACCGCGTCACGCACCGAGCGGTTGACCATCAACGCCTTGCGGATCTTGGCGAGAAACTCGTTGACGTTGATCTTGGCCTTGCGCAGCGCCAAGAAGCGCTCGATGGTGAACGCCAGCCCGAGAATCGAGAAGGCGAGCAGAGGCCACATCACCGGGCCGCCCTGATTCATGTAATCCCAGAAGGTCCCCACGGATTTCCTCCCTGTTCTTTAGATCCGCTTCATGCGGATCCGGTTCCGCGTCGAATTCAATCGGCCCGGAGCGCCCCGGGGCGAGGCCAGCGGCAAGGCTCGGTGGAAGCGGTCTCCCCCAATGGCGGGAGGCACGCCAGAGTAGCACAGCGAAAAAATGAGGGTCAAGAAAGACTTCGGCCGCGCAACGACTTTGCCGACAGTCATTTAGCTCGAAACGCGCCGCGCCACGGAGAGCCCGACGAGCTGGCTGCCGGCCAGCGCCACGGCGAGCGCATCGCTCGCGTCGGCGGCCAGCGAGCGCGCGCCGAGCGCCAGTTGCAGGCGCACCATCCGCGCCACCTGCTGCTTGTCGGCGCGCCCGCTACCCGCCACCGCGCTCTTGATCGCCGCGGGCGCCAGCTCGTGCACCGGCAACCCCGCCCTCGCCAGTTCGAGCAGGATGGCGCCGCGCGCTTCGGCGAGGACGATGAGCGAACGCGACGAGACACCGTGGAACACCCGCTCGACCACCGCCGCGTCGGGTCGATGCTCGGCGATCGCCGCGGCGAGCCCGCTGGCGATGGCGAGCAGGCGTCCGGCCAGCGAGCCGTCCGCCGATGGCGAAAAGCGCCCCCAGGCGAGTGCCTGGACCCGGCCGCCGTGGCGCTCGACGACCGCCCAGCCGCAGTGGCGGCTGCCCGGATCCACCCCCAGAATCCGCATCGCCGGACTCTACTCCCGCCGCCGCGCGGCGGCGCGCCGGCACGGCCGGGCGGTTTGACTCGCCCCGAGGCCAAGTGCTAGAACGTCCTGTACTTCCGAGGGGTTGAGTCCGATGGCCTGGATCCTGGTCGCCGAGTCCGAAGGCAGGTTCGCCGAGCGCATCCGCGATGCGCTCGCCGCCGACGGCTGGCAACTCGAAGTCGTCGGCGATGCCGCCGCGGCGCGCCAGGCCGAGCAGCAGCGCCCGCACGACGTGCTGATCGTCGCCACCGAGTTGCCCGGCGCGGGCGAGCTGCTCAGCTTCTGGACGGCTCGTCCCGGCGGCGGCTCGCTGGCCCTGGTCCCCGAGAGTGGCGGCGGCGCCGCGCTCGCCAGCAGCGCCGACGAGAAGCTCGACAAGCCCTTCACCGACTCCGACCTGCGCCTGGCCGTCCGCCGTCTCGCCAACGCCGCGCGCGCCGCGCGGGTGGCACCGCCGCTGGCCGAGGAAGAGCGGCTGACCTCGCAGGATCTCTTCGGAGACGTGCTGGCGGAGATGGAGTCCGAAGCGGCGCCGGCCGCGCCCGAACCGCTGCGCGCCCCGACGCCGGCCGCCGCGCCGACGATGCGCCCGACCGCCGCGTCCACCGCCGCGAGCCGGTCGCAGGATGTCGACAAGCAGCTCGAGCGCACTCTGTCGGGCCTGCTTCAGGAGGACAAACCGCGTGCCGCGCCGCCGCGCAAGGCCGGCGGCGGCGTCGACGACCTGCTGTCGCGCACCCTCGGCGGTCTCGACGAAACCGACCGGTCGCGCCGGCCGGCGGCCGCTCCCCGACCGGCTCCCGTACCGCCTC
>JAIOJQ010000234.1 GCA_019911865.1 Thermoanaerobaculia bacterium
GCCCACCGCTGCGTCCACGTCCACCGCGTCGCCGGGCACGAGGAGCACCACGACGTGCTGGCCCGCCCGCTTCAGGAGGAGGAGGACGGGCCGGTGGTCGCCTTCCTCGAGACGATCGTGCCGACCCGGGTGGCCTCGTCCGATCCCGACAGCCCCGGCCTGGTCGGACGCAGTCCGGCGTTCAACCGGCTGATCGAGGAGCTCGAGCGGGTGGCGCCGTCGGAGACCATCGTGCTGCTGCTCGGCGAGACGGGGACCGGCAAGGAGCTGGTGGCGCGCGCCATTCACGCGCGCAGCCGGCGCGCCAACCGGGCCTTCTGCCCGGTGGAGTGCTCGGGCCTGGTCGAGACGCTGATCGAGAGCGAACTGTTCGGCCACGAGCGGGGCTCGTTCACCGGCGCTTGCTCGCGCAAGGCGGGGCTGGTCGAGGCCGCGGCGGGGGGGACCCTCTTTCTCGACGAGATCGGCGACCTCCCCCTGCCGATGCAGGCGAAGCTGCTGCGCTTCCTCGAGACCGGCACCTACCGGCGGGTCGGCGGCACCGACCTGCTGCGCGCCGACGTGCGGGTGATCGCCGCCACCCACCGCGAGCTGCCGGCGATGGTCGAGCGCGGCGAGTTCCGCGCCGACCTCTTCTACCGACTCGCCGCCTTTCCCATCCGGGTGCCGCCGCTGCGCGAGCGCAGCGAGGACATCGAACTGCTCGCCGAGGCGATCTCGAACCGCTTCTCCTGCGGCATGCACCCCTGCCGGCTCTCGTCGTGCGCCGTCGAACGGCTGCGGCGCTACCCCTTCCCGGGCAACGTGCGGGAGCTGCGCAACATCCTCGAGCGCGCCTGCCTGCTTTCCGAGGACGGCAGCCTGGAGCCCGAGCACCTCCCGGCCGGCCTCGGAGAGGCAGCCGCGCCGCCGGCTGCCGAGATGGGCCAGCGGATGATGCCGCTCGCCGACGTCGAGCGGCGCTATCTCACCTGGGCTGCGGCCCACTTCCCGGGCGACCGCGGAGCGCTCGCCCGGGCCCTCGGGCTGAGCGAGCGGACCCTCTTTCGCAAGCTGCGGGAACTAAGGCTCGGCTGACGGGGCGGCGGCCGGCGGCGCCGGCCTGGCCGCCTCGCGCAACGCCGCGATTCGGGCGCGCAGCGCCGCGACCGCCTCGACCGGCAGCAGCAGGACGACGTCGCGTCCGGAGACGCGCCCCTCGAGCGTTGCTCCCGCGGCCGGGGCGTGCAGGGTGAGTGTCTCCTCGTCGCCGGCCGCGTCGGCGAGGACGATCGTCAGCTGCGGCGGCGCCACCGTCCGGCCGGTCGCCTCGGCCGGCGGCAGGAGGCGCGCGGCGCGCAGCGAGGTGAGCTCGTGCAGCAGATCGCCGGCCTCGGTGTAGGGGAGAACCGCCCCGGCGCTCTTCCAGTCGCCGCCGTCGCGGACCAGGGTGAGCTCGCCCGCCGCCTCGGAGATTCGGATCCGCTCCACCCGCCACGCGTCGAAGCCGCTCCAGCGCGGCGACCGCCAGTCGTCGGACGGCCCCTCGAACGACGTCGCGAGCGCCGACCGGGCGAGGAAGACCTTGCCGTCGAGCCGCATCCAGCGCTCCCCCACCGCCGCCTCGGCGCCGACATCGAGGCGCCGTGGCGCCGCCTCGCCGGCGGCCTCGAGCTCGATGCTGCCCGGGCCGGACGCCAGCGCGGTTTCGACCTCGGCCGGCAGCGGCGCCTCGCCGAAGCGCTCGGCACGCAGGCCGGTGAGCTCGGAGAGCAGCGGGTCGACGCGATCGCGGTCGGCGGCATCGGCGAAGGGCGTCGCTACGACGAATCCCTCGCCGCGGCGGACGAGCTCGATCGCCTCGCCGTGGCGCGGCAGGAGGCGCAGGCGCTCGATCCGGTCGCGCGCCAGCCCGAGCACGTCGCGGCTGCGCCAGTCGCCGGGGGCGATCTCGAGGTCGGCCGTGAAGCCGGCGGCGACCACCGCCGGCGCCTGCCGCCCGGCCGCCGCCACGACGACGTTCGACGAAGCGGGCACGGCACCGCCGACGTCGACCCATCCCTCGCCGCCGCCGCTCCATTCGACCCGGCCGCGCGGCGGCGCGAGCCCGATCTCGGCCGCCACGGCGCCGTCGAGCGACCGTTCGACCGCCAGTGC
>JAIOJQ010000235.1 GCA_019911865.1 Thermoanaerobaculia bacterium
CGCTCGGCGCGCTCGCCCTCGGGCAGGCCGGCCGTGGCGAGCAGGGCGACGGCGCGCGGGCGCCCGAAGACGGCGCCGAGGGCGTTGCGCAACGTCTTGCGCCGCTGCCCGAACCCGGCGCCGACGACCGCGTCGAAGGCATCCATGCCGGCCGGATCGAGCGGCGGCGGCAGCAGTTCGAAGCCGACGAAGGAGCTCTCGACTTTCGGCGGCGGCACGAAGGCACCCGGCCGCAGGGTACCCAGCCGGGTGGCACGCGCCCGCGCCGCGACCCGCACCGTCAGGGCGCCGTACTCGTGGGTGCCGACCGCCGCGACGATGCGGTCGACCACTTCGCGTTGCAGCAGGAAGCCGGCACGCACCCCCGCCGGCGCTCCGGCGAGCAGCCGCTCGAGCAGCACGGTGCCGACGTTGTAGGGGAGGTTTCCGGTGACGATCCGGTCGGGCGGCAGGGCGCTCCAGTCGAGGTCGAGCGCGTCGGCAACGACCAGCGACAGCGCCGCCTGCGCCCCGTCCTCGGCCCCTTGGTCCCGGCCGCCCGGTGCCGCGAGGGCGGCGCGCAGCGAGAAGGCCCAGGCGGGATCGAGTTCGACGGCGAGGATGCGCGCCGCGCCGGCCGCTGCCAGGCGGCGAGTCAGCGCGCCGCCGCCCGGCCCGATCTCGATCACCGTCCGGCCGGCGACGCGCAGGAAGTCGACCAGCGGCCGCGCCGCGGCGCCGTCGCGCAGGTGGTGCTGGCCGAGTGCCTTGCGGCGCGGCGGGCGTGGGTGCGTCGTTTCGGGTGCAGGTCTTCGGGCCACTTTGGCGCGTCCGCGCCGATTCTTGCCCGAAAGGGCCCCGACCGCGAGAATGCGGCTGCCGGATTCGTGGCACCCGGGTTGCAGCCCGTCCCCTGGAAGCGACTGACAGGAGAAACCGCATGGAGAACCCCGTCGCGGCGCCGCCGCCCACCGTCGAACGCGAGGTCACGGCGCTGCGCCGCGTCGAAGCCGAATTGCGCAAGGTCCTGGTCGGCCAGGACGAGCTGGTCGAGCGGCTGCTCGTCGGCCTGCTCACCCGCGGCCACCTCCTGCTCGAGGGGGTGCCGGGCCTCGCCAAGACGCTGGCGGTCAAGACGCTCGCCCGCACCCTGGCGCTCGACTTCAAGCGCATCCAGTTCACCCCCGACCTGCTCCCGGCCGATCTCGTCGGCACGCTGATCTTCGACCCCAAGCGGGCCGAGTTTCAGCCACACAAGGGGCCGCTGTTCACCCACATCCTGCTCGCCGACGAGATCAACCGCGCCCCGGCCAAGGTGCAGTCGGCGCTGCTCGAGGCGATGCAGGAGCGGCAGGTCACGCTGGCCGGCGATACGCGGCGGTTGCCGGATCCGTTCCTCGTGCTGGCGACGCAGAACCCGGTCGAGCAGGAAGGCACCTACGCGCTGCCCGAGGCGCAGGTCGACCGCTTCATGGTGAAGCTGGTGGTCGGCTACCCGAACAAGCAGGAGGAGATGCGCATCATCGACCGCATGGCGGGGCTGACCGCGCAGCATCAGGTGCAGCAGGCGACGACGCCGGAGGAGCTGCTGCGTATGCGCGCGCTGCTCGACACCATCTACCTCGACGACAAGGTCAAGAGCTACATCGTCGACCTCGTGTTCGCGACCCGCGAGCCGGAGCAGGTCGGCCTCGCCAAGCTGAAGCCGCTGATCCTCTACGGCGCCTCGCCGCGCGCGTCGCTGGCGCTGGCGCGGGCGTCGCGCGCGCGCGCGTTCCTCGAGGGGCGCGGCTTCGTCACCCCGCAGGACGTCAAGGCCGTCGGCCTCATGGTCATGCGGCACCGCGTGCTGACCACCTACGAAGCCGAGGCCGAAGGTGTCAGCAGCGAGCAGGTGCTGCAGACGGTGTTCGACACCGTGAAGGTGCCCTGAGCGACGGCGAGGCGACCATGGCGCAGGCCATCGACCCGGAATTGCTCGCCGAGGCGCGGCGCATCCAGCTGCGCGCCGACCGCATGGTCACCGACGTGATGGCCGGCGGCTACAGCTCCGTGTTCCGCGGCAGCGGCATCGAGTTCGACGAGGTGCGCGAGTTCGCCGAAGGCGACGAGCTGCGCAGCGTCGACTGGAACGTCACCGCGCGCACCGGCAAGCCGTTCGTCAAGAAGTTCATCGAGGAGCGTGAGCTGTCGGTGCTGTTCGTGCTCGACGTCTCGGCGTCGATGGCGTTCGGCACGCAGCCGATCGACCGCGCGCCGCGCCGCACCGTGGCGACCACCGCGGCGCTGTTGGTCGGCTGCGTCGCCTTCGCCGCCGCGCGCAACAACGACAAGGCCGGGCTGATCACGTTCACCGACCGCATCGAGTGCTACGTGCCGGCGAAGAAGGGTCGCAACCACGTGCTGCGGTTGATCCGCGAGGCTTGTGTGCCGCCGCGGCCGGGCACCCGGACCAACCTCGCCGCGGCGCTCGACTACGCCGGCCGCGTGCAGAAGAAGCGCGCCGTGGTGTTCGTCGTCAGCGACTTCCTCGACGTCGGCGAGCTCACGAAGTTGCGCCTGTTGGCGCAGCGCCACGACGTCATCGCCGTGCGGGTGCGCGACCCGCTGGCGGCCGGGCTCGACCGCGCCGAAGGCGACGTCGGCCGCCTGCCGGGTGCTGGCCTCCTGCACCT
>JAIOJQ010000236.1 GCA_019911865.1 Thermoanaerobaculia bacterium
ATCGCGGACAGGTGGCGCTTGCGCGGGCCTTGGGCGGGCTCTTGTTTTACCTCGCGACCGAACGGCGGCAGGTGGGCGAAACCAACCTGCGGCTCGCACTGCCGGAGCTATCCGATACCGAGCGAAGCCACATTCTGAAACAGCATTTCCGGGACTTCACCCAGGCCGCCTTCGAACGCGGCTTCCTGTGGTGGGCGAGCCGCGAGAGGCTGATGGAGAAAATCCGCTTCGAGGGGCTGCATCATTGGCGCGACGCGGCGGCGACGCCGAAGCGGTGGCGGCGCAGGAAGCGGCCGGCCACGTAGAGCGCTCCGGCCGGGCGGGCCGCGATGGGGTGCCCTTCGAGGTGCCGCCGCACGTCGTCCGCCAGCGCCTGCGCCGACTCGTAGCGCCGCTCCGGCTCCTCCCGGAGCGCCTGGAGGACGATCGTGTCGAGGTCCCCGGCGAGGCGGCGCGCCAGCCGCTCGGGGGTCGTGCCCCGGGCCTGCGCGGCCGCTTCGGGATCGAAGCCGTCGGTGCCCTCCGGACTCGCCCCGCCCGATCGACGCGCCGCCGCCGAGGGCCGGGTCAGCGGCGCCGGCAGCGCCGCGGCGGGCCGCGGCCGCCTTCCGACGAGCAGCTCGTGGAGCAGCACGCCGAGCGCGTAGACGTCGGTGGCGACGGTAACGGCCTCGCCGCGCAGCTGCTCCGGGGCCGCGTAGCCGGGCGTGTATGGCTGCAGACCGAGCCGCGTGAGCACCGTCGCCTCGGCGCCCCCTTCGGCGTCGAGCAGCCGGGCGATGCCGAAGTCGAGCAGCTTCACCTCGCCCGCTGGCGTCACCAGGATGTTCGAGGGCTTGAGGTCGCGGTGGACGACCAGCCGGCCGTGGGCGTACTGCACCGCCTCGCAGACCCGCCGGAAGAGGCGCAGCCGCTCCTCGAGCGCCAGCCGGCGGCGGTCGCACCCGACGGTCAGCGGCTCGCCTTCGACGTACTCGAGGACGAAGTAGGGGTCGCCCTCGTCGGTGAGGCCGCCGTCGAGCAGCCGGGCAATCCCCGGGTGCCCGAGCCGGGCGAGGATCCGCCGCTCGAGCAGGAAGCGCTCGGCGAGCGCCCCGGTGGCGAGCGCCGGCGGCAGGAGCTTGAGCGCCACCCGCTGCTGCCAGGCGCCATCCGCCCGCTCGGCGAGGTAGACGACCCCCATGCCGCCGCGACCGAGCACGGAGAGGAGCCGGTAGGGTCCGATCCGCCGCCCCGTCAGTGTCTCGGGCGGCGGGTCGGCACCGAGCAGCGCCGCGGCCCGCCGTGGATCGAGCCGATCGGGCCTCGCCTCGGCCCGCTCGAGCGCGTCGAGCAGCGACAGCACCTCGTCGCGGATCGCCTCCGACTCCGCCGCGGCGAGGACGAGATCGCGCCGCTCCGCCGCCGGCCGGTCGAACGCCGCGCCGAAGAGCGCCGCGATCCGCTCGCCGCTGCCCGGTTCAGGCACCGTCGAGCTCCCGGGCGAGCCAGGCGCGGGCGAGGATCCAGTCGCGCTTGATGGTGCGCGTCGAGGCCTCCAGCAGCTCGGCGGTCTCCTCGACCGAGAGCCCGCCGAAGAAGCGGCACTCGACCACCCGCGCCGGACGCGGATGCTCGACCGCCAGACGGGTCAGTGCCTCGTCGAGCTCGACCAGCTCGGCGGCGTAGACGTCCACCTCGACGCGTGCCTCGTCGAGCGGCAGCGGCGCCACCCCGTTCCCGCGCTTGGCGCGATGGCGTCGCCGCGCCGCGTCGACCAGCACCTGGCGCATGGCGCGCGCGGCGGCGCCGAAGAAGTGGCGGCGATTGCTCACCGGCACCGCGCTCGCGTCGACGAGCTTGAGGTAAGCCTCGTGGACCAGGCCGGTGGTGTCGAGGGTGCGCGGCCCCCCTTCGCGGGCGAGCTCGCGGTGCGCCATGCGGCGCAGCTCGTCGTAGACCAGAGGCAGCAGCTGGTCGAGCACCGCCCGCGGGTCCGCCGCCGCATCGGCGAGGAGTTCCTGAACGCTCTTCATGAGGGCAGCACCGGCACCGCGGCAGTCTAGCGGCGCCCGGCACCCGCCTCAAACGCGCCGCCGCGTGGCGAGGTATGGCAGCGCGGAGCGTGCGCGGGGGGCGGCGACGCGCCGTCCCCCGCGGCGAGGCGGGCTCCTTACGGCAGGCCGACGACGTCCGACCAGTGGCTGGTGTCGCCGCTCTCGAAGCCGTCGATGAACAGGTAGCCGAGCGGCACGACCTCGCCGGAGGCGCCCACCGTTTCGGCGTCGACCGTGGCGGTGACCTCGTAGGGGCCGGGCAACGCGCCGGCGGTGAAGGTCGCTGTGGCGACGCCGTCGACGGTGTCAGCGGTCGGCGGCGCGACGCTGCCGCCGGTGGCCGCGAAGTCGACCGCGATCCCGTCGGGCACGAAGTTGCCGCCGGGCGAGGTGTCCTCGAGGTCCGAGTTCCAGATCAGCGCCGCCGTCACGCCGGTCGAGGCACCGGCCTCGACCACCGGATCGTCGACGTCGAGGGTCAACACGAGCCACGGATCGGCGTCGACCGTGGCGCCGCCGCCGGCGAGGAAGGCGTCGCAGTCGGGCGCCCCGGGGCCCTCGTTGCAGCCCCACCAGTTGTTCTCGGCAAGCAGCGTGCCGGCCTGGGCGTCGACCGCGAGGACATTGCCGCCCAGGCGGTTGAACGCCAGGACGACGTTCTGGTTGGCGTCGACCATCTGCAGCGCCCTGCCGTTGCCGACCAGGTCGTTCGAGCGCAGGATCACCGGCTCGACGCTACCCGGCGGAGCGTAGGGCATCTCGATGGCGATGCCGGCTCCGGCCGCGCGGTTGCCCTCGTAGAGCACTGTGCTGCTCGCCGAGGAGTGCGAGGTGACCCGGAAGGCGCGCTGCTGGTTGAGCGCCGGATCGTTGTCCGGGTGCTCGTTGACCCACTGGTTGCCGGCCACCGTGATGTCCGACTGATGGCCGTGGGCGTTCTCCCAGATGCCGAGAATGCGCTCCGGATCGGCGCTCTGCGCGCCGGTGACGCGGATCAGGTTGTCGGCGATCAGCAGCCCGTCGTAGGTCGCTCCGCCGCTGGTGTTCGACTGCATGACGACCGAGCTGGCGTAGCGCCAGTTGGCCGGATCCGGGTCGCTCGTATCGCTCACGCCGGTGCCCGGCAGGACGAACTCGTTGCCCTGGATCGTCTGGCCGTCGCCGAAGGCGTAGTGCAGGGCGATGTTCTGGAAGGCGTCGGCGGGCTCGGCGATGGCGTTCCAGTCGGCGGGCAGCTCGAAGCGGTTGCCGACCACCGCGACGCCGTCGTACTGGTCGGAGACGCTCGCGCCGTCGCAGCAGAACATGCCGATGCCGAGGTCGAAGCCGCGGATGTCGAGGTTGGCGAAGGTCCACCCCTGGAAGGTACCGCCCCAGGTCATCAGGAAGGCCTCGAGGTCGACCTCCGGCAGGTCGCCGGGGCCCTGGACGATCGCGTCGCCGAGCGTCGCGGCATCGAGGGTGACGTTGGCGAAGCCGAACGGCGCCAGGATTCCGTACTCGTCGCCGGTCGCCGGCTGGCCGTCCGAGCCGAGCGCCCAGGCCGCCGCGGCGAACGGCTCGGTCCAGTCGAAGAGGCCGTCGAGCCGCACCGTGACTCCGGAGCTCATCGCCTGCACGGCGTCGTTGATCCGCGTGTAGTCGTTGTCGGCCGCGCTCGGCGGGGTGCCCGTCTCGGCCACCGAGAGGACGGTGACGACGCCTCCGGAGGTGACCAGCATCGTCGCGTCGACGGTCTCGGCGTCGAGGGTGGCGGTGATCGCCGCCACACCCGCGGCGACCGGCGTGTAGGTTGCCGTGGCTAGGCCCGCGGCGATCGGATGCGGAGAGGTGATGCCGGCCGGAAGAGCGGCAAAAGCCACCGCCGCGGGCGCGAAGGTGAGAGCGAAGTTGCCGCTGACGCTCTCGCGCAGGCTGGCGGGAACCGGCACCGCCACGCCGACCTCGGTCGCCGGAGCGAGCGTCTCGAAGCCGAGCTCGAGCCAGCTCGCGGCGTCGAGCGTGCCGCCGGCCCACACCGAGGTGCCGGCGCAGTCCGGCGCCCCGGGCCCCTCGTTGCACCCCCACCAGTCGAGGCTGGTCGCGGCGGCGTTCTCCACCTCGACGCCGATCGTCGTCTGGCCGAAGCGGTTGTGCAGCAGTGTTCCCTTGCCGTTGCCGTTGTCCGAGCGCACCCAGACGCCGGTGGCGCAATCGAGCAGCGTGTTGCCGGTGAGCAGGATCGGCAGCGCCGTGGACGGCGGGTTGTAGGGGCTCGAGTACTTGAGCCAGCCGATGCCGGCGTGCGCGCCGGTGACGGTGTTGCCGAGGTAGGCGACCGTGCTCGTCGCCGAGGAGTGCGAAGTCAGCCGGAAGCCGAGCTGGCGGTTGAGCGCCGGATCGTTGCCGGCGTGCTCGTTGAGGAACTGGTTGTCGCGGATCGTCATCCCCGCCGCGTGGGCCGAGAAGTTCTCCCAGATGCCGTAGACGTACTCGGGGTCGGCCGACTGCGCGCCGGTGATCCGGATCAGGTTGTCGGCGATCAGCAGGCTGTCCTCGTAGTTGCCGCCGCTCGAGTTCGACTGCAGCACGACGGTGGCCGCCGCGGCGCCGTTGGCGGTGTCGCTCAACCCGTCGCCGGCAAGCACGATCTCGTTGCCGGCGATCGTCTGGTGATCACCGAAGGCGAGGTGGATGCCGATGTTCTGGGTGGCTTCGTCGGGGTTGCCGGCGGCGAGCGCGTTCGAGTCGGTCGGAATTTCGATCCGGTTGTCGAGCAGCGAGAAGCCGTCGAAGTCGTGGGCCGTCCCCCCGGCGCCGCCGGCGTAGAAGAACCCGAACGTCCACTCGAAGCCGCGCACGTCGAGATTCGAGATCGTCCAGCCGTGGTAGGTCGTCCCCCACGCGAACAGGAAGCCCTCGTAGTAGACGTCCGGCAGCTCGCCCGGGCCCTGGATGACGGCGCTGCCGAGGGAGGCGGCGGTGATGGTGATGTCCGCCACGCCGCCCGGCATCAGGATGCCGTAGTCGGCGGCAACCCAGTCGGCCTCGGCGAACGGCTCGGTCCAGTCGAAGGTGCCGGCGAGGCGCACGGTGGTGCCGGCGCCAAGCGTGACGGCGGCGCTGATCCCTTCCTGGATGCGGGTGAAGTCGTTGTCGGTGTCGCCCGGGACATCGCCCGAAAGACCGACCGATTCGACCAGGACGGTGACGCCGTCGGAGGTCCGAACGGTCCGCCAGCCGGCGCCCGCGGCGCGCGGCGCGGCGAACTCGAGGCGCGGCGTGTCGCGCTCCATCCGGATCGGATTCGCGCCGGACCAGTCGCTGAATTCGATCGATGCGGCCGCCACTGGTGCGGCGACGACGAGGACGAGCAGCGCCGCCATCAAGGCGCGCCCGGGCTGGATGCGTGCTTCGCGGACTCGGACTTCGGACATCTTCGACCTCCCTGGAGTACGACTCGGACGACCGCCCGGGGCTCCGGCCCCCGTCGACTGTGGAATCGGCTGCTGCCGTGCTTCACGACTCCACGGGCCGGCGTGTCCGGGCGGACTGGATTCAACGACGGGCGACGCTGCCACGATTCGGCGGCTCTCCGCCCACCCTCACGGGCGGCCGGCTGAAACCCGTGGCACGGTCCCGGCGCTCGACCGGGTCGGATTGTCCTTCGAAGCTGCGTCAGAATCTGTCAAACGGGGTGTCAGGGCCGGGCACGAGTCCACAGTGCGGCGCGCGGCGGGGCCGCCCGGCGGCGCAGGCCCGCCGCGCGAGGAGTTTCGGGGACAGGCACCGAAACTCCCGATTCAGGGACAGGTGGAGAAACTCCCCGATCGCGGAGTTTCCGTGCCTGTCCCCGAAACTCGAGATTTGGTGCCTGTCCCCGAAACTGTCGCCTAGGCCGGGCGGGTCAGCGGACGAGGGCGTGGAAGTAGAGGTCGAAACCGCAGGTGTCGGCGCTGCTGACGAAGCGGCCGCGCATGACCCGGTCGTCCCACTCTTCGCGCGTCCAGTCGACGTTCTCGATGCCGGGCTGCAGCTCCTCGCCGGCGCCCAAGCAGAGCGCCGTGCGCAGGTCGCCGTCCAGGTTGCCGATCACCAGCAGCGCGCCGCGCACGCCGGCCGCCTCCATCGCGGCGCGGGTGCTCTCCGGGTCGGGGTCGCTGTTCCACTCGACTTCGCGGTCGGTGAGCAGGATCGAGCTGAGCGGCGCGGTGCCGTCGTCCCACTCGCGCACCCGGGCGAAGCCGACGCCGGCGGCCGTCTCGCCGACGGTCACCGTGCCGCGCGCGCGGTCGGCGTCGAGCGGCAGGCCGAGGCGGATGATCGACTTGAACGGGCCGCTGAAGCCCCACTGCGTCCCCTGGTAGAAGAAGATCGAGCCGATGATGCGGTCGTTGGTCCACTCCTCCTTGGTCCAGCGCACCCGCCCCGGAATGGCGCGCTGCACCCCCTCGGGACCGATCAGCTCGCGGCCGCGGAAGTCGCCGGTGCCGTCGTTGAGCTCGAGCCAGAGCGCCTTGAGCCGGCCGGCCTTCCCCTCGGCGCGCAGCCGCTCGAGGTCGTGCGCCGCCGCCGGTTCGAGCTCACGGTCCGAAAGCACGACGACCGTGTAGTGATCCTCGGGCGCCGGTCCCTCTTCGACCAGATAGGCGTAAGCGAAGAGGAGTTCGAACCCCTGGTGATCGACCGAACCGGTGACGATCGCCTGCCCGTTGTCCATCGACTCGTCGATCGCTCCCGCCCGCGCCGGTGCCCCCGCGCCGAGGGTCGCCACCAACGCCACGACCGCTGCCACTCCTGCCAGACTCCACGTCCGCATCGCCCGCCTCCTCTTCCGGATTTGGCGCGAGTCTAGAACGGACCGTGCCGAAGTGCGGCACTCGACCGGCGGGCGGCAGGGAAGGGGGCGCGGCAGCCGGAAGGAACTCGAACTCGATCGGGCCGGCATCGGTCGTCAGGACGACACCCCGAAGCGGCGGTTGGGTGTGAGACGGCGTCCCGACCCCGAAGGGTGAGACGCAGGCGGTGTGACCGAGGAGCCAACCCAACCAGCCGCCGCGCGTGCGGAACTTCCCGCCCATGCTCCGTCAGGGCCGGCTTGCCGGCCCTCTCCCGACGGGCGGGGGCCGGAAGTTGAAAGGGTAGGGCCTTACGGCTACGCTTCGCCTTCGATCCCGCAGCTGAACCGAACCCGCCCGGCCGCGGCCGGAGGGAGGAGACCGTGATGGCCCGCACCCCCCTGTTCCGCTACCTGCGCCGGGCGCTCGACCTGGCCCGGGTGGCCAACGCCGCCGGCCGACCGACCGCCGAGATCCTCGACTTCGAGCGCTCGGCGGCGCGCTGGAACCGCCGCGACCTGCTCGCCACCTCGGCGGTGGCCAGCGCCGGTCTGGCACTCGGCTGCGGTCGCTTCGGGGGGAAGCAGGCCGCCGCCCCGGCGCCGGCCGGCCGCGAGACCGACGACGTGGTGGTGGTCGGCGCCGGCATCGCTGGCCTGACCTGCGCGTACCGGCTGATGCAGGCCGGCGTCGGCGTGCGGCTCTACGAGGGGCAGAAGCGGATCGGCGGCCGCATGTGGTCGCTGCGCGGGCACTTCCCGGAGGATCTGGTCTGCGAACTGGGTGGCGAGCTGGTCGACACCGGGCACGAGACCATCCACGCCCTGTGCGCCGAGATGGGCATCGAACTCGACGACTTCGAGCAGGACGATCCGCGCGTCTCGCGCGACCTCTGGTACTTCGGCGGCCGGCGCGTCTCCGACGCCGAAGTGGTCGCGGCCTTCCGCCCGATCGCCGCGAAGATGGACGAGGCGTGGGAGGGGATCACCGGCGACTACATCACCTACGCCGACCCGGCCGGCGGCGCGGCGATCGACCGCATGACGATGGCCGAGTGGCTGCGCGAGGCGGGCGCCGAGGGCTGGTTCTACGACCTGCTCGACGTCGGCTACACCACCGAGTACGGCCTCGACATCGCCGAGCAGTCGCCGTGGAACCTGCTGATGCTGATCGACACCAACCCGGATCCGTTCCGCATCTTCGGCGACAGCGACGAGCGCTTCCACCTGCGCGGGGGCAACGACCTGCTGCCGACCCGGCTGGCCGAAAAGCTGGGCGAGCGGATCTCGACCGAACGCCGGCTCGTCCGCGTCGCCGGCACGCCCTCGGGCGGCTACCGGCTGACTTTCGACAAGGCCGGCGGCAGCGAGGAGATCACCGCCGCGCGGGTCGTGCTCACCCTCCCCTTCACCCTGCTGCGCGAAGTCGAGCTCGATCTCGACCTGCCGGCGGTCAAGCGCAAGGCGATCGACGAGCTCGGCTACGGCACCAACGCCAAGTTGATGGTCGGCTTCTCCGAACGACTCTGGCGCACCCAGGGGGGCTCGAACGGCAGCGTGCTCTCCGACCTGCCCTTCCAGCTGACCTGGGAGTCGACCCGCCTGCAGCCGGGCAAAGCCGGCATCCTGGTCGGCTACACCGGCGGCCGGCGCGGCGTCGAGATCGGCAGCGGCACCCCCGAGCAGCAGTCGGAGCTGCTCTGCCGCGACCTCGAGCGGGTCTTCCCGGGGATCGCCGCGCTGCGCATCGGCGAGGCGCTCTTCCACTGGCCGACCTACCCGTGGATGAAGGGGAGCTACGCCTGCTACCGGCCGGGGCAGTGGACGACGATCTGCGGCGCCGAGGGGGAGCGGGTGGGCAACCTCCACTTCGCCGGCGAGCACACCTCGCTCGACTTCCAGGGCTACATGGAGGGGGGCGCCGAGTCGGGGGCCCGCGCGGCGCGCGAGATCCTCGTCGACCTCGGCCTCGCCGCTCCCGAAGCGGACGAACCGGCGGACGCGGCCGAACCCGAGGCCGCGGCGGCCACCTTCGGACGCCGCGACCTGCTCGCGGCACTCGGCTGAGGCGCCACGATGGGGCTCAAGGACGTCCTGGTCCGTCTCAAGCTGGTCGAAGGCGTGGCGACGGCCGCGGCGCCGGGCG
>JAIOJQ010000237.1 GCA_019911865.1 Thermoanaerobaculia bacterium
GGCCGGCGGCCGGCTGCAGGTCGGCGTCGACGCCGGCTCGCGCTTCGCGCTGGAGAGCGCCGTCGGCCGCGCGAGCTTCGCCGCCGACGGCGAGACGGTGGTCGAGGCGACGCGCACCGCCGCCATCGAGGAGGCGCGCCAGCTTTCGACCGGGCTGTTCGCGGTCTGGACGCGGCCGCTCTCGCCGGCGCTCAGTCTCGGCGTCGGGGCGCGCGGCGACCGCATCGAGGCGCGCAACCGCGGCGGCCACTTCGGCGACCGCTCGACTTCCGACCAGGCGCTCTCGGGCAACCTCTCGCTGACCTGGACGCCGGCGCCCGGCTGGTCGGCGACCGCCCAGGCGGCGCGCGGCTTCCGCGCCCCGCCGCTGTCGGACCGCTTCTTCCGCGGCCCGTCGGGGCGCGGCTTCGTCACCGGCAATCCGGAGCTCGACCCCGAGGCGAGCCGGCAGTTCGACCTCGCGCTGCGGCGCACCCGCGGCCGCTCGGCGCTGGCGCTCTACGCCTACCGCTACGAGATCCGCGACCTGATCGAGCGCTACCGCGAGGGGGAGGATTTCCACTTCCGCAACCGCGGCGAGGCGGCGATCGAGGGGGTCGAGCTCGAGGCGCGGCGGCAGCTGGCCGGCGGCTGGTCGCTCGACGGCGGCGCCGCCTGGACGCGGGCGAGGAGCGACGGCGAGGCGATCGACGACGCGCCGGCGCCGAACGCCTGGGTCGGGGCGCGCTGGGCGGCGGGAGCCTTTTACGGCTTCGGCAGGCTCGGCGGCGTGCTCGCCAAGGACGACCCCGGCCCGACCGAGGTGGCGCGGCCCGGCTACGCCCTGCTCGACCTCGGCGGCGGCTGGCGCTTCACCGACCGCCTCGAGCTGCGCCTGTCGCTGCGCAACGCGCTCGATCGTGCCTACACCGGCTCGCCCGACGAGAGCGCCGACCGCGCCCCGGGCCGCACCGCGCTGCTCGGCCTCGCCGGCCGCTTCTGAGCCGCCAGCCGGGGTTGGGGAGCGGGCCGGCGGTGTGTCAGGCTGGCGCGCGATGAGTCCGCGACGTCCGAAGCACGCCGCTGCGTCACCACCGGGGGCCCGATGAGCGAAGCGCGTCACGGCGGCGACCGCGTCGCGGAGGTGCTGCGCCGCGCCGGCGTCGAGACGCTGTTCACGCTGTGCGGCGGCCACATTTCGCCGATCCTGGTGGGCGCCAAGGCGCGCGGTATCCGGGTGGTCGACGTCCGCCACGAGGCCAACGCCGTCTTCGCGGCGGACGCCACGGCGCGGCTGACCGGCCGTCCCGGCGTCGCCGCGGTGACCGCCGGACCCGGGCTGACCAATACCGTCACCGCGGTCGAGAACGCCCGCCTGGCGCAGTCGCCGCTCCTGGTGCTCGGCGGCGCGACGGCGACGGTGCTGCGCGGCCGCGGCTCGCTGCAGGACATCGACCAGCAGGCGCTCGCCCGGCCGCTGTTCAAGTGGACGACGCGGGTCGAGCGGGTCGCCGCCCTGGCGCCGGCGGTCGAGCGCGCGCTGGCGCTGGCGCGCGACGGGGTGCCGGGGCCGGTCTTCGTCGAGTGCGCGGTCGACCTGCTCTACCCGGAGGCGCTGGTGCGCGAGTGGTACGGCGTCGTGCCGCCGGCGGGGGAGCGCGCGCCGTCGCTGGCGAAGCGGCTCGAGCGGCTCTATCTCGGCGCCCACCTGCGCCGCATCTTCCGCCCCGGGGGCGAGGCCGATGGCGCGCCGATTGCGGCGTCGCCGGCCCCGCCTCCGCCGCCCGGCGCCGTGCGCCGCGCCGCCCGCCGGCTGTCGCGCGCCGAGCGTCCGGTGCTGGTGATCGGCAGTCCGGCGCTGGCGCAGGCTTCGGAGGCCGCCGAGCTGGTCGCCGCGGTCGAGGCGCTCGGGGTGCCGGTCTGGCTCTCCGGCATGGCGCGCGGCCTGCTCGGCGCCGAGCACCCGCTGCTCTTCCGCCATCGCCGCAAGGAGGCGCTGCGCGAGGCCGACCTGGTGCTGCTGGCCGGGGTGCCGTGCGACTTCCGCCTCGACTACGGGCGCTCGATCGGCCGCCGGGCGACGCTGGTCGCCGCCCACCGCAGCGCCGCGGATCTCGAGCGCAACCGCGCGCCGCAGATCGCCGCGGTCGCCGATCCGGCCCTCTTCCTGCGCGCCGTCGCCGCTCACGCACCGGCGGTGCCGGCC
>JAIOJQ010000238.1 GCA_019911865.1 Thermoanaerobaculia bacterium
TCTATGGAAGCCTTTCGTCTTTGCCTCTCACGGCCAGACAATGACGACTTCCCTCCGCGATCTTGCGAAGCGCTCTATAGGGTGATGCTGCAAGACAAGACAAAAGCCCATGGAAGGGACAAGACGGACGCTGCGAGCAGCGGGGGGTCTCCTGGCGGTGGGTCAGGCTTTCCGGCGGACCATTTCGGTGATCCAGATCGGGCGAAGGGTGAGGTGCAGCCTTTCGAGACCGGATAGTCGCGGTAGATCCCGAGCTTCTCGCCGATCGCCAGGGCGCGCTCGCGGTGCTCGGGGAAGTGGATGCCGATCGTCGCGAGGCAGGTGTTCATCGTCCATTGCTCCGGCGCGGCGGCTCCTGCCATCTCGGATTCGATGCGGTCGAGCAGCGCCGGCAGGTCGAGCCCCTCGGGGCTGCGCGCCACCCGCCCCGCCGTCAGGCTCCAGCCGGCGCGCGCCGCCCAGGGGTCGTCGTCCTGCATCCAGCTCTGGCGCAGGGCTTCCCTCTCCGGATGCTCCTTGACGACGTACGCATTCAGCCAGTCCGCCAGCTGCGGGAAGGCGGCCTCGCGCATCATCCTGTCGAGCTCGTCGCGGGAGAGCTGTTTCGGCTCGAGCACCAGGATCGCCAGCAACCGGGCGTCGAGGTTGCCGGTCCGCCAGAGCTCCAGGGCCAGCGCGTGGTCGGACTTGAGCTTCGCGGCGACCTTGCGCAGTTCGCCGAGCGGGACGCCGAACTGGTTCTCGCTGGCGCCGTTTCTCCGGTTGCGCGCGGCCACCTTCTCGTCGCCGAGGGACTTCAGCTTCGCCAGGGTCTCTTTCACCTTCATGGGCTTCCTCCGGTTGCGGGTCGCTGCTGCATCGACTCGAGTTCGTCGCCTCGACGATCAGGCTCTCGGCACCTGCCCGGCGCGGCGCCGCAGGAAGGCGGCCGAGAGGGCCGAGGCGACGACGCCGATCGGCAGCGGCGCGGCGAAGGTGAGGGCGGCGTTGGTGAGCGGGGCGGCGTAGAGCCGCTTGAGCGTCGCAGCGGTCCTCGCGGCCTCCTCGACCTTCGCCGGCGGCTCCCCGGCGTTTTCGGCGCGGTCGATCATGCAGGCGACGAAGGCGTCGCCGAAGCCGGGGACGAGCTTGAAGTAGAGGAGCTGGAACGCCGCGACCTGGACCAGCGCGGAGACCAGCGTGATCAGCAGGCCGACGGCGAAGGCCCGGCCGAAACCGACCGGTCCATCCTCCCGGTCCCGGTACCAGCGGATGCCGAAGTAGACCAGCAGCGCCGAGAGCACCATGGCGCTGTAGCCGAGCAGGTCGGACTTGGCATGGTCGCCGGCGAGGATGAGCGGGGTGGTGGCCGCCATTCCGGCGATGGCGACGGCGGCGGAGACGAGACCAAACAGCAGGACGGGCTTTTTCATAACGATTGGATCCTTCCGGAAGTCGCAGCTCGGAGCCGCGGGTTCGCCGGCAAGGTAGCGGCCTGGGTGGCGCGCCGTCGTCCTACTTTCGGATGAATTCGCGCCGGAGGCCTCGGAATCCTGTTTTCGGGCGACCTGTTCAGGGGATGAGCCGGGCCTCCCGGCCGAGCTGGATCGCCTGGGTGCGCCGCTTCGCCCCCAGCTTGTCGAACAGTCGGCTGCAGTGGGTCTTGACCGTGTTCTCGCTGACGAAGAGCCGCTCGCCGATCTCCCGGTTGGAGAGCCCTTCGGCGACCAGCCCGAGGATCTCGAGCTCGCGTGGGGTGATCTCGAGCGCCGCGACGCGGGCTTCGTCCCGGACGAAGGGTGCCGCCGCCGAGGACGGCGCCGGGCTCCCGGCGACCGGCGCGCCGCGCCGCCCGAGCGATCGCCCGAGCCAGATCCCGACCGCGGCGAAGAGCGATGCGACCAGCGCGACGTAGATTTCGACCGAATGTTCGACGACCAGGAAGCGATACTCGGCGAGCGAGAGCGCCACGACCCCGAGCGCTCCGGCGGCGCCGAAACCGAGGACTCCGAGGATCGTCCCGAGCCCCTGCCTGAGAGCTGCGTTCGATGCCTTTGCCACGGCCGGGGATGCTACCCGACTGCCGCGCGCGGGGTACCGCGCGGCGTTACCCGACGCGCGCCAGGCGGCGGATGGCGAAACCCCCGCAGAGGACGGTCACGCCGGCGAGCACGGCGGCGGCGATCGCGGGCGGCAGGAACTGGAACTTCTCCACCCCGCCCGCCGCCAGCACGACCTGGTTCAGGTGAAAGGTCGGCCAGACGATCACGAACCGCTCGAGCGAGTCGGGCAGCGGAATGAACAGGCCCGAAAGCCAGATCTGCGGCAGAAAGACCAGGTTGCCCCAGGCCGGCGCCGCCGAGCCGGAGACGAGCGTACCGAGCAGCAGCCCGATCGCCGCGAACGGGATCGTGCCCAGGACGAGTGTCGCCACCATCGCGGCCACCTGGCCGAGCGACAGAGTGATCTTGCCGGCGGCAAGCGCCGCGACCGCGACCAGGGCGACCGCCATCGCCGCGATCACCATCGACATCGCGACCTTGGCGACGATCGTCGCGCCCGGCGGCAGCGGCAGCGCGCGCTTGAGCTTCAGCAGATTGCCGTCGCGCTCGGCGGCGAGGATCGAGCTCGCGAAAATGCCGGGCATCACCGCGGCCAGCACCGAGAACCCCGAGAAGAGGTAGTCGGCGAGCTCCGGGCCGAACTCGCTGGTCGCGCCGGCGTTGCCCGCGATCACCACCGCGAACAGCAGGTAGATCGCGACCGGCACGAGCAGGAAGGGGATCGCGAAGCCGGGATTGCGCAGCGCGGCGATCGTCTCGTACTTCGCCTCGGCCCAGTAGGCGCCGATCACGCGGCCGAGCGGCAGCGGCGCGCGCTCGAGTGCGAGGGAAGCCACCGGCGTGCCGCCCGGGGTCGCCGTCCGTGAAGGCATCGGGTTCATGCGGCCTCCTTCGTCAGTTCGGTGAATGCCTCGGCCAGGCTGGCCTGCCGGACTTCGAGCTGGGCGAGCGCGCCATCGGCCGCCAGCAGCCGGCGCACCACCGCCTCGGCGTCCGAGGCGGTGACGTGGAGCAGCCGCTCCTCGCGCACGACGTCGACGACCCCCGGCCAGCGCCGCACGTCCTCGGCCGGCAGCGTCGAAGCGCAGCGGATCTGCCGGCGCGCCACCAACGCGCGCATCTCGTCGACGCTCCCCGCGGCGATCACCCGCCCGCGGGCGAGCACCGCGACCCGGTCCGCGAGCGCCTCGGCCTCCTCGAGGTAGTGGGTGGTCAGCACGATCGAGCAACCGTCGTCGCGCAGACGGCGGATCGTCCGCCACATCGCTTCGCGCGCTCGGACGTCGAGGCCGACCGACGGCTCGTCGAGGAAGAGCAGCCGCGGCCGGCCGCAGATCGCCGCCGCGAGCTGAACCTGCCGCTTCTGGCCGGCGGAGAGCTTGCCGTAGCGCCGCTTCGCGAGCTCGGCGGTGCCGGTCCGCTCGAGCACCTCGTCGACCGGCAGCGGATCGCGGTAGCAGCTCACGGCGAGGGCGACGTGCTCGCGCGCGGTGAGCGTCGGCGCCAGAGTCACCTCCTGCATCATGACGCCGACGCCGAGCCGGCTCGCGACCTCGAGCGGCGAGCCACCGAGCACCGTCGCCGTCCCGGCATCGGGCTGAAGCGTGCCGAGCCAGAGGCCGATCGCCGTCGACTTGCCGGCGCCGTTCGGGCCGAGCACCGCGAGCAGCTCGCCGGGTCGCACCGCGAGGTCGACGCTGTCGAGCGCCACGGTGGCGCCGTAGCGCTTGGTCACACCCGCGAGCTCGGCGACCGGCGGCGCTCCCCCGGCGACGGCCGGCATCGCGGCGAACGGCGCCGCGGGCGCCGGCGAGGCTCGAATCGAATCGATCCCCCGGCGCCGGCGCGAAATCCTCCGCCCGTTCAACAGCTCGCCGAGAAAGGTCGGACGCACCAGCCAGTGGTAGCTCGCGAGCAGTACCGCGAGCGCGACCGAGACGATCAGCGGGAACTTGATCGCCCAAGGGAGCGGTACCTTCATCAGCAGGACCTGCATCCCGAAGACCAGCGGCAGGTGGACGAGATACATCCAGTAGGAAGCGTCGGCGAGATACCGGCGCACGGAACTCTCCCGCGAGGCGAAGCGCACCGCGGCGCCGAGCAGGCCGAAGGTCCAGCACCAGATCGAGAGCGCGTAGGCCGCGGCGTAGGCCAGCCGCACAGCCGGGCCGCCCGCGAGCACGGTCGGCGCCGCGAGGTCTGGGGCGGGCCCGGCGATCGCGAGACAGGCCACGGTGAGCGCGACCGCGGCCGCGAGGTTCGCCGCGCAATGTCGACCGAGCCGTTCGAGCAGCCCCGTCTGGCGGTGCAGCACCCAGCCGAACGCGAAGGCGGTGCCGAAGGCAACGAGCGCCGTCGGCTTCGGCGCCAGGCCGGTGTCGGGCGTCGGGATGCCGAACCAGACCGGCCAGCCGGCGTCGAAGAAGAGGATCGCCGCGGTCGGCGCCGCCAGCACGAGCGGCGCCAGACGGCTGCGCACGCCGGCGGCGACCACCGCGTCGAGACGGGAGCGCAGCGCACCGCTCGGGTCGGCGAGCGCGACGAAGGCCCGCCGCGCGACCAGCGCGAGCGCGTAGAGCATCAGCAGGTAGTAGAGAAACCAGAGATGGGTGAGCGGAAACTCGCTCAGCGTGCTCGACCCCTCCGCGCCCGCCGCCGCCAGCTCCGGGAAGGTCCGCGCCAGCCCCCAGATCACGATCGCGAGCGTCGCCGGCGCCAGCAGCAGCCAGCCGGCGACCAGCGGAACGCCGATCCGCTTCGCCCGATCCTTGGCGAACGCGCGCGCGCCGCGGCGGTGGAAGGCGAGGTGCGCGAAGAATCCGGCGATCAGGAAGAAGAGAGGCATCCGCCAGGAGTGGATGACGAAGAACGTGACGGCGAGCGCCGTGCTCTGCGAGACGTCGGCGGCCGGAATCGGCAGGAAGAACGACATCGTCGCGTGCAGGACGATGCCGGTGAGCAACGCGAACGCGCGTGCGGCATCGAGGGCATGGAAACGGTCGGACGAGCTCATCGGAAGGCCTTTCAGACGAAGTCGCGCTTCAGGGTCGGAAGCCAGAGCGCGAGGGCGAGCGCGACGACGACCCAGGCCGCCTCGATCGTGAGCAGGGTGAGGACCTCGGGACTCCAGGTCGCGGCCGCTTCGCCGGTGCGTCCGGCGACGCCGGGCAGCTTGCCCAGATGGACGAGAAACGGCGTCACCGAGACGTTGGTGACCAGGATGCCGACGACCGCCCAGAGCTCGGAGCTCGCGATCGCGACCAGCGCGGTCAGCGTGCAGAAGTTGCCGAGCAGGAATCCCATCAGCGCCACGAAGAACGGCAGGCCGCCGTCTGGACGGTCGGTGGCCAGGGTCAGCGTCGCGACGCCGGCCGTCAGCGCCAGCCACGGCAGCAGGAAGATCGCCAGCGCCGCCAGCACCTTGGACCGCACGTACTGCGCCGGGCTCACCGGCAGGCTCAGCACGAACAGCCGCGACTTGTCCTGGCGCTCCTTGAGGATCCCGAGCATCGGCACCAGGATGCCGAAAGTGATGAGAGTGGTCAGGTAGAGCAGGAAGCCGAGGTCGAGCCCGGTCCCTGCCGCCTCCCCGTCGCCCCGGGCCGCGCCCGTCAGCGCGAGCGACGCGACGCCGGCGACCAGGGCGCCGGCGACGATCCAGCGCTGGAGGTGGAGATCCTTGGCGATCAGGCGAACGACGATCGAGCGGTTCATCGCGGGCGCTCCTCACGGCGACGCATCACGGTGGCGACGAAGATCTCCTCGAGCGTCATGCGCTGGACCTCGCGCACGGTGGCGCCGGCGCGCTCGAAAGCCGCGGGCAACTCCGAGTCGAAGTGGTCCACCGTCGCCACCGCGAGGCGGCCGCTGCGGGCCACTCCGACGACGCCCGGCAGGGCGGGCAGCTCGAGCTCCGCCGGCAGGTCGAGGTGGAGCCGTCGCCAGCGGTCGAGGAACACCTCCTTGTCGTCGGCGTCGACGACGCGACCACGATCGAGGAAGGCGATCCGGTCCGAGATCTGCTCGACGTCGAGGGTGTTGTGCGACGAGAAGAGAATCGAACGCTCCTCGTCGCGCAGCACCTCCGTCAGCTCGGCAAGCAGCTCGTGGCGCGCCACCGGGTCGAGCCCCGAGGTCGGCTCGTCGAGCACCAGCAGCTTCGGCCTTCGTGCCAGCGCGAGCAGCATCAGCGCCTTGACGTGCTCGCCGCGCGACAGGGCCCGCACCTTCTGCTCCGGGTGGAGGTCGAATCGCCGCAGGAGGGTCCGCGCGTAGTCGGCGTCCCAGCCCGGGTCGATCGAGCGGACGAAGTCGAGGTGCCAGGCGAGGGTGGCGCCGCCGAACAGGCGCATCTCCTCGGAAACGAAGCCGACGTCGCGCTTGGCGCGCACCTGTTCGTCCGGGATTCGACACCCGAGCAGCTCGACCTCGCCGGCGTCGGGCGAGACCAGTCCCATCAGGATCCGGATCGTGGTCGTCTTGCCGGCGCCGTTCGGTCCGACGAAACCGAGGATCTGCCCCGGCTCGAGCCGGAGCGACAGCTCCTCGAGCGCGAAGAACCGGTAGCGCTTCGAAACTGCGCGCAGCTCGAACGCCGCGCTCGCCTCTCTGATCATGACTTCTCCACCTTGCCTTCGACTCCCTTGGCGCGCGCCACTTCGCGCAGACGCGTTTCGAGCTTGCGCACCGACCAACCGAGCTCGCGGCCGACGTCGGCCGCCTTCGCCAGGTGCTCGTCGAGCTCGCGCTCGCGCAGATCGCCGGTGATCTCGACGTCGTCGGCGACGAAGGTGCCGCGCCCCTGCCGGGTCACGATCAGCCCCTCGTGCTCGAGCTCCAGGAAAGCCCGCTTGACGGTGATGACGCTCACCCGCGTCGAGGCGGCGAGCGCCCGGATCGACGGAATCTCCTGCCCCGGCCCCCAGTCCCCCACCGCGATGCGACGGCGGATCTGCTCCAGGATCTGGAGGTACATCGGCCGCGGATCGGCGTGGGAGATGGTGAGCTCAGTGTGCATATCAACATGCACACTATACACGGATCTTCGAGGAGCGCAAGGGGGCGCGCCGGACAGGAGCCCCAAACCCGCCGGGACCGGGGATCCGGGATCGATCTCTACAAGTCTCGGGGACGAAGGCCCGTGTGCCTGGCGAGGCGCGCCAGCATTCGAGGTCCGATCTCCTCACCTTCGTGGAAGGCGAAGACGACGTCTCGCCATCCCGCCCGGCGGAGGGTCCGGTGCGAACCCGACTGCCGAACGACCACCCAGCCGAGGCGAAGCAGAGCCGCGAGGACCCGGCTCGCCCTGGCGGCCGGCCACTGGCTCATGCGGCGGGGACGACGAATCGGATCGGCTGCGGCCGCGCCTCACCCTGCTCGATCTGCTCGGCGAGGACGCGCAGCGCCAGCACTTCGGCCCGGGCCATCGCCTCGTCCGCCGTGCTTCCGTAAACCAGGACGCCGGGCAGTTCCGGCACCTCGGCAATCCAGCGGCCGTCCTCTTCGCGCTCGCACTCGAGATTCAGCTCCATGGCCCGACCTCCGCAGACGGGCCGGATTGTACCGCCACGCGATGGCGACCCTCAGAGACCACCCGGCGCCA
>JAIOJQ010000239.1 GCA_019911865.1 Thermoanaerobaculia bacterium
GCCCGGAAGCGCTCGCGCGCGCCCTCGCCGCCGCGCGGCAGCACGGCCTGGCCGCCCTCTCGCTCGCTGCCCGGCAGCGCACGGCCGCGGCGGGCGAAGCCCTGCTGACCCCGACCGTCTTCGCGCTGCTCGACGCCCTGCTGGGCGACTGGGACGCGGCGGCGCGCGGCGAGCAGCTCGAGGTCGCCAACGGCCAGTTCTTCCTTCTCGATCGGCGGGCGCTGCGGCTCGCGGGCGGCTTCGACGCCATCCGCGAGGAGCCGCTCGACGACGTCGCGCTGGCGCGGCGGCTGACCGCCACCGGTCACCGGGTCGGCTTCTGGCGCGCCCGCGGCCAGCTCGAAGTGCGCATGTACCGGGGCTTCGCGGCGACCTTCCGCGGCTGGCGGCGCAACCTGGCGCTGATCTTCGGGGCGCGGCCGGCTCCCGCCATCGCCTTCGCCGCCGTCTCGCTGGTGCCTTCGCTGATGGCTCTGCTGGCGCTGCTCGGCGGCGCGCCCGCTGCGGCGCTGGTGGCCTGGGCCGGCGGCGCACTCGCCTCCGGCCTGCTGCGCGCCGGAACCGGCAGCCCGGTGGGATTCGCGCTGCTCTACCCGCTCGATGGCGTGGCGTTCGCCGGCTGCCTCGCCGCGGCGCTCGCCGATCGCCGCCGGGGTCGCCTCAGCGCGTGGCGGGGTCGCCGGCTCGATCCGTGAGCGGCGCCGAATAGCGGCAGGACTGGCCCGCGGTCTCGGCGATCTCGACCGCCAGGGAATCGAGGCCCGCCAGCTCAGGCCCGCCGGCGAGGCGCTCCCAGGCGAAGCGCGCCAGCAGCTCCATCGACGTGTTGGCGAGCGGCAGCAGCAGCACCTCGGCCGCCGGAAAGCGATAGTGCCGCTCGGCGTATTCGCACTCGACGGATCCGTCCGCCTGCCGGATCGCGAGCCAGGGGCTCTCGGTCGGCAGCAGGATCCGGTCGTCGAGTTCCGCGCAGAGGGCGCGCGCCAGCTCCTTGACCCGGGCGGCCCCCACCAGCAGGCCGGCGTCGTCGAGCTGGCGCCCGGCTACGGTCAGCGACAGCCGGTAGTTGTGCCCGTGCAGCGGTTCGGCCGCCTGCGGCCCGAAGAGGGTGAAGTGGGCCACCGAGAACTTGAAGTCCTCTTTGGCGAGGCGCAGCGACCAGACCGGGGAGCTCACCGCCCGATTCTAGCTGCGACCGGTCGGTCGCGCGCGGCGAACACCAGGGGCTCGAGCCCCGGAACCCAGCGGCGGTCAGGCTCCCGGGCCGACGATCCGTAAGTCCACCTCGAACAGGCCCGGCACGCCGTCGAGCTCGTACTCGACGGTGATCGTCCGCGTCTCGCCGGGCTGCGGCTCGAGCAGGGTCGCCAGAGCCTCGCTCTTGGTGAACTGCGCCTTGAGGTGGGAGCCCTCGACGCGGGCCCGAATCGGCCCGAGCTGCACGGCGGCCGCGAGCGCGCAAGGGGTGCGGAATCGGTCGTGCGGTCGCATCGGCGACTCCTTTCGGGCGGTCGACTGCGCAGGGAACGATGCCCATTCTCGGAGATCTGCAATCGCCCGTCGCTGCCCTGCCTCGCCTCTTTGCCGTGGAGCAGCTTTCCGTCTCGGTTCCGATTCGGCGTCGCGGACCGCCTCGACAGTTCAAGGGGCGCCGCGGCCCCCCCGGCGACGCAAACTCCCCCTGTCCTCTTCCGCCGTCCCGAAGGTGGCGGCGAGTCCGCGCGCCAGCTCCGCCCGTTCGGCGTCGGTCAGGCGGGCCGATCGGTGGGCCACCAGATAGGCCCGCAGCGGCATCGACCCCTCCTCGACCTCCTCGGCCGCCTCGTCCGCGTCCTTCTGCGGCCGGTCCCACTCCGAGACGTTGAGATGTCGGCGCCCGTTCTCGACGTCGGAGACGACCAGCCAGGAGACCGGCGCGACGTACGCGTACCAGGGCCAGCGGGTCTCGTTCGAGTGGCAGTCGGCGCAGCTGCGCGCGAACAGCTCGCGGGTGCGCGGCGAATCCCACGGCGGCCCGGCGGTGACCGGCGGGTTGTCGCGACTGCCACCGACCGGCAGCAGCTGCGCGACCACGAACAGGCCGCCGAGCATCGCCGCGAGAATCCCCCACTCGCGCCGCTTCAGCCCGCGGCGTCCGCTGCCCGGCGGCCGGATCCGCTGCCCCGCCGGCCTCATGCCTGCGCGTCGACCGCCCGCAGCACGAGCTGCGCGACGACCTCCATGTGGCCGGTCTGCGGGAAGAGGTCGAGCAGGGCGATCGACTCGATCTCGTACGCCTCGGCGAGGTCCGCCAGGTCGCGCGCCAGCGCCGCCGGATGGCAGGAGACGTAGGTCAGCCGGCGCGGACGCCGCATCAGCACCAGCCGCCGGACGAGCAGGCCGAGTCCCTCGCGCGGCGGGTCGAGGACCAGCCGGTCGACCCCTTCGGCGAGCCCCTCGCGGATCCAGCTCTGCACCGCCTGGCCGACCACCTGCACGTTGTCGCGCCCGGCCAGCCGCGCGTTGCGGCGGGCGTAGCGGACGGCGAGCCGGTCCGACTCGACCAGCGTGACCTCGGCGTAGCGGGCCGACAGCGGAAGGGCGAACAGGCCGACGCCGCCGTAGAGATCGCAGGCGGTCTCCCCCTCCCAATCCCCGACCACCTGCTCGACGAGCTCCTCGAGCAGGCCCGCGTGCCCCTGGAAGAAGCAGCGCGCATCGAAGCGCAGGTCGTAACCGGCGACCGAGCGCACCAGCTCGCCACCTTCGATGCCGCCGGCCGGCGGCGCGGCGGCAAGGGTGCCGTCGTCGCCCACCGCGAGGTCGATGCGTTGCGGCGCCGGTGGCGTCAGCGCGGCTTCGAGTCCGAGCACCGCCCGTTCGAGCTCGGGCAACAGCACCGGACAGCGGCGCACCGGGACGACCCGGTGCGAGCCGCGCGCGTGGTAGCCGACTTCGACCGTCGCGATCCCGTCTTTCTCGCTGGTGACCGTGTGCACCTGCGTGCGCAGCCGCCACCCCCAGGCATCCCCCGCCACGATCGCCCTGGGCGGCGGCAGTTTCAGGCCCGAGAGTCGAACCAGAGTCTCCCAGACCGCCGACGACTTGTGGCGCAGCTGGGCCGCCTCGTCGAGGTGCTGCAGGTCGCAGCCGCCGCACTCGGCGAAGTGCGGACAGGGGGGCTCGCGCCGGTCCGGCCCCGGCACGAGCAGCTCGATGATCTCGCCCCGGCCGTAGCCGGGCTTGCGCTCGGTCAGGCGAACCCGCACCCGGTCGCCGGGCGCCGAGCGCGGCACGAAGACCGGGATGCCGTCGTGACGGCCCAGCCCGTCGCCGCCGTCGATCAGCTTCTCGATCTCGAGCTCGAGGGTCTCGACTTCGACCAGCCGGAAGCCGGACGGCGGAACCACCGGTTCGTCCGGTCTCGGGCGCGCCGGGCGGCGGGACGACTCGCCCGTCGGACGGGTCGCCGATTCCCCGGTGCGGCGCGGCGGACGATCGCCACGCGGACGGTCCGGCCGATCGCCGGCAGGACGCGACGGACGTTCGCCGTAAGGCCGCGACGGACGTTCACCCGCAGGCCGCGATGGACGTTCACCCGCAGGCCGCGACGGACGTTCGCCGTGGGGTCTCGACGGACGATCGCCCGCAGGCCGCGACGGACGATCGCCGTAGGGCCGCGACGGACGATCGCCGGCAGGACGCGGCGGGCGCTCGCCGAAAGGCCGCGGTGGGCGATCTCCCGCGGGCCGCGC
>JAIOJQ010000240.1 GCA_019911865.1 Thermoanaerobaculia bacterium
GAGCTCGGGAGTTTCGTCCGGTCGCACCACCACCTGCGCCACGCCGCTGCGGTCGCGGATGTCGAGGAAGACCAGCCCGCCCAGGTCGCGGCGGCGCTGCACCCAGCCCTGCAGCAGGACCGCCTCGCCGATCCGCTCCCGATTCAACGTGCCTGCACCCGTGCGCTTCATCCGGCTTCTCCGCGGTCTTCGTTGTGGGGCGAAGACAAGGCATTTCTGTTTAGAGACGAAAGGCTGAAGACAAAGACGTTCATGGAAGGGAAAGACTCCCCTTGGGGGTCGGGGGCTTGGCTTGGCTGGTTCTCGGTTTGCTGCTGAAAGACAAAGACGTCCATAGAGGGGAAAAGCCTGTCGGGGCGCTCGTGGGGCGGGATCGGCGTTCGCGGATTCGGGGGGCTGCGGTGCCTGCTCCCGCTTCCGGGCAGGTGGCGGCCATCAGCGAGGCTCCGTAGGCGCGGGCCGCAGGCGGGCGATGGCGGCCTGGCGCTCGAGGGTCTGCTCTTCGCGGGTCGCGGTGTCGCGCAGTCTGACCGTGCCGGCGGCGAGCTCTTCTTCGCCGACGAAGGCGAGGCAGGGGCTGGCGAGCTGGTCGGCGTATGCGTAGAGCGCCTTGCCGGTTCGGCCACCGGCATCGACAGCGGCGATGCCCTGGCGACGCAGCTCCTCCGCCAGGTCGAAGGTCGGCGAGCTCGGTGAAGCGTCCTCGGGAAGCTGTCCGCCGGCCCAGGCGACGAGAACGGGGCGGATCGCCTGCGCCGCGGCGCGCGCCGGCGAGTGCGCCGGCAGGACTTCGAGCAATCGGTCCTCGCCGATGGCGAAGCCGACGCCGTAGGTCGGCGCGCCGCCGAGCTCCTCGATCAACCCCTCGTAGGCACCGCCGCCGCAGATCGCGTTCTGCGCGCCGAGCCCCTCCGAGACGATTTCGAAGACGGTGTTGGTGTAGTAGTCGAGGCCGCGGACGAGGCGCGGTTCGACGACGAACGAAAGACCAAAAGCTTCCATTGAAGAAAGGACTGCGGCGAAGTGCCTTCGGCTGGCATCCGTGAGGAAATCCGCCAGCCGCGGCGCGGCGGCGACGATCTCCTGCTCCTCGGGGCTCTTGCTGTCGAGAATCCTCAGCGGATTGGTCTCCAGCCGACGCCGACTGTCCTCGGACAGTCTTTCCTTCAATGGAAGCAGGTACGTCTTGAGCTTCTCCTTGTAGGCGCTCCGCGACTCGGCGTCGCCGACGGTGTTGACCAGGACCTTGAGATCGCCGAAGCCGAGCTCGCCGAGGAAGGCGACCAGCATCAGCAGGATCTCGACGTCGGACTCCGCACCCTTGCCCCCGATCAACTCGGCGCCGACCTGGTGGAACTGGCGGTAGCGCCCCTTCTGTGGCCGCTCGTACCGGAACTGCGGCCCGACGTAGAACAGGCGTACCGGCTTGGGCAGGCTCTGCATCCCGTGCTCGAGGTAGGCGCGGCAGACCGAGGCGGTGTTCTCCGGGCGCAGGGTGACGCTGCGTCCACCGCGGTCGGTGAAGCTGTACATCTCCTTGCCGACGATGTCGGAGGACTCGCCGACGCCGCGCGCGAACAGCTCGGTCTCTTCGAAGATCGGGGTGCGGATCTCGCCGTAGCCGTAGCGGGCGAAGACCCGCCGCGCCGCCGCCTCGACCGCCGCCCAGATCGCGGTGTCGGGGGGCAGCAGGTCGCGCGTCCCCTTGGGGGCCTGGAATCGCAAGCTCATCGCGCCCTCACCAGCCCCGCCCCAGCTCGGCCAGGTAGCGGTCCTTGACGCCGACGTAGCGGCGGGCGATCTCGCCGATGGCGTCGCGCTCGCTCTCGCCGAGGGGGCGGACGACGCGCGCCGGGACGCCGACCGCCAGCATGCCGGCGGGAATACGGGTGCCGGGCGTGACCACCGCGCCGGCGCCCACCTGGGCGCCGCTTTCGACCACCGCCCCGTCGAGGACGCGGGCGCCGATGCCGACCAGGCAGCCGCTCTCGAGCGTGCAGCCGTGGATCATCGTCGAGTGGCCGATCACCACGTCGTCGCCGATGACCAGCGGATGGGTTTCGTGGGTGACGTGCAGCACGGTGCCGTCCTGCACGTTGGTGCGCGCCCCGATGCGGATGAAGTTGACGTCGCCGCGCGCCGCGACGTGGAACCAGAACGAGCAGTCGTCGCCCGCCGCGAGGTCGCCAGTGAGGTGGGCGGAAGGGGCGACGAAGACGCGCTCCCCGAGCTGCGGCAGCTTTCCCTGGTACGGATGAATCGGCACGGCGCGCTCCCGGTGGCGCTCGAGCGCCTGAGCGAGCGAGGATATCGCACCGCGGCGGGCGCCGCGCTAAGCTCGCCGGCCATGCGCGGCCTGCCTCCGCACCACGTCGACGTCGAGATCGAGGTCCGCTACGCCGAGACCGACCAGATGGGCGTCGTCCATCACGCCAACTACCTGGTCTGGTTCGAGCTGGCGCGCACCCGGCTCTGCCTCGAAGCCGGCTTCCACTACGCCGAGATCGAACGGCGCGGCCTGCTCCTGCTGGTCACCGGCGCCGATCTCTCCTACCGCGCCGCGGCGCGCTACGGCGAGGTGGTGACCGCCGCCTGCTGGGTGGCGCGCCTCGGCAGTCGCGGAGTGACCTTCGAGTACCGCATCGAGCGCGGCGGCGAGCTCGTCGCCTCCGGTTCGACCGAACACGTCTGGGTGGACGCCGCCAGCCGCCGCCCGGTGCGCTTCCCCGAGGAGCTCGAGGCCCCCTTCGCCCGTTTCCTGCCGGACGGCAGCGGCTGAGCCGCGCCGCCCGGCCGGCTCAGGGAGCCGGGCGGACGAGCAGGCGATAGCGGGCGGAGACCGGGCCGTCCACCTCGGCGCCGACCAGCCCGGCGGGCAGGTGGAGCGCCGGAACGAGCACGTTGAGGCGCCCGGTGGCGTCGCTCGCCACCCCCTCGGCCGACCAGATCTCGGCGCCGTCCCGGTCGCGCAGGCGTACCCGCACGCCGTCGCGCGCCGCGGCAGTGCCGAGATCGAGCCGCAGCACCACGTAGAGATCGCGCCGCTGCGACAGCGCCAGCTCGGCCGGGTCGCCGCCATCGGCCACCGGCGCCAGCTCGACCACCGGCACCCCGGCCGCCGGCGCCAGCAGCCGCCGGACCTGCTGGTCGAGCTCCTCGGCGCGCG
>JAIOJQ010000241.1 GCA_019911865.1 Thermoanaerobaculia bacterium
GCAGTGCGGCGCCTCGGCCACCTGCACGACGCCGACCTGCCGGCGCTCTACCGCGGCGCCGCACTGCTGGTCCAGCCGTCGCTCTGGGAGGGGTTCGGCCTGCCGGTGGCCGAGGCGATGGCACTCGGCGTGCCGGTCATCGCCGCCGACCGCGGGGCTCTGCCCGAGGTCGCCGGAGATGCGGCGCTGCTGGTCGACCCGGAGGACGTCGCCGCGATCGCCGCCGCGATCGCCAGTCTGCTCGACGATCCCGCGGTGCGCGCCGACCTGGCGCAGCGGGGGCGCCGGAGGGCCGCGGGCCTGCACTGGGAGGGGGCAGCCCGCCGCACGCTGGCCGTCTACGAGGCGGCGCTCGGCGGCACGGCCCGACCGCCGGCGCCGCGGGAGGCCGGCGGATGAGGGCTCCCGTCGGCCTCGTCCACGACTGGCTGACCGGCCAGCGCGGCGGCGAGAACGTTCTGGTCGAGATCGCCCGCCTCTTTCCGCGGGCGCCGATCCACACGCTCTTCCACTTCCCCGGCAGCGTCTCGCCGGAGATCGAGGCGCATCCGATCGTCACCAGCTTCCTGCAGCGGGCGCCGGGGCTCGACCCCGGCTACCGCTGGCTCCTGCCGCTCTTCCCGTTCGCCATCGAGGACCTGCCGACCACCGACCACCGGCTGCTCGTCTCGTCGAGTCACTGCGTCGCCAAGGGCGCCCGGCGTGGCCCCGGCGCCTTCCACCTCTGCTACTGCCACACCCCGGTGCGCTACGCCTGGGACCAGCAGGAGGCCTACTTCGGCGGCCGGGGGGTCTTGCGCCTCGCCCAGCGGCTGGTGCTCTCCGGCCTCCGGCGCTGGGACGTCGCCACCGCCGGCCGGGTCGACCACTACGTCGCCAACTCCCGGTTCGTCGCCGAGCGGATCCGGCGCTACTACGGCCGCCGGGCGGACGTGCTGGCGCCGCCGGTCGACACGCAGTGGTACCAGCCCGGCGGCGAGCGGCGGCGCGAGCACGTCCTGGTCGTGGCCGCCCTCGCCCCGTACAAAAGGGTGGATCTGGCCATTCAGGCCTGTGAAAGGGCGGGACTCCCCCTGGTGGTGGTCGGCGAAGGCCCCGAGCGCGGCCGCCTCGAGCGGCTGGCGGGTGGCCGCACCCGCTTCGCCGGCCGGGTCGACGCCGACCAGCTGCGCGAGCTCTACCGGGGGGCTATCTGCTTCCTGCAGACGGGGATCGAGGACTTCGGCATCGCCGCGGCCGAGGCCCTGGCCTGCGGCACCCCGGTGGTCGCCGCCGGCGCCGGCGGGGTGCTCGACATCGTGGTCGACGGCGAGCACGGCCGCCTCTACGATCCGGACGCCCCGGGGGCCGTGGACGCCGCGATTGACAATTGTCTCCGGATGGAGTTCAATTTCGTGAACCTACGGAGGCGGGCGGAGACGTTCTCTGCCGGGCATTTCGCCCAAGGGCTCAGGGAGATGCTCATCTCCCGCTGGCCGGACGCGGAGGGGATCCAGGTTTGATCCAGCAGCGCCACCGCATTACCGCGGCGGTCCTCTTCGCAGGGGACCTCGTCGCGACCCTGGCGGCCTTCTTCGGCGCCTGGCTCCTCCGTTTCGAATTCGAGCTCGTTCCGCTGACCAAGAGCACGCCGGAGCTCGGCCGCTACGTCGAGCTGCTGCCGATCATCCTCCTGCTCTTCCCGCTGGTCTTCTACTTCCTCGGCCTCTACCGGCCGCGACCGAGCGCCAGCCGGGTCGAGGAGGCGGTAGCCGTCCTCTCGGCGGTGCTGCTGGCGACCATCCTGCTGTCGGGCGTCGTCTCCTGGTACCGGCCGGCGCTGCGCCCCGGCAGCATCGAGTACTTCACCTACAGCCGCGCCTTCCTCGCCCTCTTCGCGGTGGTCCAGGTGGCAGTGGTTGTGCTCACCCGCGCCGGTGTGCGCTGGCTGCTGCACAGCGCCAGCGTCCACGCCGGCAGCGCGCAGCGCATCCTGGTGGTCGGCGCCGGCAAGCTCGGCCTCGAGATCAGTTCCAAGCTGCTCGCCCACCGCGACCACGGCCTCGAGGTCGTCGGCTTCCTCGACGACGATCCCAACAAGCTCGGCCGCCAGATCCTCGGCAGACCGGTGCTCGGCATGACACGCGACGTCGAGCGCGTCCTCGCCGAGCAGAAGATCGACCAGCTCTACGTCGCCCTCCCTCTCGAAGCCCACAAGAAGATGATGCGCCTGCTGCAAGCGGTGGGCAGCGAGTGCGTCGAAGTCAAGCTCGTCCCCGACATCCTGCAGTACGCGACGATCAAGGCGACGCTCGAGGAGATCGACGGCACGCCGGTGATCAACCTCTCGCAGCTGCCGCTGCAGGGCTGGAACAGCCTGGTCAAGCGCCTGCTCGACGTCGTCCTGTCGGCCGCCGGACTGGTGGTGCTGCTCCCCTTCTTCCCGCTGCTGGCGCTGGTAATCTGGCTCGACGATCGCGGCCCGATCTTCTACCGCCAGGAGCGCATGGGCCTCGACGGCCGCCCCTTCTGGATCTGGAAGTTCCGCTCCATGCGGGTCAACGCCGAGGCCTCCACCGGGCCGATCTGGGCCATCCAGGGCGACCCGCGGCGCACCCTCGTCGGCGGCGTGCTGCGGCGCTGGTCGATCGACGAGCTGCCGCAGCTGTGGAACGTACTGCGCGGCGACATGTCGCTGGTCGGCCCTCGCCCCGAGCGGCCGACCTTCGTGCAGGAGTTCAAGCAGCGGCTGCCGCAGTACATGCTGCGCCACAAGGTCAAGGCCGGCATCACCGGCTGGGCCCAGGTGCACGGCTGGCGCGGCAACACCTCGATCCGCAAGCGGCTGGAGTACGACCTCTACTACATCGAGAACTGGTCGCTGGGGCTGGACCTGAAGATCCTCTGGATGACGCTCCGGCACGGCCTGCGCCACAACGCCCACTGATGACCGACCATCGCTTCATCCCGCGGGCGCCGGCCGCCCGCCGGGCCATCGCCTCGCTCGCCGCCTGCGCCCTCGTCACCCTGGCCGCCGCCGGCTGCCGGCGGCGGCCAGGGTGACGAG
>JAIOJQ010000242.1 GCA_019911865.1 Thermoanaerobaculia bacterium
CGCCCGGCTGAGCGTCGCCGGCGACGTGACCGCCGCCTACGAGCAGCTGCTCTGGGGGAGCGGCCACGTCCTCCAGCTCGCCACCGTCGCCTTCGTGATCGTCGCCTGGGCGCTACTCGCCGCCGCCGGCACCGGGCGGCCAGTCGCCGCCGGAGCGGCCGCGCGCGTCGCGCTCGGGCTGCTCGGCGTCGCGGCGCTGTCGGTGCTCCCGCTTCTCGCCGCGCACCCGGCGGGCTGGCGCTACCACGCGGGTTACGCGCAGCTGATGCGCTGGGGGCTCTTCCCGGGTCTGGTGGTCTTCCTCGGGTTCGTGATCGTGCCGCACCTGCGCGCGCGCCGCGACCCGTCGTCTCCCGCCGCCGCCCGCGCGCTCCGGCCGCTCGCCGCGAGCTCGCTGCTGATGTTGGCCGGACTGGTCTACGGCGCCCTGATCCGCGGCTCCGACCTGCGCATTCCCGGGCACTACCACGCGACCATCGGCTCGGTCACTCTCGCCTACATGGCGCTCACGCTGCTGCTGCTGCCCCGTTCGACCGGAGCCGATCGGGCCGACCGGGCCACTGCGGGCGCAACCTTCCGCGACCGCACTCTCGGCCGGGTGGCGGTCCTCTACGGCGCGGGGCAGCTCTTCTTCGCGACCGGCCTGATGGTGGCCGGCGCCTTCGGCCTGGGGCGGAAGACCTACGGCGTCGATCAGGTGCTCTCGGGCCCGGGTCAGCGCACGGGCGTCGTCCTGATGGCGATCGGCGGCATCCTGGCGTTGGCGGGCGGCGTCACCTGGGCCGCTTCGCTGCTTTCGCTGCTGCGCGCCGATCGATCGGACCGACCGGCGTGACCGCCGGAATCGACGAGCTGCTGTACCATCGCCATCGATCGCAGGAGGAGGTGGGATGGACCCCGTGACCACGACACCACGCTCCGCCCCGAGGTCCGCCGGACCGATCGCGTGGGGTGTCGTCGCGACCGCGGCGCTCGGCGCGCTGATCGTCGCCGGGTCGCGCAAGCTTGCGCACTTCGACGCGGCGTTGGTGGCCTACACCTTCTCGGTGCTGTTCGCGACCTTCGGGCTCACCTACCGCTACGCGATGTGGCTGAAACGACCGCCCACCGACTTCTACTGGCGGCGCGGCTGGCAGGTCTTCCTCCGGCGCGGCGGGCGCGGCGGCCGCCTCGGCCGGCTGGCCGGCCTCGCGCGCCACGCGGTCTCGGACCTCGCGCTCAACCGCTTCATCTTCGCGCGCGACCGGCTGCGCGGCCTGACCCACGTCCTGATCCTCTGGGGGTGCCTGCTCGCGGTCGCGATCACCTTCCCGCTGGTCTTCGGCTGGCTCGCCTTCGAGTCCGAGCCGGGCGATCCGGGGCTCTACCGGGTGATCGTCTTCGGCTTCCCGGCGTTCGCGTTTCCGAGCGATTCGGTGCTCGCCTTCTTCCTCTTCCACGGCCTGGTCTGGGCGTCGTTCCTGGTGATCGCCGGCGTCATGCTGGCGATGCGCCGGCGCATGCGCGAGGAGGGAGCGGCCGCGCTCCAGAGCTTCGTCGAGGACTTCCTCCCCCTGATCCTGCTGTTCGCGGTCAGCCTGACCGGCCTGATGCTGACCGCGAGCTACACCTGGATGCACGGCTACGCCTACGACTTCCTGGCGATCCTCCACGCCGTGACGGTGATCTTCACCTTCCTTTGGCTCCCCTTCGGCAAATTCTTCCACGTCTTCCAGCGACCGGCGCAGATCGCGGTGCGCTTCTACAAGGAGGCCGGACGCGAGGCCGAGCCCGAGCGCTGCGCCCGCTGCGGCCACGGCTTCACCTCGAAGATGCACGCCGAGGACCTGATCGAAGTCGAGCGCCGGCTCGGCTTCGACTACCGGATCGATCCGGGGAAGGCGGGCCGCCCCGACCACTACCAGCGCGTCTGTCCGCCCTGCCGGCGCACGTCAACCCGGGGCTCGGCGAGGGGCCGCTCGGCCGCGCCGACGCGGAGAACTTCCATGGCTGACCCGATTCCGGCCTCGCGACGCGAGCGCCGCACGCCGCTCGATCCGCTCCCGGACGATCCGTTCGGTCCGCACCCCGCCTGGTCGGCGGGCGTGCGCCTCGACACCGGCGTCGAGCCCGACCGCATCGTCGACACCCACTGCTGCTTCTGCGGCCAGCAGTGCGGCATCCGCCTGAAGGTCAAGGACGAGCAGGTGGTCGGCTTCGAGCCGCGCTACGACTTCCCGTTCAACCGCGGCATGCTCTGCCCGAAAGGGATCAAGCGCTACCTGCAGGGGGCGCACCCCGACCGGCTGCTCTCCGCGCTGGAGCGCGACGAGTCGGCGCCCGGCGGCTTCCGACCGCTTCCGTACGAGCGCGCGATCGAGCGCGCCGCGGCCGAGATCCGGCGCATCCAGGAGGCGCACGGGAGCGACGCCATGTCGGTTCTCTCCGGCGCCAGCCTGACCACCGAGAAGGCCTACCTGATGGGCAAGTTCGCCCACATGGCACTGGCGACCTCGAACATCGACTACAACGGTCGCCTTTGCATGGTCTCGGCCGGCGCCGGCAACACCAAGGCCTTCGGCATCGACCGCGCCGCCAACCCGTGGAGCGACATCCTCGGCGCCGAGCTGATCTGGATCTCCGGCGCCAACGTCGCCGAATGCGCGCCGATCACCACCGACTACGTCTGGCAGGCGCGCGAGCACGGCGCGAAGGTGATCGTGGTCGACCCGCGCCTGACCCCGATCGCCCGCACCTGCGACCTCTTCCTGCCGATCCGGCCGGGCACCGACGTCGCTCTCTTCAACGGCGTCCTCCACCTGATGATCGAGAACGGCTGGATCGATCGCGAGTTCGTCGAGCGCTCGACGGTGGGCTTCGACGAGGTCGCGCGCGAAGTCGCCGACTGGACCCCGGGGCGAACCGCGCGCACCACCGGCATCGCCGAACCGGCGATCCGCCAGGCGGCCGAGTGGTGGGGGATGGCGAAGACCAGCTTCCTGATGCACGCGCGCGGCATCGAGCACTCGAGCCACGGCGTCGCGAACGTGCTCGGCGCGATCAACCTGGTACTCGCCTCGGGCCGCATCGGGCGCGAGTTCTGCGGCTACGCCACGATCACCGGCCAGGGCAACGGCCAGGGCGGTCGCGAGCACGGCCAGAAGTGCGACCAGCTCCCCGGCGGCCGCAAGCTCGCCGACCCGGAGGCGCGCGCCTACGTCGCCGGGGTCTGGGGGATGGCCCCGGAAGAGCTGCCGCAGCCGGGGGTCGACGCCTACGAGATCTTCCGCCGCATCGAGCGCGGCGAGATCAAGGGGCTGCTGTCGATCTGCTTCAACCCGCTCGTCTCGCTGCCCGACAGCGACTTCGTGCGCGCGATGCTCGGCCGTCTCGACTTCTACGTCGCCATCGACTTCTTCCTCAACGAGACCGCGCGCCACGCCGACTTGGTGCTCCCCGGCTCGCTCCACGAGGAGGACGAGGGCACCGTCACCACCGCCGAGGGGCGCGTGATCAAGATCAACAAGGCCATCGATTGTCCCGGCGAGGCGCGCCAGGACTGGCGCATCGTCCAGGACCTCGCGCGCGCGCTCGGCCGCGAGCGCGGCTTCACCTTCGCCGGCCCGCGCGAGATCTTCGAGGAGCTGCGCGTCGCATCGAGAGGGGGCGTCGCCGACTACTCCGGGATCAGCTGGGAGAAGGTCGAACGCCAGCAGGGGGTGTTCTGGCCCTGCCCGTCGGAGGACCACCCCGGCACGCCGCGCCTGTTCGAGCCCGGCTCGTGGAACGTGGTGGCGAAGGGGGCCGGGCCCTACTACTTCCCGGACGGCAAGGCGCGTTTCAACGTCGCCGCCTACGCGCCGCCGACCGAAGTGCCCGACGCGGAGTACCCGCTGATCCTGACCTCCGGCCGCCTGATCGGGCAGTTCCTCTCCGGCACCCAAACGCGCCGGATCGGTCCGCTGCTCGACATGGACCCCGAGCCGTTCATCGAGCTCCACCCGCACCTGGCGGAGCGCCTGGGGATCCCCGACGGCGCCTGGGCGACCGCCGAGACGCGCCGCGGCCGGCTGACGCTGCGCGCCAGGGTCGTAGCGACCATCCGCCCCGACACGATCTTCGTCCCGTACCACTGGCCCGGGCGGCGCAGCGTCAACCGGTTGACGATCGCGGCTCAGGACCCGATCTCGAAGATCCCCGAGTTCAAGGCCTGCGCGGTCCGGCTGCGGCCGGCGACCGCGGAGGAATCGTGCGCGGCCGCCGAGGTCTCGACCCCCTCCCGACGCCCGTCGCTCCCGATGGCGGGCGGCTGACGAGGAGCTCGATGCCCGTCCCCGCCGACCGCCACTTCTACCTCGACCCGGCGCGCTGCATCGGCTGCAACGCCTGTGTCCAGGCCTGCTCGGAGTGCGACACCCACAAGGGGGTGTCGATGATCCAGCTCGACTTCGTCGATCGCGCCCGCTCGACCCAGACCGTGCCGGTGGTCTGCATGCACTGCGACCAGCCGACCTGCGCCGAGGTCTGCCCGGCCGACGCCATCAAGCGCACCGAGGACGGCGTCGTGCAGACCGCGCGCAAGGCGCGCTGCATCGCGTGCAACAACTGCGTGCTCGCCTGCCCGTTCGGCGTTCCGAAGATGCACGACGAAGCCAACCTGATGATGAAGTGCGACATGTGCTACGACCGGACGTCGCGGGGATTGAAGCCGATGTGCGCGTCGGTTTGCCCGAGCCAGGCGCTCTTCTTCGGCACCCGCGAGGAGATCGAGGCGCTGCGCCCGGCTTCGCGCCCGGTCGACGGCTTCCGCTTCGGCGCCCAGGTGATCACGACGCGGGTGCGGATGCTGGTGCCGAAGAGCTTCGCGGAGCCGCTGCTCGCGGTCACCGCGCCGCTCGAGTCGGCGGCCGCCGTCGAGGCGCTCGACCCCCTGCTGGCGAACCTCTACCAGGAGAGCGAATCGTGACCGTGCGCGACCCGGACGAGCTGACGATCCCGCCCGATGGCCGGCCGGCGGCCGAGCAGCCGAAGTGGCGGCGCGACTTCCCGATCGACGTGCCGCAGGACCAGTACGTCGCGCGCCGGGAGTTCACCAAGTTCCTCGTGCTCACCAGCTTCGCGTTCGTCGCCGGCCAGGCGTGGATCCTCGCCAAGAGCCTGTTCGGACGGCGCTCGGGCTTGCCCGCCACGGCGATCGCCCGGCTCGACGAGGTGCCGATCGGCGGTTTCCGCCAGTTCGACTATCCGGGCCCCGGGGAGCCGAAGCTGCTCGTCCGGCTGGGGGCCAGCGAGGTGGTCGCCTTCGACCAGCGCTGCACCCACCTCTCCTGCCCGGTGCTGCCTCAGGTCGATCGCGGCCGCTTCCACTGCCCCTGCCACGAAGGGAACTTCGACCTCGCGACCGGCCGGCCGCTCTCCGGCCCGCCGCGCCGGCCGCTGCCGAGAGTCGAGCTCGAGCTGCGCGACGGCGTGGTCTGGGCGGTCGGCGTCACGGAGCGGACCTCGTGAACGGCCCCCGCCGCTTCTCGCGCGACCAGCGCCTGCGCATCCTCGCCGGCATCGTCTCGATCGTGGTGCTGATCGTCGTCCTCCAGCTCTGGCTGCTCACCGCAACGATGAACGCCTTCCTGGGCGGCGATCACGGCGTCGCGCTGCCGGCGGCGGCGGCGAGCCTGATCTGCTTCCTGCTCAACCTCGGCCTGCTGCGCTACGTCTACCGGCTCGAGCGCTGAGGCGGCCGGCGCGCCGACCGACGATGACCGCCTCCGCCGAAAGACCGCCGGCCGGCCGACTGGCGAAGGCCGTCGCCGACCTTTTCCCGGGTTACTTCGCGCTGGTCATGGCGACCGGCATCGTCTCGATCGCCGGTCACCTGCTCGGCTGGCCCCGGTTCGCCCGCGCCCTCTTCTGGGTCAACCTGCCGGCCTACTCGACGCTGGTCGCGCTGACCGCCGCGCGGCTCGTCCTCTTTCCGCGCCGGCTGGTCGCGGACTTCGCCGACCACGCCCGCGGCTCGGGCTACTTCACCACGGTCGCCGGCACCTGCGTGCTCGGCAGCCAGTGCCTGCTGGTCGCCGGCTGGCGCGGCGCGGCCGAGGCGCTGTTCGGCGCCGGGCTCGCGCTCTGGGCCGTGGTGATGTACGCCTTCTTCGCCGCGGTCATCGTGCGCGAAACGAAACCGACCCTCGAGCAGGGGATCAACGGCGCCTGGCTGATCGCCACCGTCGCCACCCAGTCGGTCGCCGTGCTCGCGCTCGGCCTCGGCGATCCGTTCGGCTGGCCGGCGGAGGCGGTCGCCTTCGGCGCGCTCGTCTTCTTCCTGGTCGGCTGCATGCTCTACCTGGCGATCATCACGCTGATCTTCTACCGCTTCACCTTCTTGCCGCTCGCGACCGCAGCGCTGACGCCGCCCTACTGGATCAGCATGGGGGCGGTGGCGATCACCACGCTCGCCGGCTCGTCGCTCGTGCTCGCCCGGCAGCGCTCACCGCTGCTCCTCGAGCTCGCCCCGTTTCTCAAGGGGTTCACCCTCTTCTTCTGGGCCGCCGGAACCTGGTGGATTCCGCTGCTCGTCGTGCTCGGCGTCTGGCGCCACATCGTGCGCCGCCACCCGCTCGACTACGACCCGCAGTACTGGGGGATGGTCTTCCCGCTCGGCATGTACGCGGCGGCGACCTCTCGGCTCGCCGAGGCGCTTCCGCTGGCGCCGCTCGCGGCGATTTCGCGCATCTTCCTGCCGGTTGCGATCGTCGCCTGGAGCGCCGCCCTGCTCGGACTCCTTCGAAGCCTGCTTCTGAAGCGACGATTCACCTGAGTGGCAGTCGACGTCGTACCGCTGCTGCAACAGAGAATGGGACCGAGACCTCGTCCCGATGCCGTGAGATCGCTGCACCGCCGGAGTCCCTCGAGGGACGATGATCAATGAGGAGCTCGGCGCCGGCACGCCCTGCGGCGACGTCCGGACAGCCACCCAGTACCTCTCCTCCCCGAGGCCAGCTCGCCGGGTAACCCGGGGCCGCGCAGGAGACTGCCGAGGCGGCCGAACCGCTCAGCGGTGGCCGTGCTCGACGTGGACGGCAGCGGTGCCCAACGGTTCCGCGTGACCGGCGGCGGAGAGGGCGGCCTGATGCAGTCGCTCCACGTAGTGCGTGAGATCGACATAGGCCTCGACGTACTCGCGGCCGCGTTCGACGCTCTCCTCGGCATGCCGGCGCGCCTCGAGCGCGTGGCGGAAGCGCTCGCGCACCCCACCGGAAGTCGCCGCGGTCAGCTCCTCGACGACGCCCTCGACCTTGCCCGTCACGAGCGCCTCGTCCACGGCGAGGATCACGGCCTCCGGCGCTTCGTCCTTGAGTCCGGTGTACGGCGCGCCTTCTCCGGCGCGATGCACGCGCACCAGCGTCTCGAAGAAGAAGGTGTCGGCGAGCTGAAGGGCTTCGGGGCCGAGCTTCCGGACGCGCAGCGCGTGGTCGAAGGCGGCGCGGACTTCGGCTTCCGCCGGAGGCCCTACCCATTTGAGGACCGGGGTCACGTCCTCCGTCTCGAGGGCCCGACGCGCATCGGCGACGACCGGGCCGCGCGTCGTGTCGCAGTGAGCTCGAGCAGCTGTGGGAAGGATGGCTGCGGCGAGGACGGTGATCGCAGCGGCGAGGCTGACGTCGAAAAGTGGTGAGCGGGACATGTGGACTCCTCCCTTCGTGTCGGCGGCGTCCGAGGGGCCGCCAAGGAGGAGGATGAGCGAGATTCCTCCCCAAGGTCCCACCCCAACAGGCGGCAAGCCGGCAGGCGAATCCCACCCATCACCTCCGGGACGTGCACCCGAAGCTGGCGCGTCCAAGCCAGGCACTGCCGCCGGATTACCAGCCGACGATGCCCCTTCGACGGAATCGGCCCGCCCAGTAGCCTTCTTCGAGAATGACGGCTTTATCCGCCAAGCTTGGTCGCAGAGGGCCCGCCGTGTTCTCGAGCCAGACCCGATGGTCGGACGCTCGCATCCGGCGGCGCCAGTCTCTACCCGCGAACCGCTCTAGGCGTACTCTGCGCATCGGCCTCTTTGGTCCAGAACGAACGCCCTTCGATCTCGAAACGGGCCGCCTCAGTCGGGGCGGCCCTTGACCGCTGGCGCGGTGCCTACTCCGCCCGGTGGCGGATCTTGTGGCGCTCGATCTTGAGGTCCTCGACGACGAAGTCGCGGACGGTCTTGGTCTCGCCGTCCTTCTCGTAGCTGCGCTCGCGGAAGTGGCCCTTGACCTTCACCCGGTCGCCCTTGCCGACCAGGCGGGAGAGGCGGTTCCAGTCGTCGCAGCGGATCCAGCGGGTGACGTCGTTGCCCTCGGTGTCCTTCTTGCTGACGGCGATCGAGAAGGTCCGGACCTCGCGCTCGGGCGTGGTGAACTCGCGCTCGACCATGTCGTCG
>JAIOJQ010000243.1 GCA_019911865.1 Thermoanaerobaculia bacterium
GACCTGGGTCGGCCGCCTCGAGGTGCTGGTGGCGCTGCGCGACGACCAGGGCTCGGTGCGGGTCGCGGCGCCGACGGCGATCGATCTGCGCATCCCCGACGCCGAGCGCGCCGAAGCGCTCGCGGGCAACTGGGCCCACCGCGCCGAACTGCGCCTCGCCCCCGGCACCCACCGCGTCGCCGTCACCGTCACCGACCTCGTCGCCGGCCTCTACTCCACCGCCACCGCCACCGTCGTCGTCCCGGCAGGCGACTGACCACGCTCGCCGGCCCACCGCCGGCGAGCGTGGTCATCTCGTTCATCAGTTCGCCGAAACGGGGCCAGCCCGGCGGTTGCGCAGGCCCGCAGTCGTTCACAGGTGACAGCGCAGCGGTCGGGAAAGTCCCGCAGGGAGCGCGGCTTTGTCAGCTACGCTGACTCCGTGCGACCGGAGGGACTTGCCCGACCGCGGAGCGAAAGACCGGCAAGATCGCGGAACTCTGGTGGCGAATCCGCTCCGCCGGCCGGTGTGCCGCTCCGGTCGCACGGAGTCGATGGAATCGACAGAACCGCGCTCCCTGCGCAGCACTCCGGCCGGCTGCGCTCGGCGGAGGGTGAGCGGGGCCGGGTGAGGCGCGGCAGTCCGGCGCGTCACTCCCGCCAGCGGGGCGGGGTCTTGGTTTCGAGGAAGTGGGCGACGCCGTGGCGGCAGTCGGGGGTGGAGCGGGAGGCGGCGTTGAGGGCGGCGGCGAGGTCGAGGCGCTCGTCGAGGCCGCGGCCGACGACTTCGAGCAGCACCTGCTTGGTCAGCGCGATCGACTCCGAACTGCCGTTGGCGAGGATGCGACCGGCCAGCTCCTCGGCCGCCGGGCGCAGGCGGTCGACCGGCACCACGCGGTCGACCAGGCCGAGCTCGAGCGCCCGCGGCGCGTCGACGAACTCGGGGAAGAGCAGCAGCTCGCGCACCTCGCGGCCGCGCAGGCGCAGAGTGAGGAAGGTCGCCACCAGCGCGGCGACGAAGCCGATGCGCACCTCGCTGTAGAGGAAGCGCGCGTCCTCGGCGGCAACCACGAAGTCGCACGCCGTGGCGAGGCCGCAGCCGCCGGCGACGCACGAGCCCTGCACCTCGGCGATGGTCAGCGCCGGCTGGCGCAGGATCGCCTCGAACAGGTCGCGCAGGCGCTGCGAGTCGAGGCGATGATCGAGCGGCGTCGCGTCGGCGAGCCGGCGCAGGTTCTCGAGATCGGCGCCGGCGCAGAAGTGGCGGCCGGCCCCGGCGAGCAGAATCGCCCGCACCCCCTCGGCGCGCCAGTCGCGGCGGAACTCGCGGGTCAGCGCCGCGGCCAGCTGCGGCGACAGCGCGTTGGCGCGCTGCGAATCGTTCAGGGTCAGCCGGACGAGGTCGCCCGCGACCTCGACGAGCAGCGGCTCGCTCAACGCAGCAACTCGTCCGGGACGTCGATCTCGAGCTGCAGCAGCCCCTGGCCGTGCGTCTTGCCCTGCGCGTCGGTGAGCAGCGACGCCGTACCGCCGCCGCCGAGCGAGTCGTGGAGGAGGAAATTGAGCGCCAGCAGATTCGGCACCTCGAAACACTCGACCTCGCCGCGGCAGACGTCGCGGAAATGCCCGCGCACCCGGTCGGCGGTGACCTCGCGGCGGATCACCTCGTAGAACGCCGCCGAGTCGGCGATCAGACCGACGTTCGAGGCGTCCCCCTTGTCGCCGGAGCGGGCGTGGGCGATGCGGGAGAGCGGTACGCGCACGGGATCAGACCTCCTCGACCGTCACTTCGAGCCGCGGCTCGATCTCTTCGCGCGCCAGCAGCGCCGGCCAGTAGGCGACGACCTCCTGCGGCTTCGGGCGGCCGCCGGCAAAGCCGGTGACCCCCGGCGGGCCGGCGGTGACCAGCGGCGCGATCTCCTTGCCGAAGCGCTCGATGCGAGCGCGGTCGCGGTCGCGCACGGCGAGGCGCAGCACCACCTCGGCCGGATCGTCCGGCGGCACCGTGATGCCGGGCAGACAGGCCGAGACGCCGAGGTACTCCTCGCGGCGGTCCTCCGCCGCGAAGCTGACCCCCGCCCGCTCGAGCCGCTTCCAGACGATCTCGGCGGCGAGGCGCGCCTTCTCGAGCGCCCGCGGCGCGGTGACCGTCACCTGGCCGGCGGCCTTCCAGCCGTCGAGGTAGGAGGCCGAGATTTTGAGGAACGGCGTGTTGGCGCGGCCACGGATGCCGGAGACACGCACCCGGTTCTCGCCGTCGGCGGCGAGCTGGATCGAGGTGAAGTCGGCGGTGACGTCCGGGGTGATGTAGGACTTCGGGTCCCCCATCTCGTAGAGCAGCTGCTCGGCGACCGTGTCGACGCTGACCAGCCCGCCGGTGCCGGGGTGCTTGGTCACCACGAAGGAGCCGTCGGCCGCGACCTCGGCGATCGGGTAGCCGGCGTTCCACAGGTCGGGGACCTCCCAGAAGCGGGTGAAGTTGCCGCCGCTCGCCTGGGCGCCGCATTCGAGGATGTGACCGGCGATCGTCCCGGCGGCGAGGCGGTCCCAGTCGTCGGCCGCCCAGCCGAACTCGGCGACCAGCGGCCCGAGCGCCAGCGCCGTGTCGGTGACCCGGCCGCAGAGCACGATCTGCGCCCCACCGGCGAGCGCCGCGGCCACCGGGCGGGCGCCGATGTAGGCGTTGGCTGAGGTGACCCGGTCGAGGACGCCGGAGATCGGCGCGCCGGTGTCCATGTTGTCGAGCCGGTGGCCGCGGGCGATGAGGTCGGGCAGGCGCGCGAGCAGGTCGTCGCCCTCGACGACGCCGACCCGCAGGCCGGCGATCCCGAGCTCGCGCGCCACCTCGAAGATCTTCGCCCGGCAGGCGAGCGGATTGAGGCCGCCGGCGTTGGTGACGATGCGCACGTTGCCGGCCATCAACTCGGGCAGCGCCCGGCGGACGAACTCGATGAAGTCGGTGGCGTAGCCGGCGGCCGGGTTCTTCAGCTTCTGCCGCATCATGATCGACAGCGTCACCTCGGCGAGGTAGTCCATGCCGAGATAGTCGATCGGGCCGCCGCGCACCAGCTCGAGCGGCGCGTCGACGTTGTCCCCCCAGAAACCCTGGCCGTTGGCGATGCGGACGTTCTTCACGCGTCCCCGAGCCTAACACCGCCGTGCACGCCCGCCTCGCGATCGGTCGCCGGCGGCTGCGCGATCGGCACCAGGACGGTGAAGCTGGTGCCGCCCTCCGCCCGGTTCTCGACCTCGATGGCGCCGTGGTGGGCGCGCACGATGCCGAGCACCGCCGCGAGGCCGAGCCCGCGGCCGGTGAACTTGGTGGTGACGAAGGGCTCGAAGATGCGATCGCGCACCTCGGCGGGGAGGCCCTCACCGTCGTCGGCGACCCGCACCCAGGCGTAGCGCCCCTCCTTCCGCTCGGCGCCGAGCACTGCCGCGTCGAGCCGCTCGCGGTCGCAGGTGGACTCGCCGGTCGTCACCTCGATCGTGCCGCCGTCGCCGGCGATCGCCTCCGAGGCGTTGAGCGCCAGGTTGAGCACCACCTGGCGCATCTGCGTGGCGTCGGCCTCGAGGCCCGGCGAGGGCTGCGCCAGCTCGGCGAGGATGCGCCGGCCCGGCGGCAGCGCCGGGCGGACGAGGTCGAGCATCTCGCGCACGATCTCGTTGAGCGCGATCCAGGCGACCTCCACCGCGCCGCCGCCGGCGAAGGCGAGCATCTTCTGGGTGAGGTCCGCCGCCCGGCGCGCCGCCTGGCCGATCTCGGCCACCGGCGCCGCCGCCGGCGCCCCCTCGGGAAGGCGACGCGCGGCGACTTCGGCGTAGCCGAGGATGGCCGTGAGCAGGTTGTTGAAGTCGTGCGCCACGCCCCCGGCCAGCAGGCCGAGGCTCTCGAGTCGCTGGCCGCGGTGGAACTCTTCGCTCTTGCGCCGGTGCTCCGCCTCGGCCGAGCGCAGATCGGTGACGTCGCGGAACCAGATCGCGACCGCGTCGCTGAGCGGCACGACCTGGGTGCGCAGCAGGCGCGTCCGCCGCTTCGGCGCGCTGGTCTGATACTCGCCCTCGAGCACCTGGCCCTCCTCGAACGCCCGCCGGTAGCGCTCGAACATCTCGCCGTCCTGGTGCAGCGGGCAGCTCTCGAGCAGCGACCCGCCGAGCAGCTCCTCGCGCTCGCGCCCGATCTGGCGCGTCGCGCTCCGGTTGGCGTCGGCGAGGCGGAAGTCGACCACCTTTCCGGTCGCGTCGCGCTGCGCCTCGAGCAGCAGGAAGGCGTCGGCGCTGCCGTCGAGCGCGGCGCGGAAGCGGCGCTCGCTCTGCTCGAGCGCCTGCTGCGCCCGGTTCAGCTCGGTGACGTCCTCGGCGAGGACGAGGATGCAGCGCTCGCCGTCGAGGTCGAAGGCGCTGCCCGAGATGCGTGCCTCGCGCGGCTGCCCGTCGGCGCCGCGCACCTGCGCCGGAACGCGCCGCGCGAAGCCGCCGGCGAGGATCGGCTCGAACGCCCGTCGCCGCGATTCGGCGTCCGGCCAGAGCCCCAGCTCGAAGGCGCTGCGGCCGACCATCGCCTCGCGCGTCAGGCCGACCAGCTCGGCGAAGGCGTCGTTGACGTCGAGGAAGACACCATCACGCAGGCGCGACAGCGACAGCCCGGCGGGGTTGGCGCGGAAGGCGACGGCGAAGCGCCGCTCGCTCTCGGCGAGCGCGCGGCGCGCCCGTTCGAGCTGAGTGACGTCCTCGGCCGCGGTGAGCAGGAGGGTGCGTTCGCCGAGGCGGATGCGGTTGAACGACAGGAGGAACTCGCGCGCGGTGCCGTCCGGTGCAGTGAAAGAGAACGGACGCTGGCGCACCGCGCCGCGGGCGTGCAACTCCTCGAGGAGTGCCGCCCGCTCCGCGGCGTCCTTCCACAGGCCGATCTCGAAGCCCGTGCGTCCGATCACCTGCTCGCGCGAGAGGCCGAGGAGGGCCAGGAAGGCGTCATTGGCCTCTTCGATGATCGATGTTTCGAGGTCGCTGATCAGGATCGGCAGGGGGTTGTCGCGCACCGCCGTCGCGAAGAGCTGCAGCTGGCTGCGCAGTCGGCCGAGCTCCTGGCGCGCCTCCGCGAGCTCCTGCCGCAGCAGGGCCTCGCGCTCGGCGGAGGCAGCGTCATCGGCGGGCTTCTTCAGGGTGGCCTCCTCCGGGATGCGCCGGGAGTCTTCCGCGTCCCCCGCCCCCCGTCAACCGACCGGCCGCGGTCGGCGTGGGGGACGGCCCGGTGACAGCCCGCGCCCCGGGTTTCCGTTCTGCCTCGTGAAAGCGAGATCGTTCACGAACCGACCCACCGCCTCCCCCCTCCTCCTGCTCGCCGCGCTAACGCTGGCCGGCAACCTCGACGCGAGCTTCCACTCCAACGGCGTGCGGCGGGTGACCTTCGGGCAGCAGCCCGACCTTTCCGACTACGCCGCGGCGATGACCCTCTCGGGCGGCCGGCTGGTCGCCGCGGGCCTCGTGACCGTCGATCCCGAGACCTCGTTCGGCATCACCCGCACCACCAGCTCCCTCACCTTCCGCGACGGCCTCGAGCGCGGCTCGACGGGAGGGTGGAGCGGGAACTGAGGGGCCCGCTCGCGGCTGAAAGGATCGTCAGGAACAGCGCCGACGCGGTGGAACAACTCGGCGCCCGCTTCGAGCGCCGCTCACGGTCGCCGCAGCGTGTCGCCACGATCCCGGATCTGGATCGTGCCGCGCACGGGGCTGAGGATCCCGGTGAATTCGCCTGGATTGCTGACGGACCGAACCAGCGCGAACGCTTCGATCCGGCTCTCTGGGTAAGCCTCCGCCAACCTGGAAACGCAGGCGAAGAGAGTCGCACCTCGCGTCACGACATCGTCGACCACGACGATCCGGGGCGGCGCGAGCGCGAGCCTCTCGACCTCCAGGGAGTCGAAGTGTTCCCGCGGAGTCGGCCGGTCCTGGGACCTCGCGGTCGACGAGCGTGTCACCTTGCGCGTCCGCACGAGCAGAGTCTCGAAGCTGGCGCCGAGTCGAGCATCGACCAGAGCACCGCAGATTCGCCGCGGTACCCAGAGGAAGTCGTTGGTCCCGCCCTGAAGGGGGATTTCGAGGTGCCTGGGCGGCAGCGGAGCGCTGGAAGGCGCCGGGACCAACAGAACATCCGGACCCAGCAGGTCGTGCAGCGCCTCGGGGTTCTCTTCGGCGAGGCGCCGAATCCCCAGCTCCACCGCGGGCTCGCCGCGAAACTGCTTGTCGTTCTTCAGCGCGGCGACGTAGCGCCGGGACGATCGGCCGGGCTCCTCCGCCGCCGGCCCGTTCGGCGAGTACGCGAGGAAAGAACCGAAGGAGATCTCAGAAAGCAAGTTCCGCCAGCTCCGGCTCGGGCAGCGGCGGCAAGCGCTCGAAGATCTGCTCGGTGTGGTCGAGGATCTCGGCGCCGTATTCGAGTACCAGCGCCGGCCAGTCGAGGCCGGGTTTGTCGACCAGCGAACGCACGAGGAAGAGCGGGCGCCCGAGCCGGATCGCCTCCCAGGCTTGCGACACGGTACCGCTGCGCTCTTTCGCGTCGACGATCACGGTCGCCTGTGAGACGAGCGCCATGACGCGATTGCGCTGCGGAAAGTTGGTGGGCTTCGGCGGCTCGCTGTCGTCGAACTGGGAGATGAGCAGGTGCTCGGCGGCGACGCGATCCTGGAGCGCTCGACTTGCCGCCGGATAGTGCACGGTCAGCCCGTTTCCGAGGACGCCGATGGTCCGCCCCGCCGCCTCGATCGTCGCGGCCTGCGCGGCGGTGTCCACACCTTCGGCCAGTCCGCTCACGACGACGACGCCCTCCGCCACCAGCTCGCGCGCCAATCGCCGCGCCCGCCGCAAGGCATCCTCGCCGGCGGCCCGCGAGCCGACCACCGACACCCGCCACCCGCGGAGCAACTCCGGGTTTCCGAGGTACCGCAGCAGCTTGGGCGCATTGCGCCGCTCGACCGCATTGAGCGGCCCGAGAAGCTCCTCCGGTGTGCCTTGGCGGATCACGGCGGTTCGCCCGATTCTAGCCTCTCGCACTCGTCGATGCCCCCTGCGGGCCTCGGGGACCGCTCGGAAGCGGTTCAGCCAGCGGCGCTCCAGACGCGCTCGGCGCCCTCGCCCTGGACGACCGCGAGGCCGAGCGCGGCGAGGCTGTCGAGCGCGGTGGCGAGAGCGCCTTCGTTGGCGCGCTGAAAGGACTTCCTGGCGGCGTCGAGGCTCAGGCTCCGCTTCTCCGAGAGGAGGTCCCGAACGGCCGCCACCTGGGCCGGGAGCTCCTTGGGCCAGGGCCTCTTCTCGCTGCCGGTTCCGGCCCCGGCTCCCGCGGGTCCCTGCTTCGCGCGGGCTCCTTTCCTCGTCGCAGGCTTCGAAGCCCCCGGAATCTCCTCCTGCACCGCCACCTTCGCGCCCCCCGGATTCTGGAACTCGGGCCGCAGCCAGCGCACGATCCCCCGCTTCTCCTCCTCGGCCCGCTCGTGATTGAGCGCCACCAGCCGCTCGAGGATCTCCTCATCGGACAGAGCCGTCGGCCACCCGTACGCCTCGAACACCGCCGCATCGAGCTCGTCGTGAATCTGCTTCAGCACCGACACCAGCCCCTGCTCGTGAATCACCTTCTCCTTCGCCGTCAGCGCCTCCCCACTCCGCAACTTCTCGAGTACGTTGTACATCCCCGTGATCGTCAACCCCGGATGCAACCCTTGCTGCCGCTTTCGGTGCGAGTCCAACCGCTCGCCGAGGTCACGGATGCGGAGAAGAAGCTCCTTGAAAGCGGCTGGGAAGGGGAAGGGGAGAAAACATGTTGAGTTGATCCAGATGGGCCGATCCTCAAGTGTGCTTCCCGCCGCGAGCATCCAGACCGTATGAATTCTTGTGGAGAGGCAGCCCAAAACGAACGCGTCCGCAGAAGCGATCACGTACATGTTGTGGTCAATGGCGACGTCGGGGCGTTCAAACACAAACACGCGATGCTTTGCCGCGAAGTTCGTGACGATCTGGCGGGGCAGACCAGCAACCGCCCTGCGCAGGCCAGGTCGAGCCTCGCCCCAAATCCACCACCGCTCTCGGTGGTTCTTGCGCGCAACCTGATCTCGTGAAGGCTTCACCGAGTCCAGAAGTAGTTGGTACGCGGCCGGGAACCTGAGCCGGAGATCCTGCTCATCGAGTCCAAAGAAATCGAGTACAGATACGCCGCGGCTCACGTTCAACAGGTCGCGGCCGTTCTTCCAGGGCCGCACAAAGCGGGCCAAGTCCGGTTCAGTTTGCGTGAGTGCCTTCGCCTCATCTTCGTCTATAACGAAGCCCTTTCCAACAAGCACATAGCCCTGGAAGCAAACCCCCTGATTGGCTTGAAGCGCGCCTGCGCCCGCGACGTCCGCCCCTACGGACAGGTCTGAGTGGAGGGTTCCCAGATGACGGGAAAACTCGACGGCGACCTCCCCTTCCTCAAGCGGGTGCTCCCTCTCGACCGACAACAGGAGCGCCGATCTGTGCACATTGCTTCCTACGGTCATCGATACTCGTACGTCAGCGCCATCCACTGAATCCACCCACGGGTGGTCTGGGATCGCGAAGACAATGGAGAGGCCGCCCTTTCTCAGGTGCCTTTCCACGATGCGGCGGTTGAAGGTCTGGGTGATGGAGTTGGTGGTGATCAGACCGAAGCGGCGGGCCTTCTTGGCTGCGACAAGCGTCGCGGCGTGGTTCCACCAATACATGACGTAGTCGGCGGTTTCCGGGACGTCGTCGTGGGTCGCGCGAAGGGCTTCGACGTAACCATCTCCGAGGGCCTGGCGCATGCGTTTGTTGCCGATGTAGGGAGGATTGCCAATGATGAAGTCGGCTTGGGGCCACTTGGCGGGGCGCGGGTTGCGGTACGTGTAGACCGGGATGGTCGAGGTCTCGTCGGGGATGTCTTCGCCGGTGACGGGGCTCTTCTTGTAGGTGATGCCGTCCCACCGGGTGATGGGCTTGCCGTGATTGTCGCGGGCGAGCTCCGGGTCGCCGTCCCAGGCGAGGACGGCGTCGCGGCATTCGATGTTGCCGTAGTCGCGCAGGACCGGCTGGGGGACCGCGGTCGGAGAGCCCGACTGGCGGACCTGCCACTGCAGGTAGCCGATCCACAGGACCAGCTCCGCGATCTCCTTCGCCCAGGGCTTCACCTCGATGCCGCGGAATTGCTCCGGCGTGACCCGGTACTTCTCCATCTCCAGGTCGATCTGCTCGTAGCCGAGCCCCCGGAGCTGCTCCAGGACCTCCGATTCCAGCCGCTTGAACAGGTCTAGCGTCACGTAGAGGAAGTTTCCCGTGCCGCAGGCCGGGTCCAGGACCCTCGTCTTGCACAGCGCGTGGTGGAAGTCGAGGACCTTCTGCTGCGCGAGCTCGATCTTCTTTCTCGCCACTGCTTCGGCCTGCTTCGCCTCGGCACTGAGCTTCCCTGCCTCCTCGGACCAGGCCACCACCCCCTTGGCCTCCGCCCTGGCCGCCTCGGCTTTCGCCGACTCCGTCTGCTGAGACTCGACCAGCTGGCGCACCTCCGCGCGCACCAGATCCCAGTCCTCCCGCAGCGGCTCCTCGATGGTCGGCCGCACCAGCCGCTCCACGTACGCGCGCGGCGTGTAGTGGGCTCCCAGCTGGTGGCGTTCCGCCGGCGACAGCGCCCGCTCGAGCAGCGTCCCGAAAATCGACGGATCGACCTCGGCCCAATCGCTCTTTGCAGCCTCGGCGAGCAGCTCGAGTTGCTTCTTCGTCAGCGGCAGCGCCTGCGAGCCCGCCAGCAGGCCGCCATTGAATCGCAGGAGCTTCCCGGACATCGTCTCCGCCCCGTCGTTCATCGCGCGCCAGAGCGCTCCCACCCCGCCCGGGAAGGAGGGCGGATTCGGCAGCCAGTACTCGTGGAGCTGCTTCGAAAAGAGCTTTTGCGGCAGCAGCCCGGTGTCCTCCGCGAACATGGTGAAGAGACAGCGCATCAGGAACTCGGCGACCAGCTGCGGATCGTGCCCGCCGGACTCGAGCTCCCGGGCGAGCGCGGCGACCCTGGCCGCGACCTCACGGGTGACCTTGGCCTGTTGCCGAGCCGGATCGAGCTCCAGCGGCTCGATCCAGAGCTTGCGCAGCCTCTCCCGATGCGCTTCGAAGGCAGCCAGGTAGAGGCGCTTGCCGAAGCCGTCCGGGAAGGGGCGATAGGCCCCCGAACCGTCGAACGAAGCGTAGAGATCGAAGCAGTACCCGATGTCGCAGACCACCACGAAAGGAGGCGGCGAAGGGAGGCTGCGCGCGTAACCCAAGGCCTGGCCGAGGGCGTCGTTCATCGCCTGGTGCCAGGCGGGCGACTCGCGCTTGGCGGCGTCGACTTGCTTGGCTTCGAGCACGAAGCAGCCGGCCCGGTAGAGGTCGATGCGTCCGATCGAGGCTCCACTCTCGTTCGGGCGCGAGACCTCCTTCTCGAAGACGTAGAGGTCCTTCTCCGGATCGTTCGTCTTCGGCCGCGGCTCCTCCACTTCGAGGACGCGGCAGAACTCCGAGAGAAACAGATCCTTGTTCGCCCGCTCGGCGGGGCCCGCGGCCTGCCAGCGACTGAGAAAGTCAGCGAACTCCATTTCCTGCGGAGCCTAGCCCAGTCGGGGGCCGCTCAGGTCTGCAGGACGCCGGTCTTGAACTCGGGGACGTCGGGATTCGTGGCGCAGGCTTCGAGGGCGCGGGCGAGGACGCGGCGGGTGTCGCGCGGGTCGATGATCGCGTCGACCCAGAGGCGGGCGGCGGCGAAGCGGGGGTTCATCGCGTCGGCGTAGCGCTGGCGGATGTCGTCCAGCAGCGCCTGTTTCTCCGCCTCGGAGACGTCGGCGCCGCGGTTCTTGAGCTGGATCGAGAGCAGCGTGCTCGACGCCTGCTCGCCGCCCATCACCGCGATCGAGGCCGACGGCCAGGCGAACAGGAAGCGGGCGCCGTATGCCTTGCCGCACATCGCGTAGTTGCCGGCGCCGTAGCTGTTGCCGACGAAGACGGTGATCTTGGGCACCACGGAGTTGGCCACCGCGTTGACCAGCTTGGCGCCGTCCTTGATGATGCCGCCGCGCTCGGCGCGCGAGCCGACCATGAAGCCGGTGACGTCCTGCAGGAAGACGAGCGGGATCTTCTTCTGGTTGCAGATCTCGACGAAGCGCGCCGCCTTGTCGGCCGAGTCGGAGTAGATGACGCCGCCGATTTGCAGCTCCCGGTCCTTCGCCTCGAGCCCGGTCTTCTTGTCGACGATCGAGCGCTGGTTGGCGACGATGCCGACCGCGTGCCCCTCGATCCACCCGGTGCCGCAGACGATCGTCCGGCCGTGGGTCGCCTTGAACTCGTCGAAGTCCGAGTCGTCGACGAGGCGCGCCACCAGCTCGTGCGCGTCGTAGGGGCGCGAGCGCTCGACCGGCAGCAGCCCGAGCAGTTCCTCCGGATCGCACGCCGGCGGCCGGGCGGCGCGTCGGGCGAACGGGGCGCGCGGCGTGGCGGCGAGCTTCTCGAACTGCGAACGGATCATGCGGAAGCAGGCGGCCTCGTCGGCGTGCCGGTGGTCGACGACGCCGGAGATGTCCGCCTGCACCACCGCGCCGCCGAGCGCCTCGTTGTCGATCCGCTCGCCGATCGCCGCGGCCACCAGGTGGGAGCCGGCGAGGAAGATCGACCCGACCCCTTCGACGATGTGGGTCTCGTCCGACATGATCGGCAGGTAGGCGCCGCCGGCGACGCACGAGCCGACGATCGCCGCCGACTGGAAGACGCCGGCGGCCGACAGGCGGGCGTTGTTGTAGAAGATGCGGCCGTAGTGCTCGCGGTCGGGAAAGATCTCGTCCTGCATCGGCAGGAAGACGCCGGCCGAGTCGACCAGGTAGACGATCGGCAGGCGGTTTTCGAGCGCGATCTCCTGCGCCCGCAGGACCTTCTTGATGCCGAGCGGGAACTTCGCCCCCGCCTTGACCGTGGCGTCGTCGGCGACCACCATCACGTCGCGGCCGTGGATGCGGCCGACCCCCGCCACCACGCCGGCGCCGGGGGCGCCCCCCCACTCGCCGTAGAGCCCGTGGGCCGCCCAGAGGCCGACCTCGAGCAGCTCCGAGCCCTCGTCGACCAGGGCGGTCACCCGCTCGCGCGCCGTCAACTTGCCCTGGCCGCGCTGGCGGTCGAGCGCCTTCGCTCCGCCGCCGAGCCGCAGCTCCCCCTCCTCGGCCGCCAGCCGCTCGACCTCGGCGAGCCAGTGGGCGCGCCGCTGCTCGTAAGTCGCGTCGAGTTGCAGGGTGGAGTCGAGGATGGCCAAGCGGAACCTCCGATCGTCGGGCCCGGCGATCCTATCGAAGCGGCGCCGCACCCGCCGCCGAGCGCAGCCGGCCGGGGTGCTGCGCAGGGAGCGCGGTTTTGTCGATTCCATCGACTCCGTGCGACCGGAGCGGCACACAGGCCGGCGGAGCGGATCCGCCACCAGTACTCAGCGTTCGTACCGGTCTTCCGCTCCGCGGTCGGGCAAGTCCCTTCGGTCGCACGGAGTCAGCGCAGCTGACAAAACCGCGCTCCCTGCGGGACTTTCCCGACCGCTGCGCTGTCGCTCGTGAACGACAAGGGGTTCCTTTCACCCTCCGCCGGCGGAGCGGATCCATTCCCCGGCGCATCGCACACTAAACCGCCCTGGTTACCTCGGGGACTTGACGGGCCATAGTTGGATGGCTATTGTGGCCACATGAAGCGGCACAGTGTCTCCGAGGTCAAGAACTCCCTCTCCGCCGTGCTCGCCCGGGTGCGGGCCGGGGCGACCATCGTGATCGAGGATCGCGGGGTTCCCGTGGCGCGGATCCAGCCGCTGGCGGGCAGCGCCGATGCCGAGGGCCGGGCCGCGAGGCTCGTTCGCGCTGGTCTCGCGCGCCCACCCGG
>JAIOJQ010000244.1 GCA_019911865.1 Thermoanaerobaculia bacterium
CCTCGTCACGCTCGCCGGCGACCCGGCGGCCCGCCGGCGCCAGCTGGCGCGCGACTTCGGCTGGGACCTGCCCGGCGGCGTGGCCGCGGCCGGCGAGCGGAGCCTGGTTCTCGTGCTGCCCGAACCGCGGGTCCCTTCGCCGATGCCGCTCGCCGAGTGGAGCGCCTGGGTCGGGCACCCGGTCGGTGAAGACGAGGCGCTCGCCGCGCTGGCGCGCGACCAGGCCTTCGGCTTCGTCCTCGAGGGGGCGCGACGGCTCGATACCGCCACCCGCACCGAACTGGCGCGCCTGGATCTCTTCCCCTCCTTCCGCCAGCAGTCCCCCGCCCACTTCTACCGCTACGCCGCCACTCTGCGGCTGCGCGACGGGCAACTCGTCGTGCCGGGTGGTGATGCCTACCGGCCGCTCTGGCGACGCCTGCTCGGCGCCTCCGCCGACGATCCGCGCCTCTTCGTGCCGGCCCTGCTCACCCGTCGGGACGGGCGGGTCGCCTTTCTCTGGCAAGCGTTGATCGACGCGCCGCCGGAGATGGCGCGCCACTACCTGGGAGATCCCGACTCGCCCGACGACCGCCGGACCGTGCAGCGCGTCCTCGCCCAGCTCGACGCCACCGCCCCGGAGAGCTTCTCCGCCCCCCTGGGGGGCGACCTCGGGTTCGGCACCCTGGTGCGTTCGCTGCCGCTCGCGCCCGGCGGCGGGGCGATCGACCTGCCGGGCGGCGCCGGCCTCTGGTGGACGGCCCTGCGCGACGAGGAAGTGCCGAGCGACGCCGAGGCGCTCGGCCGCATCGTCGAGCGGGGCCTCGAGCGCGAGCTCGACGAGACCGGCTTGCTGCTCGCCACTCTCGGGGCCGCCGTCGACGTCGCCGGAGCGGCGCGCCCGGCACTGCCCCGCCTGATCGGCGCCGCCGGGCTGTTCGGCGATCGACGCGACCTGCTCACTCCCGAGAACGTCGTCCTGCTCAGCCGCGCGGTGGACAGCTGGCCCGCCGCACTGGTGCCGCTGCGCGAGCTCGAGCCACGCCACCCCGGGACGGTGCGCGACCACCTGCTCGCCGTCGCCGCTCTCGACCGGCTGCCGCGCACTCCCGACGCCGAGCTGCTGCTGGTCAACTATCAGGCCGGCGCCGGGCTGGTCGGCCTGCTCGCCGGCTCGACCGGACTCGCCGCCGACCGCCGGGAGACGCACTTCGCCGCCTGGGCGCGCCTGCACGCCGGGGCCGCCGACCCTTACGCCGCCGCGGCGGCACAGCTGCGCTGGCTCGAAACGCTGCTGGCGGATCTGCCGGCCGCCGCCACCGACTCCCCCGGACGGGGGCCACTCGAACGCGCCCTGCTGGCCGCGTTGGCGCCGGCGCGCGATCCGCAGCACGTCGAGCTCGACGGCGTCGCCTTCTTCGCCCGGCGGGGCCTGGAGGCGCGCCGACGGATGGCGCGTCGGCTCGTCGTCCAGGGGATTCCCGCCTGCGACGACCTGGTCGCCCTGGCCCGGGCGCTGCGCGAGCTGCGCGCCGCCTGC
>JAIOJQ010000245.1 GCA_019911865.1 Thermoanaerobaculia bacterium
CGCTCGCCGAGGCCGAGGGCGCCGAGGGCGAGCGGCGCCACCAGGGCGATCGACGCCAGCGCCAGCGCTGCCAGGGCGCCGCCGCCCGGCAGGCGTCGCGGCAGGACGACGAGCAGCGCCGCCACCGGCAGGAACCAGGCATTGCCCGCCGCTCCCGCGTCGCCGGCGACGTCGAACGGCGACGTCACCAGCTGGAGGGCCAGCGCCGCGAGGACCGCCCACGGTATCCATCGCCGCCCCTCCTCGCGCGACGGCTCGGCGAAGCCGGCGGCGAGGGGCAGGAAGAGCGTCACCACGCCGAGGTGGCGCCCGGCGAGCAGCGCGACGCCGCTCCAGCCGAGCAGTCGGTGGTCGTACCAGAGCTCGACCGGCTGCCAGAACGATCCGCTGAGCACCGCCGCGGCGAGGCCGGTGATCGCGGTGCCGACCGCGAAGCCGAGGCCGCGCAGGAGACGGCGGCCGCGCGGCGCCGCGGCGACGAAGGGCGCCGCCAGCGGCAGCAGCGACGGCGCGCTGATGGCGGCCAGACCGAAAGCGACGCCGGCCGCCGGCCAGCGCCAGGCACCGGAGCGCTCGGCGAGCTCGCCGCCGTAGATCGATTCGGGTTCGATCGTCGGCGCCGCACGACGCCCCCAGATCGTCGCCGCGGCAAGGGCGACGCCGAACGCCCCGAGCAGCTCGGGGGTGGGCGACAGGGCCGCCAGCGGCGCCGCCGACGCGGCGAGGCCGACCAGCACCCAGCGAATCGCCGCGCCGGAACCGAGCGCGCCACGGCCGGCGCGCGCCAGCAACACGAGGATCGCGACGACCAGCAGCGACTGCAGGGCGAAGACCCCGGGCCAGCCGGCCAGCCGCCGCGCCAGCGCGGCGGTCGCCACTCCGAGGCGGTGCGGCCGCGCCGGGGCGAGGCGGCCTTCGCGGTCGAGCTCGACACCGCGCGGCGGACTGCCGAAGCGGCTGGCGAACGCGGCGGCGGCATCGGCGGTGCCGGCGCGCTGCTCGACGGCCAGCCAGAGCGTGCTCTGGCGCCCGTCGTCCGGTCGCCGCGCCGGGGCGACGAAGAGCGCCGCGGCGAGCAGCGCCGCGGCAAAGGCCACCAGCATCAGCCGTGGAGCGAGATCCGGTCTCATCGCGACTCCCTCCTCACTCCCCCGGGTCGGCACCCGACATCCCGATCTCGACCTCCCAGCGCCCGAATGCGACCTGCCCCGTTTCGAGCTGGATCTTCGGCTTGACCAGAAACCGGCTGCCGGCGCGCGGACGGCGAATCTCGATCGTCCAGCGTCGCTCCTCTCCGGGGTCGAGCGGCGCCGGCAGACCCAGCCAGGGGCGGCTGCTCCACAGGTCGCGCCCCGCCTCCCAAAGCTGAACCTCGAACATCACTCCGCCCGGGGCAACGTGACTCGGCAGCCACCGATACCGGCTGGTGTTGCGCACGACGATCTCGAGCTGCCGCCGTTCGCCGCGCCGCCAGCCCCGAAACCCCTCGACGCGCAGCTCCCCGCGCTCCCGCGGATAGAGCGCCGTGGTGATCGGGGGAGGAACCGGCACCCGATCCCCGGGCGGCTCGCAGCGAGCCAGCTCGGCGATCGCCGCGACTATTGCCGTGGCACAGGTCCCCGGGTCGTGCCGGCAGGCGACGTAGCGGCGTGCCGCCTCACCCATCCGCCGCAACGAGTCCCGATCGCGGTGCAGCCGGGCGGCGAGAAGGCGCGCCAGCTGCTCGTCTTCGTCGGCCCCCAGCGGCACGTGGAGGGCGATCGCGTCGGGCAGGGCGCCGAACTCGGCGTAGTCCGAGACGATCACCGGCCGGCCGACGGCGAGGATGCGCAGCAGCGAGGCCGAGGTCTCGCCGGCAGTCGGATAGCGCAGGTTGAGGCAGAGGTCGGTGGCCGCGATGGCGGCCTCCATCTCGTCGAACGGCAGGAAGCCCGTGACGTGGACCCGCTCGGCGACGCCGACTTCGGCCGCCAGCTCCCCGTAGCTCGCGTAGGGCGACAGCTCGCCGGCGATCAGCAGGTGGACGTCCTCGAGCCCGGCATGCGCGAGGGCACGGATGGCGACGTCGGTGCGCTTGATCGGGGTCTGGAAGCCGAACGAACCGAGTAGCGGCGCCGCCGCCGGAATGCCGTGGCGGCGCCGGAAGTCGTCCCCCCGTTCGGACGAGGCGGCCGCCGGCAGCGGAATCGCCATCGGCACGACGCGCACCGCGAGCTGCGGGTCGTCCTCGGCGAGGACGCCGGCGGCCCAGCCGCCATGCACGATCACGCCGCGCTGGCGACGCAGCAGGGTGCGGTGGGCCGGCAGGTGGAACTGCGAGCTGTTGCCGAAGGCGCCCCAGTAGACCGGGCGTGCCGCCGCGGCGCCGATCCAGCCGTGGTCGCGCTCGAGTTGCTCGGCGTAGGCAGGGTAGTCGCCGCGCCCCACCGTGCGGTCGAGCAGGAAGTGATGCAGCACCAGGTCGTGCAGCACCATCACCCCGGGCCGTTCGAGGGCGAGCCGCCAGACCGCCTCGTGGAAGCGGTTGTTGCCCATGTGGTAGATCGGCAATCGACCACCGGCGCCCGCCTCGTCGGCCGGCGCCGGGTTCCAGCGCTCGACCAGCCCGGCATCGACCTCCTGCCCGGGCAGGCGGAGCACGCGCACGTCGGCACGCGCCGCCAGGTGCGGCAGCAGGTCGACCGAGTAGTCGGAGATCCCCGACCGTACCGGCGGCAGGGGCGAGAGGTAGTCGAGGCGGAGACTCACGCGGCGGACATTCTAAGCGCCGCCGGCGGGAGGAGGCGCGGCCGGCTCAGGACTCGGAGGTGGCGTCCGCCGTTTCGGCGGCGGCGATGGGCTCGCCGTCCGGGCCGACGTCGGCGAAGATCGGATTGCCGTACTCGTCGACGCCGACGACCACCTCGGTGATCCCGGCTTCCTTGCGCTCCTGGCGGCGCTGGGCCTTCTCTTCCTTCTTCTGTCTTTTCGCCAGCTCGCGCTGGCGCTTGTTGAATCCGTAGTTCTGTCGCGCCATTCTCACCCCCACTTTCGGGTCACGATCGAACGGGAGCGGGCGGCCGTCAGACGGTTGGATTCGCGTCGCGCCTCTTCGATCCTGCGAAGGCGGGACTCTATCACCCCTCCCCCGCCGGAACCGCTTCGGAGACGGCCCCGGCACGCAGTCGCAGACCCCCGTCGGCCTCGAGCGCCAGCAGGAGGATGCGCCCCGGCGCGAAGTCGACCGACTCGGCGAATGTCGCCGCCGGCAAGCTTTCGGCGGCGTCGACGGGCGGATCGACGGGGAGGAACTCGACCTCGAGACGGCGCACGCCCGGCGCCACCGGCAGGTCCACGTCGACCACCAGCGGGCGCGTCCGCCGCACCCCGCGGTGAGTGACGCGGCGATCGAGGCGGACCGCGCCGTCGATGGCGACGCGCAGCCGGTAGTCGATCGCCGTCTCGTCGCAGACGCGGACCTGGCGCATGTGGGCCGGCAGGGCCGCCAGCTCGGCCGCCGTGCGGTCGCGGCAGATCTCCACCCGCGCCGCCCCCGTGCGCAGCGCCAGCCGCAGCGCGGCCTCCTCGGGCGGCGCGCCGACCGGCAGGTGGGCGAGAGTCGATACGGCGGCCATCAGGCCGAGCGGCACAGCCAGGCGCAGCGCGGCGCGTAGCAGGCGGGCCAACTCAGCCATGGTCGGCCTCCGCCGGCGCCGCGCCGGTGG
>JAIOJQ010000246.1 GCA_019911865.1 Thermoanaerobaculia bacterium
CCTTCGGGCGAAACTCCGTCTCACTCACCGGGCCGCGCACACCCACGGGCGTCTCGTCGGACATGAACGAAACATCCCACAACGACTGACCCCTTGGGAACCCCGGGAATCGAGGGGGTTTCTTCACAGCCTCTCAGCCGCGGCTGCGCGCCGCGCCGCTCGTCTCGTCCGTGAAGTCGTAGTCGCGCAGATAGTGGCAGGTGTAGCCGCCGGGATTCTTCTCGAGGTAGTCCTGGTGCCAGGCCTCGGCCGACCAGAACTCACCCGCCGGCGCGATCTCGGTGGTGATCGGCCGCTTCCACTTGCCCGACGCCTCGATGCGCGCCCGCACCGCCTCGGCGCCGCGGCGCTGCTCCTCACTGGAGAAGAAGATCGCCGAGCGGTACTGGGTGCCGATGTCGTTGCCCTGGCGGTTCTTGGTCGTCGGGTCGTGCATGCGAAAGAACCAGCCCAGCAGCTCCTCGAACGAAAGCCGCGCCGGATCGAAGACGATGCGCACCGACTCGGCATGCCCGGTGCGGCCGGTCTTGACGTCCTCGTAGGTGGCGTCGGGAAGCGTGCCGCCGCTGTAACCGACTTCGGTGTCGATGACGCCGGGAATCTCGCGCAGCAGCTCTTCCATCCCCCAGAAGCAGCCGCCGGCGAGCAGCGCCGTCTCGCGCCGTCCGGAGTCGCCCGCCGGCACCGCCCCGGCCTCCCCGCCGGGGCGCGACCAGAGCCCCGCCTCGACGAAGCGCGCCAGGTGAGCCCCGTAACCCTCCGCCTCCAGCCGGTCGAGCGGCACGAACCGCAGCGCCGCCGAGTTCATGCAGAAGCGCTGGCCGTCCGGGCCCGGGCCGTCGTCGAAGACGTGTCCGAGGTGGGAGTCGGAGGCCGACGAGCGCACCTCCGTCCGCGCCATGCCGAGTTTGCGGTCCTCGCGCCGGGCGACCGCGGCGTCGTCGATCGGCCGCGTGAAGCTCGGCCAGCCGGTGCCCGAGTCGTACTTGTCGAGCGACGAGAAGAGCGGCTCGCCGGTCACCACGTCGACGTAGAGCCCGGGCTCCTTGTGGTCCCAGTACTCGTTGTCGAACGGCGCCTCGGTGCCGTCGTGCTGGGTAACCTGATACTGCGTCGGCGACAGCAGGCGGCGCAGCTCCTCGTCGGTGGGCTTGGCGGACTTCATGCTCGTCTCTCCTTTCGACGCCGTGGCCGGCGCGGGGTCGTCCCCGCCGCCTTCGGGCACCGCCCCGGCGCGGGCGCATCCGGCGACCGTCGCCAGAGCCAGCAGCAGGCGCAGGCCGCGCCGATGGAAACTCTCCTGGATCATCCGGCTTCCTCCTCGCTGACTCTACGGCCTCCGGCGCCGAACGGATCCCCACACCGCGGCCGCTGGGATAAATTGCGCCGCGGAGGAATCGCCGCATGAACTTCCGCTCGTCGCTTCGCCCGTTGCTGCTCCCGCTCGTCACTCTCGCGGTGGCGCTGGCGCCTGCCGCGGCGCCCGCCGCCGACGAGGAGTTCCTCGCCGGCCTCGAGGCGTGGAAACAGTGGCGCCACGAGCGGCTGCAGCAGCCGGACGGCTGGCTGTCGCTGGTCGGCCTCGCCTGGCTGACCGACGGGGAGAATCCGGTCGGCAGCGACGCGGCTGCGACCGTCCGCCTGCCGGCGGAAAAGGCTCCCGCGCACGTCGGCTCCGTTCGCCTCGCCGGCGGGCGGGCGACCTTCGTCGCCGCATCGGGAGTGCGGGTGACGGTCGACGGCGAGCCGGTGACCACGGTCACCCTGCGCGACGACAGCGCCGCGGAAGGGCCGACGATCCTCGTCCACGGCCCGATCTCCTTCTACCTCATCGAACGCGGCGGCAGCTTCGCGATGCGCATCAAGGACGCCGAGTCGGCGACCCTGCGCGAGTTCCGCGGCCTCGAGTACTTCCCCGCCGATCCCGCCTGGCGGATCGAAGGGAGCTTCGAGCCGGCGCCGCCCGGCAGCACCCTCGAGGTGCCCAACTCGGTCGGCCGCCTCGAGCGCATCGCGCAGCCCGGCTGGGTGAACTTCGAGCTCGCCGGCACCCGGCATCGCCTGATCGCCCTCGACGACACCGGTGACGGCCGGCTCTTCCTGGTCTTCGGCGACCGGACCAACGCGCGCGAGACCTATGGTGGAGGGCGGTTCCTCTACACCGATCCGCCGGTGAATGGCCGCGTGGTGATCGACTTCAACCGCGCTTACAGTCCCCCCTGCGTCTTCACCCCCTTCGCCACCTGCCCGCTGCCGACGCCGGAGAACAAGCTCAAGGTGCGGGTCGAGGCCGGAGAGAAAACGTACGCCGGCGCGGCGGCGCACTGAGCCCGGCAGTGAGCGGGGGTCTCTACGAGAGGGTTCTCGCCGCCGCCGGCGGCGACCTGCCGCCGGCGCGGCCTCCCCGGCCCTCGGCCTCGGTCGCCCTCTGGCGGCGCCGTGACGGCGAGCTCGAGGTCTACTGGATCCGGCGCGGCCGGACGCTGCAGTTCATGGGCGGCTGGCACGCCTTTCCGGGCGGCGCCCTCGAGCGGGACGACGTCGAGCGGACCCTCACCGGCGTCGCCCACCACCCGCGGCCCGGTACCGTCACCGCGCCGTCGCCGGAAGTGACCGATCCGGCCGACGCCGACCTCGCGGCCGGCATCGTGGCCTGCGCCCTGCGCGAGCTCGAGGAGGAGGTCGGCGTTCGCCTCGAGGCATACCGGCTCACCTTCGCCGGCCGCTGGCTGACCCCGGCCTTCGGCGCCCTGCGCTTCGACAACCGCTTCTTCCTCGCCGAGTGGCGGCCGGAGGACGGCGAACCGCGCCCCCTGCCTCCGGAGTCCGAGGACGGCGGCTGGATCCGTCCCGCCGCGGCGCTGGCCGAGGTCGACGCCGGCCGGGCGATCGCCGCGCCGCCGGTGGCCCACGTCCTGCGCGTTCTCGCCGAGGAGGGGCCCGAGGGGAGCCCGCGGCGCCTGCTCGATACCTCCGAAGCCAACCTCGGCCCGCTGCGCCGCATCGAGTTCCGCGCCGGCGTTCTGGTCTTCCCGCTCGCCGCGGCCACGCTGCCGCCCGCCACCCATACCAACACCTACCTGGTGGGCGGCGGCGAGGCGATCCTGGTCGATCCCGGGTCGCCGTTCGCCGGCGAGAACGAGCGGCTCCTCGCGGCGCTCGAGGCGGCCGAGCGGCGGCTCGGCCGCCGGGTCCGCGAGATCTGGCTGACCCACCACCACCCCGACCACATCGGCGGTGTGGCGACCCTGCGACGGGAGCTCGGCGTGCCCGTCGCGGCGCACCCGGCGACCGCCGAGCGGCTCGCGCCGCTCGGCATCCCGATCGACCGGCGGCTCGTCGACGGGGAGCGCCTCCGCCTCGCCGGCGAACCGGAGATCGAGCTGATCGTCCACCACACGCCGGGGCACGCGCGCGGGCATCTGGCCTTCGAGATCGACCGCGGCGAGCCGTCCGCGGCGCGCGACCTGATCGGCGGCGACCTGGTCGCCGCCGCCGGGACGATCGTCATCGATCCGCCGGAAGGGGACATGGACGACTACCTGGCGACGCTCGAGCGCCTCGCGGCGCGGCCCTGGCGGACGCTCTTGCCGGCGCACGGGGCGCCGGTGATCGACGTCGCGGGCAAGCTGGCCGAGTACATCGCCCACCGCCTCGAGCGCGAGGGCCAGGTGCTCGCCGCCTGGCAGGCGGGCCTGCGGTCGCCGGCG
>JAIOJQ010000247.1 GCA_019911865.1 Thermoanaerobaculia bacterium
CCGCTACGTGATGATCAGCGTCGTTGCGGAGACCTACCAGGTCCATCCGCAGACGCTGCGGCTTTACGAGCGCCAGGGGCTGATCCGCCCGGCGCGCTCGGCGGGCAACACGCGGCTCTACGACGAGGAGGCGATCCGCCGCCTCGAAGCGATCCTCACCCTCACCCGCGACCTCGGCGTCAACCTCGCCGGGGTGGAAGTGATCCTCAACCTGCGCGAGCAGGTGGGCGAGCTCGAGTCGCGGCTCAAGAGCCTCGACGAGGAGCTGCGCCAGCTCGATCGCGACCGCCGGCAGGGGGTCGAGCGCAGCTCCGCCCTGGTCCCGCTCTCGACCCGCGCCCTCGTCCGCCGCTGAGGGCTCGCCCCGCGCAGCGCGCCTCCCGAGCCCCGGCCGGGCCCTGCGGGGCCGGACAGGAACTTGCAGCGAACAGGCCGGACAATCGAACCAGCTGATCTGTCAAGATCCCCCTCGGTGAGCCGTTCGGCCGGGGGAGGTTCGAGGCGTCCCTGCCGACGGGTGCCAGCGAACTCCCGAGGAGATCCGGTGGTTCCCAGAAGCGAGTTCCAAGAGCGCCCTGGAGGCCGGAAGCGGCGCAGCTTTCGGCGGGCCCTCGCGAGCCTTGCGGCACTCTTTGGACTCGCGCGCGGCGGAGTTGCTCAACTCGTTCCCGTCGATCCTGTCGAGTTCCAGGTCAACTCCTGCACGGAACTGGCCCAGCACGAGCCGGCGCTGACGCCAGCTCCCGACGGGTCGTTCGTCGTGGTCTGGTCCAACGATTACCAGGGGAACAACAACGATCCCTGCAAGGGGATCCGCGGGCGGAGACTCGGCCCCGGCGAATCGCCCCCGGTCGATCCGGAGATTCAGATCAGCGAGGGGACCCTCCCCGGCGGCAGACGGCCGCGGGTCGCCGCAGATGCGGAAGGCAACTTCGTCGTGGTCTGGGACTCTCGTTCCAGCTTCGGCAGCGACACGTCCGCGGAGAGCGTCCAGGCTCGCCGCTATCGCGCGGACGGCACGCCCCTCGACGGGGCGGAGTTCCAAGTCAACGTACTGACTGACTGGAGCCAGCATCGCCCGGACGTCGCGGTCTCCGCCGACGGAGACTTCGTCGTGGTCTGGGAGAGCTACGAGTCGGCGGGAAGCGACCCTTCGGGGACCAGCATCCAGGCCCGGCGATACCGAGCGGACGGCACTCCGCTCGACACGGTTGAGCTCCAGATCAACACCAGGACGGGCGGCAACCAGCGCCGCCCACGGGTCGCGTCGCTGCCTCATGGCGGCTTCGTCGTCACCTGGCAGACCTACGACGATGACTACTGGGGCGTCGCGGCGCGGCGCTTCGGCGGAGATGGCGAGGCGCTCGATGCCGAGGAGATCGCCGTCAACGTCTGGACGAGCGGCGATCAACTGTCCCCGAGCATAGCGGCGGCAGGCGATGGGACTTTCGTCGTCGTATGGGAGAGCGGGGGTAGCTTCGGCGACGACGACGACCTCACCAGCATCCAGATGCGGCGGTTCGACCGAGAGGGGCAGCCGTTGCAGCTCGTCGAGACCCAAGTGAACACGCTCACTTTGCAGTGGCAAGAGATTCCGACAGTGGCTGCAGATCCGGCGGGGAACTTCGTCGTCGGGTGGCTCCACAATTACGTGGAGGGGCCCGGCTATCCTCCCGTCGAGCGTCTCGTGGGTAAACTTCGACGCTATTCGGTCGACGGTGTGGCGGTCGATCCAGTCGAGTTCGAAGCGAACGCACTCGAGAGTGGTTGGGTCGTGGACCAGCGCCTGACTTCCGAAGGCGTTCTCGGCCTCGTTTGGTCGGGAGGACCTACGACCGGAAACGACCCGTTCAGCAGTATCCAGGCGAGACGCTTCACTCGGCCGCCCATCCTCGTCGGAGGCGGCCAGGGTCCTCAGGGGGCGGGCTGTTCGCTGGTCGACGCGATCGCCGCGGCAAACACCGGCGTGCCCCAGGGCGAATGCCCTCCCGGCAGCGGTGGAGCGGTGATCACCTTGCCCGAAGGCGGGCGGATCTCGTTGGCGTCCGTCGTCGAAGGGCAGAGCGCAACTCCGGTCGTGCGGACTCCGATCACGATCCGGGGCCACGGCGCCACCGTCGAGCGCGACGCGGCGCTCGGCTGCGCGGGGCCGGACCCGTTCCGGCTTTTCGAAATCGACGACGGGGGCTATCTCTCCATGCAGGACGTGAAGCTCCGCAACGGCTGCGTCCCCGGCGCCGTGGGCGGCGCCGTGCTCGCGACCGGCGGCGCGCTGCGGCTCGATCGGGTCCGGATCTCCGACAGCCGCGCTGCCGACGGCGCCGGGGTCGCGCTCACCGGAGCGGCGAGCCTCATCGCCGTCGACACGACGCTCGAGCGAAACGTCGCCTCCGGGCTGGGCGGCGGCGTCGCCGCGCTCGACCCTCGCACCTGGATCGCGCTCGATCGCGCAACGCTCGCGCACAACTCGGCGGCCACCGGGGGCGGAGTCGGCCTCGCCTCGGGCGCCGCGCTCGATCTCTTCCAGGGAACCCTCTCGGCCAACGCCGCGACGTCGCAAGGCGGGGGGATCGGCATCGAAGGAGAGGCTGGCGAAGTGTCTCTCACCTTCTCGACGATCACCGGGGGTTCGGCTCCGGTCGGCTCGTCGCTCGCCTGGGGGAGTGGAGCGGTCTTGATCCACGACAGTCTCGTGGGCGACGGCGCGGGCGGCGATACGTGCGCCTCGACCGGGGGCACGCTCGCGGCGTCGGGCTGGAACCTCGCGACGGACCCGAGCTGCGGCGCGCTCGCCGGTGGGGCGGTCGGCGAGGTCGGCAAGCTCGGCCTCGGGCCGCTGCGGCACCACGGCGGAATCGTCGCGACGCACCTGCCGCTCGCGGGCTCGCCGGCGCTCGATACCGCGCCCTCCTGCGCGGGCCCGAACGGACGCCTGGTCTCGAACGACGCCCGCCGCTACCCGCGTCCGACCGACGACGACGGCGATGGCGACGCGCGCTGCGATCTCGGCGCCGTCGAGCGCGGCCCGCTCTTCGTCGACGGCTTCGAGTCCGGTGACCTGGCACTCTGGGGGACCTTCGACCCCTAGGATCCCGGCCGGGCCTGTGCGCACGACCTCTTGTGCCCCTTTGCTACGATCCCGCCCGTGGAGCGCACCGGCGGCGTCGAGGATTGCCCGCACTGTGGCGGCACGGGGTGGGTGCGGGTGGCGGATGGCGGCGCCGGCGCGGCGCGCCCCTGCGTCTGCGAGGAGCAGCGGCGCCTGCCGCGGCTGATCGAGGCGAGCGGCGTGCCGCCGCGCTACCGCGAGTGCACGATCGCCGGCTTCCAGACCGCCGGCGAGGAGCGCGCGCGGGCGCGCCTGCTCGAGGCGCGCGCCGTCTGCCAGCGCTACGTCGACGAGTTTCTCGGCCTCGACGGGCGCTTCCGCGAGACCGGTCTGGTGTTCGTCGGTCCGCCGGGCACCGGCAAGACCCACCTCGCGGCGGCGGTGCTGCTCGAGCTGATCCGCCGCCACGGCATCGCCGGCCGCTTCGTCGACTTCACCTCGCTCGTCCACCGCATCCAGTCGACCTTCGACCCGTCGAGCCCGGAGTCGAAGCACGACGTGCTCGACCCGGTGATCGACGCGCCGCTGCTGGTTTTCGACGAGCTCGGGGCCCAGAAGGCGACGCCGTTCGTCAACGACGTCCTCTACCTGATCCTCAACACCCGTTACACGCGGCGCCTGCCGACCCTGTTCACCACCAACTTCCGCCTCGAGCGGCCGGCCGCCGCCGGGGCGCCGGGTGAACACGACTTGCTCGCGTCGCGCGTGCCGCCGATCCTCGTCTCGCGGCTGTTCGAGATGGCAGTGCCGGTAGCGCTCGACACCGGGGACTTCCGGCGCGAAGTTCGCATGCACGGCATCCGGGTCTGATCGGCATGCGCCTCGCTGGAATCGACGCCATCGGGCGCGGCCTGTCCAACCTGCGCGCCAACCGGGAGCTGGTTCTCGCGCAGTGCCTGGCGACGGTGTTGTTGCTGGGTCTCTCCGTTCTGTCGCTGCTGCCGCTCTTCGTCGCCCTCGGGATGAGCCTCGCCGACTTTGCGGGCACTGCGCCCGAGGAGGCGCTGGCGCGCCTTGCCGACCCGGGACTCTGGCTCTCGCCCGGGGTGCTGGCGGCGCTCGGCGGGGGCGTGGTGCTCGGCACCGTGGCGATCGCCGTTTACTCCTGGTTCCAGGCGGGCATCTTCGGCGTCCTGATCGCCGGGGACCGCCAGGCGGGGGCGGGGGGACGCCGGCCGCACGAGCTCTTCCGCAATTTCAACTGGGGGGACTTCGCGCAGTGGGGGCGCCTGCGGGTCTGGCGCTTCTTCGCCTGGTACCACCTCTTCGTGCTGGTCGGCATGGCCTCGATGCTGCTGCTCGCCCTGCTCCTGCTCGCCGCCGTGGGCGTCGGTTTGAGCCAGGGACTGATCGCCGGCCTGGCCGTCGGCTGCGGCGGCGCGCTGCCGCTCTTCGCGCTGCTGGTCCTGGTCGGCCTGGTGGGCGAGGCGGCCAAGGGGGACCTGGCGCGTCAGGACTCCGGAGCTGGCGCCTCCTGGCGGCGCGGCGCGCGGGTGGTCGGGCGCCGTCCCGGCGCGGCGCTGCTGATGCTGCTGCTCTGGATCTGCGCCTCGATGGGCCTCTCGGTCTTCCTCGTCCCGCTGCAGCTGGCCGGCGACTTCGGCCTGCGCGACCAGCCGTTCGCTCACATCTCCCTGGAGGCGATCGTCTTCGTCCTCCAGGTCGTCCTCGGGGCGCTGCTCGGTCTCGCCTACGGCGCCTCCTGGGTGGCGCTCGTGCGGGCCGAATTGCCCGACTCCGCCGCCGCCCGGTGACGGCCCTTCGCTCGCGCCTCGCAGCCCTCGCCGCGCTCGCCCTGGCAGCCGGAAGCTGCGTCTCGGCAGCGCGCCCGCCGGCGGCTCCGCCGCTGCCGGAGGTCGTCAT
>JAIOJQ010000248.1 GCA_019911865.1 Thermoanaerobaculia bacterium
TCGGCGGCGACGGGCGCGGCGGCGAGTCCCACGACGAGGGCGGCAGCGCCGAGCACGAAACAGCATGGGGTCTTCGACATGGCGGAACTCCTCCTGATCGGAAGGACTCCGGCTCACCGATCCGCGACCGGCGCCGGAGTCTTCACTTCATGATTCGGAAGGAGAGTGCAAGCACAGTGCCACCAGGCACCGGGCTTGTGAACCGCTTCACCGCGCTCGCCGCGGCGAGCGGTCCTCCTCAGTCGCGGCGCCCGCCCAGCAGCCCGGCGCGGAAGAGGAAGTAGAGCAGTGTCAGCAGGGTCGAGATCGCCGCAGCCACGTACGTCAGCGCGGCGGCGTTGAGCACCCGGTTCATCCCCTCGCGCTCGTGTTCGAAGACGATGCCCTGGGCCACCGCCAGCTTCTTGGCGCGCGCCGAGGCGTCGAACTCGACCGGCAGTGTCACCATCTGGAAGAGCAGGACCATCGAAAAGAGAACGACTCCGACGAGGAACATCTTCATCGAACCGAGGATGAGGCCGAAGGTCATCACCAGGTAGCCGAGGGTCGAGCCGATGTTGGCGGTCGGCACCAGCGTCGAGCGCAGCCAGAGCGGGCCGTACTTGACGGCGTGCTGGATCGCGTGCCCCGCCTCGTGGCAGGCGACGCCGACCGCGGCGATCGACGGGACGCCGAAGACCTGCTCGGAGAGGGCGAGCGTCCGGGTGACCGGGTTGTAATGGTCGGTCAGCATGCCGCGGTGCGCGACGATCTTGACGTCCCGGATGCCGGCACCGTCGAGCAGGCGCTGGGCGGCCTGGGCGCCGGTCATGCCGCTGGCCACCCGGACCTTGGAGTACTTGTTGAAGGCGGACTTCGTCCGGTAGCTCGCCCAGAGCGAAAGCACCAGGGCGGGCGCCAGAAAGACGAAATACATCGGGTCGAAACCGTACATCCGGGTTGCCTCCTCGACTCCCTCGATAACCGTCCGCCGGGGCGCGGTATTTCTGCTCCCGCCGCCCCGCCTTGCCCGCCCGGCCAGTCTACCCCGGCGACCGGCGCCGAACGGGCGCGGTCAGATCCGGATGCGGCGCTTCTCCGGGTCGGCCCGGGGGCGGAAGAGGATGGCCACGTGGCCGACGCTGCCGGCCGCCTCGGCGCCGGTGCCCCGCGCGATCGCCCCGATGCCTTCGTCCATTTCGGCGCGCCCGGCGAGGAAGCGGACCTTGATCAGTTCGTGGGCGTCGAGGGCGCGATCGACCTGGGCGAGGACCGCGTCGGTGATCCCCTCCTTGCCGACCTGGACGACCGGGTCGAGGTCGTGGGCGAGGCCGCGCAGCTGCTTTCGCTGTTTGCCGGTGAGGGTCATCGCCGGCGATTTTACGAGAGTTCCGGGGGGCCTGCTTGCCGAATCCCCGGTTCTCTGGTGGAGTCGCCGGCCGATGAAGCCCGAACTGGTGGAGACGCCCCCGGCGAGCGCCCTGGAGCAGGCTCGCGCAACGCGCAACCCGATCCGCAAGCTCTACTTCTGGACCTTGCACTGGGCGGCGACCCGCCACGCGACCAAGGCGCTGGTGATCCTCTCCTTTGCCGAGTCCTCCTTTTTCCCGGTTCCCCCCGACGTGCTGCTGATCGGCATGACCTTCGCGGCTCCCCGGCGCTGGGCCCGCTACGCCCTCTGGTGTTCGCTCGCCTCGGTCGTCGGCGGCACGCTCGGCTACGCGATCGGCTGGGGCCTCTGGGACTCCGTCGGCAAGCCGATCGTCGACTTCTACCAGGGGCACGAGGTGATCGAGAAGGTCCGCCACTGGTACGACACCTGGGGCTTCTGGGGGGTGCTCGTCGCGGCGATCACGCCGATCCCCTACAAGGTCTTCACCATCGCCTCGGGCCTGTTTCACTTCGATTTCGGCCTGTTCGTTCTCGGCTCGGCGATCGGTCGCCCCTTCCGCTTCTTCCTGGTGGCCGGCCTGATCGGCCGCTACGGCGAGCGGATCCGTCCGTTCATCGAACACAAGCTCGAGTGGGTCCTGCTCGCCGTGACCGCCGCCGGCATCCTCGGCTTCGTGGCGATCCGCTTCCTGCACTGACTGCGTCGTTGGCCGTCGACGCGGGCAGGTGCGATCTCGCCGTCGTCGGCGCCGGTGCCGCCGGCCTGATGGCGGCGATCCAGGCCTCCCGCACGGCGCCGCTGCGCATCGTGGCGCTCGACGGCGCGCGCACGCTCGGCGCCAAGATCCTCGTCGCCGGCGGCGGCCGCTGCAACGTCACCCACCACGAGGTCACGGCGGCCGACTACGCCGGCTCGACGCCGCCGGCGATCGCCCGTATCCTGCGCGCTTTTCCGCTGCCCGAGACGATCGACTTCTTTCGCCAGCTCGGCGTCGAGCTCAAGCGCGAGCCGACCGGCAAGCTCTTCCCGGTCACCGACCGCGCCCGCACCGTCCTCGATGCCCTGCTCGCGGCGGCGCGCTCCGGGCGCGTCGAGCTGCGCCACCCCTGCCGGGTCGAGTCGATCGACCGGGTCGACGGCGGCTTCCGGCTGGGCGGCGCCTGGGGGGTGCTGTCCGCGCGGCGGGTGATCCTCGCCGCCGGCGGGCAGGCCCTGCCGCGCAGCGGCTCGGACGGCGCCGGATACACGCTGGCGCGCACCCTCGGTCACCGCACGACCGCGACGATCTTCCCGGCACTGGTGCCGCTCCTGCTTCCCGAGGGACACTTTCTGCGCGCCCTGCCCGGCGTCGCGACGCCGGCACGCCTCGAAGTGCGCGCGGCCTCGGGCCGGCGGCTCGGCAGATGGGAGGGGGACCTGCTGTGCACCCACTTCGGCCTCTCCGGGCCGGTGGTGCTCGACGTCAGCCGTCACCTGCTCGCAGCGCGGCAGCAGGATGCGGCGACGAAGCTGGTGATCTCGTTGCTTCCCGCCAGCACCCCGGATTCACTCACCAGCGAGCTCGCCGGGCTCGGCCGGCGCAGCTTCGGCAGGTGGCTCGCCGGCCGTCTGCCGGACCGCCTCGCCGCCGCACTGGTGCGCAGCGCCGGCCTCGATCCCGACGCTACCGCCCTGCGGCTCCCCCGCGAGTCGCGGCGCGCCCTGGTCACGGCGCTGCTCGAGCAGGAGGTGCCGGTCGCCGGCGATCGCGGCTTCGCGCACGCCGAAGCGACTGCCGGCGGCGTGCCGCTCGCCGAGGTGAAACTCGACTCGCTCGAGTCGCGCCGCTGCCCGGGCCTCCACCTGTGCGGCGAGCTGCTCGACGTCGACGGCCGCATCGGCGGCTTCAACTTCCAGTGGGCCTGGTCGAGCGGCGCCGTCGCCGGGCGAGCTGCGGCGCGACTCCTGGCGGCGCGCTAGCGCGCTAGAGTCTCCGCGTGAGTCGCCCGCCCCGCCCCGCATCCTCCGCCGCGGCGCGCCGCCACTTCGAAGAGCTGGTCGACCGCGAGGGGCCCCGCCTCGTCGCCTTCGCGCGCCGCAGCTGCGGCGACGGGTCGGATGCCGAGGACGTGGCGCAGGAGACCTTCGCCCGCGCCTGGCGCGCCTTCGGCCAGCTCGCCGACCCCGACCAGGCCCGCGCCTGGCTCTACGCCATCGCCCGCCGCGTCTGCCAGCGCATGCACCGGCGCCGTTCCGGCGAACCGGCGCGGCTCGAAACGCTCGACGAGCTGCTGCCGCGCCCCGGTCCGACGATGCCCGACCTCGGCTCCGGCACCGCGGATCCGCATCGCGCCGCCGAGCGCGACGAGGCGCGTCGCCTCGTCGAGCGGGCGATTGCCGCCCTGCCCGAAGCGTTCCGGCTCCCCCTGGTGCTGGCCGACGTCGCCGAGCTGACGCTCGCCGAGATCGCCGCGGTGCTCGGCCTGCGCGAAGCCACGGTGAAGACCCGCCTGCACCGGGCGCGGCTCAAGCTGCGGGCCGTGCTCGCCGAGGGGCTGCCGCAGCGCCCGGTGCAGGCGGGTCTTCACCGTGGCTTCGCGC
>JAIOJQ010000249.1 GCA_019911865.1 Thermoanaerobaculia bacterium
GCGCATCGCGAAGAGGTGCGCGCGGCGCTCGGGCGCGCCGGCCTGGCGGCGCAGTTCAAGGTCCTGGTGACCGGCGAGTCGATCGACGGTGACCCGGCCGATCCGGAGGCTTACCGGCTGGCGCTGATGGCGCTCAACGCCGAGCCGCCGCTGCCGGCGCGGCTGATCCACCCGCACGAAGTGCTGGTCATCGAGAGCCGGGAGGCGGCGCTCGCCGCGGCGCGCGCCGCCGGACTCGAGACGGTCGGCGTCGGTCGCAAGGGGGATCCCCGGCTGGCTGCCGCCGACCAGGTGGTGGCCTTTCTGTGCGAAATCCCGCTGGCGCGCCTGGCGGCGGTCTCCTGAGGCGGCCCGGCGGTCAGGCCACCGGGACGCGGCCGGCGAAGCCTTCGTCGTAGCCGTGGAAATGGCCGACCGTCGGCTCCGGGTAGCGCCAGCAGAACCAGCCGGCGCCCGAGTCCCAGTCGACCAGCCAGGGCCCCTTGACCGAGCAGCCGACCGACTCGATTTCGAGCGCCCACTGGTCGACCACTTCGCGGCAGGCCGACTCGAACTCCGCGCGGCGCTGCTCGACGTCGCCGCGTCCGCGCAGCTCGTTGGACAGCGCGGCGATCTGCTGCACCGCGGCTTCCGTGCGGTCGCGCACCACGGGAAAGCTCGCCAGGGCCTCGTCGTAGCTGAAGATGCGGCGCGACATGGCGGCGCAGGATAGCATCGGCGGCTCGAACGGACGGGCGGAGGCGATGCAGCTCAACAGGATGGACGGAGCGCCGGGGCGGATCGAGGTGATCGCCGGCGGCATGTTCTCGGGCAAGAGCGAGGAGCTGGTGCGTCGCCTGCGACGCGCCTCCATCGCGCGCCAGCGGGTGCAGGTGTTCAAGCCGGTGACCGACTCGCGCCACGAGCCGGGGCGACTGATCACCCGCGACCTGCGCGAACTCGAGGCCGAGAGCGTGCGCGACGCCGCCGAGCTCAAGACGCGCCTGCGTCTCGGCGTCCAGGTCGTGGGCATCGACGAGGCGCAGTTCTTCGACGAGGCGCTGGCCGACCTCGCCACCGAGCTGGCCGACCACGGCGTGCGGGTGATCGTCGCCGGCCTCGACCAGGACTTCGACCGACGCCCCTTCGGGCCGATGCCCCGCCTGCTGGCCCTCGCCGAGCTGGTCGACAAGATGCACGCTGTCTGCGTCCGCTGCGGCTCGCCGGCCCACTACAGCCAGCGCATCGCCGGCGGCGCCGACCAGGTCCAGGTGGGCGACGCGGAGTCGTACGAGGCGCGCTGCCGCTCCTGTTTCGAGCCCTGGGGGCGCTGACCGCGGGCGATACCGATCGGCCCGCTCGCCGGCTCAGCCGGCGGGGCGCGGGATCGGCAGCGGCCGGCCGTCCTCGCTGACGTGCACGAAAACCACTTCCGCCTCGGTCACTTTCACTTTCGGTGCTCCCGTGTGGCCCCGCTCCGCCTCGACCTCGACGTACACCGTCACCGAAGTCGTGCCGACGCGGCGGGTGGCGGTCCAGAACGACACCAGGTCGCCGACGAGGACCGGGGCGTGGAAGACGACTTCGCGCATCGCCACCGTCACCAGGCGTCCGGGGCAGTGGCGGTGGGCTTCGACGGCTCCCGCCTGGTCGATGTAGGAGAGGATGACGCCGCCGAAGATCGTCCCCAGGGCGTTGGTGTCCTTGGGCATCATGACGACGCGGATGGCGGGAACGCGCTGCGGCGCGGGGGGTTCGTGCGAACTCATGGGGGCTCCGGGAGACGGCACGGTCGCGCTGTGCCGGTTCAGATCGCGACCGGGCGCTCGCGCCGCGCCGAGCGCAGGGCGAGGGTCACGGCGTCTTCGGGCGTGCGGGCATAGGCGAGCAGCGGGTCGGCGAGGCCGTCGGGGCGGCGCAGGTTCCAGCTGCGCAGGGCGACCACCGGAACCCGCGACTTGAGCGCCGCGGCGATCTCGGCCAGGGTCCCCCAGCCGCCGCCGATGGCGATGACCGAGGCGGCCGAGAGAACCACCGTGAGATGGCGCGCCTCGCCGAGGCCCGAGTAGAGGACGACGTCGAGGAAATCCCCCGGCGGCGAGGCGGCCGCGTCGACGCCCGGGAGCACGCCGATGGTCCGGCCTCCGGCCTCACGCGCGCCGCGGCAGGCGGCTTCCATGACGCCGCTGCTGCCGCCGCACACCAGCGCGGCGCCGTCGCGGGCGAGACCGGCGCCGACGGCGCGCGCCAGTTCCGCAGTCTCCTCGTCACACGCCGCCGCGCCGACGACGGCGATCTGGATCAGCCCGGTCACGCGGCGCATGCTATCGTAGCGACTCTTTCGAACGAGCGCCGATGCCCGCGGCACCTGCTTCGCCTGTTCCGCTGCACGCCATCGACGATCTCGCGCTGGTGCGCCGCATGGCGCAGCGCGACCCGTCGGCCCTGGCCGCGCTGTACGACCGCTTCGGCGGCCTGCTGCTCGGCGTGGCGCGGCGCATCCTCGGTCCGGCTGCCGAATCCGAGGAGGTTCTCCAGGAGTCGTTTCTGCAGGCCTGGATCCAGGCCGAGCGCTACGACCCGGGGCGCTCGTCGGTCTCCACCTGGCTGGTGCTCATCGCGCGCAGCCGCGCCCTCGACCGGCTGCGGACGCGCAAGTCGCGCCAGCGGACGGCCGAGGCCGCCGCCGCCGAGACGCTGCCGGAGACGTCCGGCCAGGCCGAGTCGAACGTACTGCAGACGGAGAGGCGCCGCCGGGTACGCGCGGCGCTGGCCGAATTGCCAGAGGAGCAGCGCCAGGTGCTCGAGCTCGCATTCTGGGAGGGGCTGTCACAGACCGAGATCGCGACGCGCACCGGCGCGCCGCTGGGGACGGTCAAGACCCGGGCGCTGCTCGGGATGAAGAAGCTCCGCCAGCAGCTGCGCGACGAAGTCCGGGAGTTGATGTGAACCGCACGACCGATCCCGAAGAGACCGCGGCCCTCGCCGTGCTCGCCGAGCTGGGGCGGATCCCCGGCTCGGACGACACCCGGGTGATCTCCGGCGAGGACGAAGTCGAGGACGTCCTGCGCCGCCTCGACCTCGAGGCGATGGGTCTGCTCGCCTTCGCGCTCGAGCCGGCGGAGGCACCGCCGGAGCTGCGCCAGGGACTGCTCGACCGCATCGCCGCCGACGAGACCCAGGAGGTCGCGCCGGTCGACGATGGTGCCGCCAGGGAGGCGAAAGCCGCGGCGGCTCCACTCGCCGCGCCGGTCCCCGCCGCCG
>JAIOJQ010000250.1 GCA_019911865.1 Thermoanaerobaculia bacterium
GCCAGGGCGAGGGCCTCGGCTTCGCGCTCGGCGGTCGTCCGCTCGACGGCGCCGCGCCAGGCGAGCAGGGTGAAGCCGGCGAGCGCGGCGAAGATCGCCAGCGCCACCACCAGCACGATCGGCCCTTCCCGCCGCAGGCCCCGCGCCGGCGGCCGGCTCATCGCAGCAGGCCGAGCCAGGCGTCGACCAGCGGCCGGCCGGCGAACAGGGCGACCAGGCCGCCGGCCGACAGGAAGACGCCGAAGGGGAGCATCGTCTGCAGGTCGCCGCCCCGCCGCGCCACCAGGGCGAGGCCGATGAGCGAACCGGCGAAGGTGGCGAAGACGAGGGTCACCATCGCGCCGCCGGCGCCGAGGAAGGCGCCGACCATCGCCAGCATCTTGACGTCGCCGAGCCCCATCCCCTCGACGCCGCGCGCCAGCTCCCAGAGACCGGCGATGAGCAGCAGCACGCCGGCGCCGACCAGAGCGCCGCGCAGGCCGGCCATCGGAGCGCCGTCGGGGAGCAGGAACTGCGCCGCGAGTCCGAGGGCGATCCCCGGCAGGGTCAGCTTGTCGGGGAGCAGGAAGTGGTCGAGGTCGATCGCCGCCAGGGCAATCAGCAGCGCCGCCAGCACCGCCGCGGCAAGCGCCGCCGGACGGAAGCCGAAGCGCGCCACGCAGCCGGCGAAGGCGACGCCGGTGAGCAGCTCGACCAGCGGATAGCGGGGCGAGATCGCGGCGCCGCAGTCGCGGCACCTGCCGCGCAGCAGCAGCCAGGAGAGCACCGGGATGTTGTCCGCCGCGCGGATCGGTGCGCCGCAGGCGGGGCAGCGCGAGCGCGGCCGCACCGTCGACAGGCCGAGCGGCAGGCGATGCACGAGCACGTTGAGGTAGCTGCCGACCGCCAGGCCGGCCAGCCCCGACCAGAGCACCAGAAACCAGGAGGGTGGCACGCGGGGCGGGATTGTACGACGCGGCCGCTCAGGTTGCCGTGCGGCGCCGCCAGGCCACGGCGCCGGCGAGCAGCGCCAGCAGGGATACCGCTGCGCCGACGCGCACCAGCGGATCCCGGTAGACGAGCACCACGCGGGTCGTGCCGGCCGGTACCACCAGCGCCTGATAGCCGGCGGCGGTCTCGAGCAGCGTCGCCGGGGCGCTGTCGACGCGGGCGCGCCAGTTGCGGTCGAAGGTGTTGGCGACCACCAGCAGCGTCCGCCCCCCCGGCTCGATATCGATTTCGATCCGGTCGCCCGAATCCGCGGCGACGGCGAAGTGGCGCCGCAGCCCGAACTGCCCCGTACCGTTCCAGCCGCCGCCGGCGACGTACTCGCGCTCGGCCAGCGGCAGGCCCGCCGCGAGCGCCGCGGCGAGCGCCTCCTGCGGCGTCGCGAAGCTCTCCGCCGCGGCGAGGAAGCGGACGGTCGGCAGCGCCCACGGGTTGGTGCGCAGCGTCGCCGCGGCGGGCAGTGGAGCACCGTTGGCGATAGCGCGGGCGATCCGTTCGGGGTCGGTGCGCACCACCGTGTGCGCCGCCCCCCAGGCGCCGAGCAGGCGGTGGAAGCGTTCGCTCTCCTGCGGCGTCGAGAGCTGCTCGGCGGTTCGCAGGGCGCGCCGCAACGGCGCGGTGAAGGTCACCGCGAAGTCCTCGGTCAGCGCGTAGGGGATCCCCCAGAGGACGGCCGTCCAGGGTTCGAGGCGTGCCAGCTGGCTCTCGATCCGGCGCTGTCGTGGCGCTTCGGCGAGCGCCTGCAGGTCGGGACGCCGATCGAAAGTGGCGGTGGCGAAGATGCGGCCGGGCACCCCCGCGAGGTCGCGCGCCACCGGGGGAGGGGTCAGCACTTCTACCGGGAGGGTCGGCAGCAGGCCGCGATGGCGAGCCACCAGATCGGCGCCGACGAGCAGCAGCAGAGCCGCGGCGAGCGGTCGGGCCGCGGGACGCTCCCGGCGCAGCAGGGCGAAGAGGGCGAGCGTCACCGCCGCGACTGCCAGCACGGCCAACGTTTCGGTCCGGTAGAGCGCCAGCGCTCGTTCGAGCAGGCGCGGTCCGGGCGGAATCCCGGCGTGAGCGGCGATCCAGGCTTCCAGTTGCTCCGGCGCCAGACGGACGAAGGCGAACGCGCCACCGGCGAGCGCCGTGGCGAAGGCGGCGAGGGCGAGGGGGAGGTCGCCTTCGCCACGCCGCCCGGCCTCCCGTTCGGCGAGCCAGCGCTCGAGGGTGAGCGCCGCCGCGAAAGCGAGCGCTGCCGCGACGAGGAGGAAGAACTTCTCCGGGTAGCGCAGGCTGCCGAAAGGAGGCACGAAGTGGTGCAGCAGCGGGTAGAGCGGCGTATGGCGGCCGAGCGCCAGCAGGGTGCCGCCGCCGGCCATCAGCAGCCAGGCGCCGCGGTACGGAATCGGCCGCGCCGCCAGGCCGGCGAGCGCCAGCAGCAGCACCGCGAGCCCCGGATAGACCGCCGGGAAGAACGGATAGTCCTGATCGTGGACGCCCCAGCCGAACCAGAGGCCCTCGTCGGCACACGCCGGGTCGCCGAGCAGGCGCGGGAAGAGCAACTCCAGTGCGCGGGACGGCGGCATCGACCAGTTGGTCGCCTGGGCGAACGACAGGCCGTCCGCGCGATCCGAATCCGCCAGTCGCCCCAGGGCGGGCGCCAGCTGGATCGCGGCGAGACCGACGGCGAGCAGCGCGGCGGCCGCCAGTCGCCCCGGGACTCGTCGGGCCCTGGCGTCCGGCCGCGGCGCGAGCGCGAAGGCGGTCGCGGCGAGGGCGCCGCAGAAGGCGGTCACCGGCTCCCCGTTGAGCAGCGCGAGAGCGAGCGTCGCCGCCAGGGCGCAGACGGCGCGACGGGCTTCTCGCCCGGCCGCCGCCCGCCGGAGCGCATCGGTGCTGGCCAGGATCCAGGGGAGCCAGGCGGCGCCGCCGAGCAGGGTCAGGGCGGAAGCACACGACACGGTCACGCCGCCGGCCGTCCAGGCGGCCGCGCCGAGCGCCGCAGTGAGCGATCGACAACCGAGGTGGCGCAGCAGAACCCAGGCGCCGGCCGCGCCGAGCGCCAGGTGGACCAGCGCATACAGCGAGATGGCCCAGGGGCCCGGAAACAGCGTCAGCGCCCAGGTGAGCGGATAGAAGGCGGCATAGCTCGGATCGGAGAGCACTGGCTGGCCACCCGAAATCCAGCTGTTCCACTCCGGCAGGCCGTGCGCCAGCAGGCGCGCGAAGGTGGTGCGCAGCGGCAGGTGGAACTGCAGGACGTCGCGGGTGGCGAGGATGCGACCGGGCGACAGCAGGCCCCCGGCGAGCGCCACCAGCAGTGCGGCACCCCCGGCAAGGGGGAGCAGGGCGCGCCAGCGGGGACTCGTCATGCGGCGCCCGGGCGGCTCAGCGATCCGCCGTCGCCCAGAGGTTGTAGCCCAGCTCGAAAGTCCCCGCGTCGACCCGCTCCATGGCGAAGCCGGCGCGGCCGAAGTACCAGCCGAGCAGCGCCGGGGTGTAAGCGTACTTGTGCTCGTCGATCTCCTCGGCCGACACCAGGCCGATGCGGGCGAACAGGCGCAGCACCCGGTCGGCGCGCGCCGCCGGAGTGGTGACGATCAGCCGCCCTCCCGGCGCGAGGGCGCGGCGGCACTCGGCGAACAGCTGCTCGAGCGCCGCCGGGTCGAGGTGCTCGGCCACCGCCAGCATGGTGATCACCTGGAACCAGCCGTCGTCGAACGGCAGCTTCGGCGCCCGGTTGAGGTCGAGCTGATGCCAGGCGATGTCACCGTTTCCGGGCGCTGGGGGCAGCTGGTCGACGGCGTGCTTCTCGGCGAAGTAGGTGTGGGAGAGGAAGTAGGGGCTCGAGCCGCAGCCGATGTCGAGCACCCGCCCCTGGCGCAGCGCCGGCGGGACGAGCGCCTCGGCGCGCCGGGCGCGAAGGCGGGCGAGGAGCGGCTCGAGCAGGCCGTGGCCGCGGGTGGCGCGCTGGGTCATCGGGACTCCGTGATTTCGTCGGCCGGCGCCACCAGGCGCCGCACCAGGTCGATGCTGCGCGCCACGCCGGCGTCGAAGGCGGCGAGCGGCATCCTCTCGTCCGGCCCGTGCACACCGCGCAGCAGCAGGTTCTCGATCTCGAACGGCGAGACGCCGTAGGCGGCGATACCGCGCTGGCGGAAGTAGCGCCCGTCGGTGATGCCGCCGATGAAGACCGGCACCACCGGCACGCGCTCTCCGCCGAGCGCCGCGGCGATCGCCTTCCAGACCGGCCCGTGGTCGGGCGAGGCGGGAGACGGGGGCGCAGCGAGCCGGACCGCGATGTCGAAGCCGCCGCCGAGACGCTCGCGCAGGGCGGCGAGATACGCCTCCTGATCGCTGTCGGGCAGCAGCCGGATGTCGATCGACGCCCGGGCCTCGCCGGCGACCACGTTGATGCGGTCCGCGGCGGCGAGCTGCGTCACCTGCAACGTGTCGAGGAAGAGCCCCCCCATGCCGGGGACGATCGCCGCGGTCGGCTCGCCCGTGGCGGCGATCCGGTCGAGGTCGGCGGCCACCTTCGCCGCCTGCGGGTCGTGCGGCGCCAGCTGCTCGAAGAAGCGGCGGGCGACCGGCGTCACCCGCCAGACGGCCGGCGCCTCGAGCAGCCGCGCCAGGCCGGCAATCAGCCGGTGGGCGGCGCTCTCCGGGTTGACGCTCGAGGCGTGCCCCGGGCGCCCGCGCGCCGTCACCTCGAGCCAGAGCGGCCGCTTCTGGGCCACCTCGACGCCGAAGTGGAAAGTCCTGCCGAGAACGACCCGATTGCTCCCCCCTTCACCGAGCACCGCCTCGACGCCGGCGAACAGCTCCGGGTGGCGCTCCCAGAGGAACGCCGTGCCCGCGAGGCCGCCGGTCTCCTCGTCGGCCACCGCGAGGTAGAGCAGCTCGCGCCGTCGATCGGGCAGCCGGGCGGCCGCCAGGAAGGCCTCGAGGAAGGCGACGCCGAGCCCCTTGGAATCGATGGCACCGCGGCCGAAGAGGGCGCCGTCCCTCACCTCGCCTCCGAAGGGCGGCATCGTCCACCCCTCGCCCGCCGGGACCACGTCGAGATGGTGGAGCAGGACGATCCCGCCGCCGCGCTCGCCGGGCGGCACGGTGGCCGGCAGGCGCGCGGCGAAGCTGGTCCGCCCGTCGGCGGTGACGTAGCGCTGGCTGGCGATCCCCGCCGCGGCAAGGCGGGCGGCGAGGAAGGCCGCCGCCGCGGCCTCGCGGCCGGGGGGATTGGTGGTGTCGAGGCGCAGATACTCGGTCAGCGCCGCGGCCGCCGGGGAAAGCGGCTGGCCGGCGGCCGGCGCGGCCACCGGAAGCAGCGCGACGAGCAGGGTGGAGAGCAGACGCATCCGAACGCCGCAGTCTATCGGGCCGCGGGAGATGCCGGCCAAAAAAGAAGAGCGCCGCGGCTTCCCGCGGCGCTCTTCGGAGATCCCGATCCGGAAAGGATCAGGCGGGCTGGTTGGTGCCCGGCCAGCGGACGAAGAAGCCATCCGCCCAGATGATGTCCTGGTCGTAGTTGGTCGGCGTGAAGCCGCCCACCGTCACGGTGGAGAGGAACGCCGGGGACCACGTGCTGTTGCGGCCGCCCGAACCGATCGCGATCACCTGCGCCGCCAGCGGGTTGCCGCCGTAGGCGAACAGGAGGCTGTACTTCCAGCCGTCGAGCGACGGCACGTTCTGCATGTAGAAGAACGTGTTGGTCGGGTGCAGCGTGGCGTTCATCCAGCCGTACGACCGGGTGGACATGCTGGCGCCCGACCACTGGGTGGCACCCTGGCCGGCCGCGGCGGCCGAAGCCTGGTCGGTGACCCACGACATGAACGCGGTGCCGGTGTTGCGGATGTCGGCAACGGTCCGCTTCTGCTTCGCCTTCTGCAGGGCGTCGATCAGGTTCGGGATCAGCATGGCGGCGATGATGCCGATGATCGCCACGACGATCAGGAGCTCGATCAGCGTGAAGCCCTTCTGGCGGTTGCGGAGTCTCGAAATCATTCGAGTTCCCTCCCCTTCCTGGGGTTCTCCTTCCACGGCCAATTCCGCTGGAAGTTTCAGCAGTCAACCTAGCACAGGCAATGCCAGTCGTTCGCCCTTGCAGAAACAAGCATTTACGTGGGGAGTCGCGGGCGGACGTCAAAAATTTGTCAGCGGGAGCGTCCGCGACGTGTCAGTCGCCGGTGCGCGCCGGCGCGGCGACCAGCGTCTCGACCACTTCCCGATAGAGCGCTGTCCCGGCGAGGAAGGCCGGCAGCTGCATCTTCTCGTCCGGCTTGCCGATGCCGGTCGTCTCGGCCGGCATGAGGACGAACGGCGAGAACCCGTAGGTGATCCGACCGGCGGCGCGGAAGTGGCGCGCGTCGGTTGCGGTGACCGGCAGGAAGTAGGGGCCGACCGCCGCCTCGGGGTGCCGGCGCGCCACGACCCCGGTGAGGGCGCGGAAGTCGGGATGGTCGACCGGCGAGCCGTGGTCGGCGCCGGCGAGCAGGGCCGGGCCCACCGTAACGCCGTGGGTGAGCCAGGGGGGGAGCCGGTCGGCCAGCAGCGCCTCGAGAGACGAGCCGGGCAGCAAGTGGGCGACGGTCTTCATCGTCCACCCTCCCCCCTCGGCCGGCTGCGGTTCGAAGGCGTAGACTGCCTCGTTGAACAAGGATTGCAGGAAAGGCGTGAGCTGGCGGAAGCGGTCGTCCTCGCGCACCAGTCGTTCCGGATCCCGCAGCAGCACCCGGTAGTCCTCGCGGCCGCGCGACGGCCCGTAGGAGGCGAGGAAGGTGGCGACCTCCGGGGAGACGCGCGGCCGCGCGTCGGAAGCTCCACGGGTGAGCAATTCGGCGCGCAGGCTGGCGAGGCTCTCCCGGTCGGCGGCGCAGAGTTCGAAGAAGGCGAAGCGCTTCTGCGCGAACTCGACCCCGAAGTACTTGACCTCGCGCGGCCCGAGCGCCTCGATCACTCCCCCTTCGGTGAGCACCGTTGCGAGGCGCGCCACCAGTTCGGGGTGCTCGGCGAGGATCCAGCGCGTGCCGGTGTCGCTGCCGCTCTCCTCGCTCGAAGTGAAGAGCAGCATCAACGAGCGCGCCGGAAGCCGGCCGGCCCGCGCCTCGGCGGCGACCGCCTCGAAGGCCAGCAACTGCGCCGCCAGCAGACTCTTCATGTCGTACATGCCGCGCCCGTAGATCCAGGGCCCGTCGATGGCGCCGGAGAACGGGGGGAATCTCCACGCGCCCTCCTCGAGCGGCGGCTCGACGTCGAGGTGGCCGTGCAGCACGACAGCGCGCGGGTCGGCCCCCTCGACGAAGGCCCAGAGGTTCGCCCGGCCGTCGGCGAAGCGCTCGACGGTGGCCGGAACGCCGGCGTGCGCCAGCCGCGCCGCGATGCGGTCGGCCAGCTCGGCCTCGCGCGACGACTCGCCGGCGGGCGGGGCGCTGGTGTCGACCGAGACCAGTTCGCGCAGCAGCTCCACCTCGGGTCGGGTCGCGAAGTCGACCGCCAGCCAGAGCTCCTGATCCCGGCTCGCCTCCCGCCAGGAAGCGTCGGGGATCGGCGTGGCGAAGCGGTGAAGCAGCAGCGCCGCGAGCGCGGTGGCCACGAGGCTCGCCCAGAGCGCGACGCGGGCGCTGTGGCGCGCGGCCCGTTCGAGCGGCGGTCGGTCGGGAGTCGTCATGCGGGAGCGGCAATCTAGCATCGCGCCGGCGCCCCGGGCTGGCCCTGCGCTAGGCTCCGCCCGGATGTCGAACCGATGACGACGGCGACGACTGCGCGCGAGGCGGCCGCATGCGAGCGGGCCCGCGAGCGCCGCTGGCTGGGCGCGCTCGTCCTGCTCAGCGCCCTGCCGCCGCTCGCCCTGGCGGCCGCCGAGGCCTACCTGTTCGGCGATCTGCGCGGCTTTCCGCTCGACGACTCCTGGATCCACCTGCAGTTCGCGCGCAACCTCGCCGCCGGCGAGGGGCTCGCCTACGACGGCGGCCGCCTCGTCGCCGGCTCGACGGCGCCGCTCTGGACCCTGCTGCTGGCGCCGCTCTTCCTGCTGCCCGGTCCGGTCGAGGTGTGGGCGAAGCTGCTCGGCTTGGCGCTGCAGGCGGCCTCGGTGGGCGCCACGTTCGTCCTCGGCCGCCGGCTCGGCCTCGGCCGGCCGCTCGCCGCCCTGGCGGCGACCCTGGTCGCCGGCACCGACTACCTCCTCTGGGCTTCGATCTCGGGGATGGAGGTGCCGCTGTTCAACGTCCTCGCCCTGGCGGGCATCGCGGCGCACGTCGGCGAGCGGCGCGCCGATCTCGCCGGGCCGCCGCGGCCACCCGTCTCCTTCCTGCTGCTCGGCCTCGCCGCTCTCGCTCGTCCGG